>NZ_JCAMOR010000003.1:0-396936 GCF_059512385.1 Bradyrhizobium sp. Crot121 | reverse complement strand
CAACGTTCGTGACGATCGCGACCCGCCCCTCATTCGCGCTGAGACGCGCGGAGTTAAATCACTGATTTGCCCGACGGGTTAAGCGATTTATTTTTGTGCGAAGGTCTGGACGCGGCAAATCACGTTGAAATCGTTAGGAAAAATGGCGGATAGCCGCATCGGTATCTGACAACCAGTCAACACTCGATCGACCAATTCGTGATCGAGATCAAGGCGGCATCGCTCGAAGTCCCGATAAATGGGCCAATGGACAAGGTTACTTTCGTCGCGGCCACGCTGTCGTTGCTGGCAACGCCAGGCCCAACCAATACGTTGCTTGCTACATCGGGAGCCGGCGTCGGACCATGTCGCTCGGCCCATCTGCTGGCGGCGGAGCTGAGCGGTTACCTCCTCGCCATCGTTTTGCTGCGATCCATCCTGGGCCCGGTCATCGCGACGTTACCTGAGTTCGGGATCGGCCTTCGGATCGCCGTTGTGATCTATCTCATCTATCTCGCTGCGATGCTCTGGCGTCATGGAGCTCGTCAGGTGGGCGACGCTGCGCCGGTGACCTTTGGCCGTGTCTTCGTCACCACCTTGCTGAATCCCAAGGCGATCATCTTTGCCTTCACGATCCTGCCATCGGCGATCGGTCGAGCTGCTGCCCTGGCTTGCGGCTTTGGCGACCCAGATTGTCACAGTTGGCGCCGGCTGGGTTCTGCTCGGCACTTCGCTACGCCATGGGTTTGGCGGCAGGGTAGGCCCTGCGATCGGCTACAGGCTCAGCGCGATCGCGCTCGTTGTGCTGGCGGGAATGATCGGCGTGCATTCCCTCGGGATCGCCTGATCAGAAGTTCACCGCCATCTCGGCGAGACGGCGATGGGCATGCTCGCGCGCGATTCGGATTGGTTCGGCCGGGCCGGTGGTGGGCCCGATCGGCACGAAACGCACGCTGCTGATGCCGATGAAGCGGAGCGCCTCGCGCAAATAGGGCGTGGCCATATCGATGCGTCCGCGATTCATGCCGGTGATGAAGTCGCTGCCGCTGGCGAGGATGACGAGCGTCGGCCGGTCTTTGAGCAGCGGCAGATAACCTTGCGACGGATCGAAACGGAACGTCAGCCCGGGCTGGATGATGACGTCGAGCCAATGCTTGAGCTTGTAAGGAATGCCAAAGTTCCACATCGGTGTCGAGATCAGCACGCGGTCGGCGAGAGCGAGACGCAAGGCGATGCGCTCGGCGGCGGCGAAGCCGTCACGCTCGGCATCAGTGAAAGCCTGGCCCTTCAGGCGGGCGTATTTGGCATCGAGGATCGCGCCGGAAAATTCTGGTAAATGATCGCTCCAGAGGTTCATCAGGTCGATGTCCCAGTCCGGTCGCACTTTCCGAAAATGGTCGAGGAAGGCGCGCGCGCCGGCAGCCGATTCCGAATCGGCGCGCGGCGAGCAGGCGAGATGAAGGAGCTTTGGCACGTACTTGCGCCTTTCACTCCAGGGCCTTGATAACGGTGTCGGCATTGGTCACGACGGAAACGTTCTGCAGCGCGAAGTTGATCGAGGCATTGTGCCAGTCCGCATTCATGGTCGAGCAGCAATCCTCTGGCACGATCATGAAATAGCCCTTGTCAGCGCCGGTGCGGGCGGTGTGCTCGACCGACATGTTGGTCCAGGCACCGGTATTGATGATCATGTCGCGGCCTGTGGCCTTCAAGATGGTTTCCAGCCGCGTGCCCTCCCAGGCGCTCATGCGCATCTTCTCGACGACGAAATCGCCCGCGCATGGCTCGAGCCCGGACACCGGCGCCGCGCCCCAACTGCCGCGCACCATCGCCTTGTTGTCGACCAGGCCTTCGAACAGCGGTGCATTCAGTGTGACGCCCGGCGCGCCCGGCTCGACGATGAACCAGACATGGATGATGACGACGCCGCGCGAGCGCGCGACTTCCGCAAGGCGACGAACATTGTCGACGACGCGCTGTTGCCGCGCGTGCGCCGGCGCGCCTGATTCCGCGAACGCGCCGCCGTCCATGATGACATCGTTCTGCAGATCCTGGATGATCATCGCGCAGCGCTGCGGATCAAGCCGCATCTCGCCATCGGTCAGGTGAGGGGCGGGCGCCGAAGAAGCGGCCGCAGTGCCGCCGCGCCGGCCGCTCATATAGGGCTCGTGGCGCGGACCGACCTTGGTCGGGATCGCGTAGACCGAATGGGTCGCGGTCAGATAAAGCGTGCGGAAGTCAGGACCGCCCCAGGCGAGATTGGCGACAAGCTCGGGCAGGCGCACCTTGCCGAGCAATTCGCCGCTGCGCGAATAGACCCAGACGCCGCCGGGCGCGGTGACCCAGACATTGCCGTGCTGATCGCACTTCATGCCGTCGGGCACGCCGGGCTCGAACTCTGAACGGATGTTGCTGGCAAAGACGCGCGGATTAGCGAGCGCGCCGTCGGCCTCGACGTCGAAGGCGCGGATCAGCGCCCGCACGGTGTCGTTGACGTAGAGCGCACGCTCGTCCGGCGAGAAACAGAGCCCGTTCGGTTGCTCGAACAAATTGCGATCGACGAGCAGGCGGGCTGCGCCGCCACCTGGCGGCACGCGATAGACGCCCTGGAAGCCGAGCTGGCGCGGCCGCTCGACGCCATAGACCGGCATGCGGCCATACCATGGATCGGAGAAATAGATCGCGCCGCTCGAATGGACACAGACGTCGTTCGGGCTGTTGAGCTCCTGGTTCTCGAAATGCGAAGCGAGCACGTCGCGCCGTCCATCCGGCCGCTCGCGGATCAGCGAGGAGGTGGCGTGCTCGCAGACGATCAGGTTCAACTCCGAGTCATAGGTCATCCCGTTACATTTGTTGGAGGGGCGCCTGACCTCGACCACGCCGCGCCGCGCATCCCAGCGCCGGCGCACGTCGGCCGGCATGTCCGAGAACAACAGATAATGATCGGTCGGATGCCAGATCGGGCCCTCCGTGAACTCGAAGCCGGTGCCCACCTGGCCGACCGGCGCATAGGGATCGATCAGGTTCTCGAATTCCGGCCGCAGCGTGACGTGCGTCATCGGCTAAAGTCCTCTTGCGCTCACGCCGGGAACCAGTGGCGCTCCGGCAGGCTCTGCACGATCGGGCCCGGCACCTGGTCGTGCAATCGGCCGACCACTGCACCGCCTTCGATCTTGGCGGGTCGGTCGTGGACCGGCAGCAGATAGCGCGAGCTGCTGAGCAGCTTCTTGATCGCGGCCTTCTCCGCGCGCTTGCTGGTGCCGTGGTTGCCGGTGGTTCGCGGCTCCCAGTCATGGATCTCGTTGAAGGGCGTCACGATCTGGTCGTTGAAATCATAGATCACGTCGCCGCAGATGGTGGCGATGCCATCAGCGGTGTGGACGTGGATATTCATCGAGCCCTCGGTGTGAGCATTGGCGGCGTCGCAATAGACGCCGGGCATCAGTTCGATCGGGCCGGTGATCTCGAGATCGAGGAAGCGCAGCGCGCCTTTGGTGTGCAAGCGGTCGACCAGGTGCTTGATGTCGGGCGCCGGATATTGCGGATGCATCAGGCCGGACACGGAATATTCCAGCTCGCGGCGGTTGAGAACGACGGTCGTGTTCATCGGAAACAGATCGTCCTTGCCGGCGTGGTCGATATGGAGATGAGTGTGGCAGACGAAGCGCACGTCGCCCACGCGTACGCCGTGACGCGCAAGCTGGTTCTCGATCATGTTCTCATGGAATTGCAGGCCGCGCATGCCCAGCGTCTCCATGATCTGGTTGGAGCGATAGCCGGTGTCGACCACGACAGGATAGGGGCCGCCGAGGATCAGGAAACCGAGCGTCAGCACGCGCCGGGTGCGGCCGCAGTCGCGCCCGAGCACGAGGAAGCTCGACTCCAACTCGATATCGCCATAGTCCAGGATCTTGATTTCCAGCGGCATCCATTCCCTCCCGATTGATCTTGCTTTGTGCGACTTCGTGCGCCGTCATCCGATACGATAGACGCGCATCGCGGTGGCCCTGAAGATGGCGTCGCGCTGCTCACCTCGAAGCTGCACGGTGGCCGCGCGATAGGTGGCGATCAGTTCGCGGTAGCTGGTCCAGAGTTTCTCGATCGGAAAGTTTGAGCCGAACAGGCAGCGCTCGGCGCCGAAGACATTGACGGTGTCTTCAATGATCCCACGGATATGTGCGAGGTCGTTGCGATGGATGAAGGTGCCGAGCCCCGAAAGTTTCGAGACCACGTTCGGGCAGCGTGCGAGCCTTGCCATGCCGGCGCGCCAGGCGGCGCGGCCTGCCGGCGACAGGTCTTCCAGCATGCCGGCGTGCTGCAGGATGAAGGTCACGTCGGGGCAGGATTCGGCGAGGCCGGCGGCATCCGCCATCTGCGGTGCGAACACCTGCAGGTCAAAACTCCAGCCATAATCAGCAAGGTGGCCGACGTTGCGGCGGATCACGGGATCGGCACAGAGATCGGGCCGCGCGGCGAAACGGTAGAGCGGATTTTCATGCCAGTGCAGTTGCATGCGCACGCCACGCACCAGCGGATAGCGCGCGAGGCGGTCGAGTTGCGGGCGCACGTCGCTGGCGGAGAAGTCGGCATAGGCAACGATGGCATGCGGCCAGCCGTGCTCGCCCGCTGTCTGCTGCACCCAGGCCGCCTCATCCTCGAAGCGATCAGTGGGCCAGTTGGTCTGGACATAGACCGAGCGGATCACGCCGGTGCCGGCGAGGTCGTCGAGATATTCGCGGATCGGATAGTCGCGGCGGATCGGCTCATAGGGGCCGAAGATGCGCGGCTGCATCGGGCCGGACAGCCAGGCGAGATCCGCCTGCCGCCAGATGTGGTGGTGGGCGTCGACAATGTCGGTCATGCCGCTCTCCTTCCTCCGAGCGACAACAGATGCGATACGACGGCGGCGCTCGATCCGCCGTCGGAGAGGTCATCGACGAAACGCGCGATCGCGATCAGCGCTTCGGTCTGCGGCCGGAAGTCAGGTCCGCTCGCAAGCGGCGTCAGCCAACTCAGGGACCAGGCGCGTCGCGACAATTTGGCGACCGCGTCGCGCAAGGCTGAGATGTCGCCGCGCTCCAATCCGTCGGAGACCACGACCACGGCGGCGCCGCGCGCGTAGCCGCCGAACCGCGGCACGGCGAGAAATGCCTGCAAGGCGTCGCCGATGCGGGTGCCGCCGTCCCAGTCGCTGACGAGATGTGCGGCTGCGTTCAGCGCCTGCTCGCGACGCTTCAGGCGCAGCGCGCGGGTGACGCGCGTCAACCGGGTGCCAAAGGTGAACACCTCGACATTGCGGGCGGCCTGGATCAGCGCATGCGCGAGCTTCATGTTCTCCTCGGTGCGCGCCTTCATCGAGCCCGAGACGTCGATCAGGAGCAGAATCTTGCGCGGGCGCTGGCGGCGTTTCAGATGCCCGAGCCGCAGCACTTCGCCGTCGTTGCGCACGCTGTCGCGCAAGGTGCGGCGAATATCGGCGAAGGGCCCGCGGCGCGCCCGCATCCGCCGGTGGCCACGGCGGCGCGGCAGCCGCCGCGGCGCTTCGCGCGCGAGCCGGCGCAGCACATCGCCGGTCGTGCCGTGGGCAAAGCGGCGCTCGACCAGCGCCTCGGTGCGGGCGGCGGCGAGGCCGGATTCGTTGGCCCCGTCGGCGAGCGGCGGTTCGTCCTCGCCGCGGCCTTCCTCCTGCAGGCGCACGATGTCTTCGTCTTCGCCCTCGGCCCGCTCGATGGCCTCAGCACCGCGGAAATGGATATCGAACAGCCGGTCATAGGTCGCGCGCCGTTCCGGCGGCGGCGCGAGTGTCGCGAGACCCGCGCGGCGGATGTGCTCCAGGCTGCGCGGCCCGAGCAATTCGATCGCGGCGAGGAAGGCGGTGGTCTGTTCCGGCGCGACCGCGAAGCCGTTGCTACGCAACAGCGCGACAAAGGAGATGAACACTTGTGCGGCGCGCGGCAGTAGCAATTCGTCGTTCACGCGGCAGCCTCCGCTATCAGCGCATCGAGCCGGGGCGAGATGAAATGCAGATCCTCCTCGTCCTTCAGCGCGACGCCGATCGAGCGCTTGAATGCGTCCGGCCAACGCGCGCCGCCCTTATGCAAGAGCGTCGCCGCCTCGGCCCAGTCGACGGCTTCAGCGATGCCGGGCGCCTTGCTCAGCGGTTCGCGCCTGAGTTTTTCGACCGCGGCAACGACAGCGCGGGCAGTGGATTCGGCGACGCTGGAGGCCCGCATCATGACGATGCGCGCCTCGCGCTCGGCGGTCGGGTAGTCGATCCAGTGATAGACGCACCGGCGGCGCAGCGCCTCGTGCAGGTCGCGCGTCCGGTTCGATGTCAGCACCACGACTGGATGTTCTGCCGCGCGCACCGTGCCGCGCTCGGGAATCGAGATCTGGAAGTCGGAGAGGAATTCGAGCAGGAAAGCCTCGAACTCCTGGTCGGCGCGATCGATTTCGTCGATCAAGAGCACGGTCGAGTCAGGCGCGCGCAGCGCAGCGAGCATCGGCCGCTCGATCAGGAAGCTCTCGCCATAGATGTCGATGGTCTCGTCGCCGGCCTGCCGGATCGCCAGCATCTGGCGCGGATAGTTCCACTCATAGAGCGCGGCCGCGGCATCGATGCCCTCATAGCATTGCAGGCGGATCAATTTGCGGCCGAGCACGGCGGCGATCGCCTTGGCAGCTTCGGTCTTGCCGACGCCGGGCGCGCCTTCGAGCAGCAGCGGCTTGCCGAGCGCGAGCGAGAGATAGGCTGACGTCGCGATGCCGTCGTCGGCAAGATAGTAGGCTGCGCGCAGCGCCTTCTCCAGCGCCTCTGGCGAGTCGATGCCGACGATGTTGCTGCGAACCGGCATATCTGCTGCCTCTAGCGCCGCGCCTGCGGCCGCGCGCCGCCCTGCGCCTTGATCGCGCGCAGAACCTTTTCCGGCGTAATCGGCAGTTCATCGATGCGGACGCCGACGGCGTTGAAGATCGCGTTCGCCACAGCCGGCAGCACCGGGTTGGCGCACATCTCGCCCGGGCCCTTGGCGCCGAACGGTCCGTCGGCGGCGGGGCGCTCCAGTACTGCGATATCGTGCGGGCAGATGTCGCCGGGCCCCGGCATCAGATATTCGACGAAGTCGCGCGGGCCGTGGCTAGGGTCGGGATAATAGGGCTCGGGCGTCTCGTAGAGCGCGTGGCTGATGCCCATCCAGGCGCCGCCGACCAGTTGCTGCTCGACCAGCCGCGGATTGAGCGCACGCCCGAGCTCATAGGCGCTGTCCATGCGGACCATCGCGACTTCGCCGGTCTCGTCATCGACCTCGACCTCGGCGACCAGGCAGGCATGCGCGTAGCATGTGGCAGGCGACATCTCGCCGGTTTCAGGATCGACGTCGGACAGCGGCACCAGGAAGATGCCGCGGCCGGAGATCGTCTTGCCCTGCTTGAACTGCGCGGCGATCGCCACGTCCTTGGTCGAGATGGATCGATGCGGCGCGCCCTTGACGTGGATGGTACCGCGGCCGTCGGTCTCGAGATCGGCGGCGTTGACTTCCAGCTCTTCGGCGGCCGCTTCCATCATCACGCCACGAGCCTCGCGTGCGGCCATCATTACCGCATTGCCGACGCGATGCGTGCCGCGCGAGGCAAACGAGCCCATGCAGTGCGGCCCGGTATCGGAATCGGCGGTGTCGACATAGACGTCCTCGACCGGCACGCCGAGCGTCTCCGCGCAGATCTGCCGCGTCACCGACTTCATGCCCTGACCGAGATCGATCGAGGACAGCGCCACCGTGAACTTGCCGCTGGGATTGGAGTGCACCAGCGCCTGGCTGGGGTCGCCGCCGAGATTCATCCCGATCGGGTAGTTGATCGACGCGATGCCGCGTCCGCGATGTCTTGTCATGGTCAGCGCCTCCTGGTGCCGAAGACGGAGGAGAAGCGCGCGGCGCCATGCGATGGCGCCTGCGGCCGCGGGGGAGGGGGCGGTGGCGACGGCGGAGGCGGCTCGCGCGAGGCGGCCGGCGCGCGGTCATAGGTCGTCCGTTGTTGCGACGGCGTCGCGACCGGCGCGTAGGAATCGCGTGGCGTCGGCGGGATCGCGGCGCGGCTGCCGCCGCCATCCTTGCGCGAGGAGGCGCGCTTGAAGTCCTCGCGGATCGGCCATTTGGCCTTCTCGGCGGCGACCTGGACGCATTCGATCAGCGCGCAGTTCTTGGCCTCGCGGCGATGCGCCTTCATGTCGCCGTCGCGATAGGCGTTGAGGATGCGGAACTCCATCGGGTCCGTACCGACGAGATGCGCGAGCTTGTCCATCTGGCATTCGATCGCGAAATCCATCGCGGTGACGCCGAAGCCGCGCATCGCGGTCGCTGGCGTGCGATTGGTGAAGACGCAATAGACGTCGCCGTAAACGTTGGGGATCGTGTAAGGGCCCGGCAGATGCGCGGCGCATTTGACGGCGGCGTAGCTGGAGAGGCGCGTATAGGCGCCGCTGTCGAAGTAGGCGCGGATCTTGCGCGCCACGATCCGCCCGTCGCGCATCACGCCATCCTTGATGTAGATGCGCTCGGCGCCGCGCGGCGGGCCGTATTGCATCTCTTCCTCGCGCCCGAACACGTAGCGCACCGGACGCCCGGTCAGCATGGCGCCGAGGATGGAGAGCGGCTCGGTGAGCGTATCGACCTTGCCGCCGAACCCGCCGCCTACGGTGCCGCCGATGAAGTGAAAGGTGTTCGAGGGCACGTCGAGGATCTTGGCGCAGGTGTCGAGCGAGAAGAACAGCGCCTGGGTCGAGGTGTAGACGATGTAGCGGCCATTGGTGTCGGGTGCGGCGATCGAGCCGTTGGTCTCGGTCGGCGCGTGCTCGATCGGCGACATCTGGTAGCGCTGCTCCAGCACATGGTCGGCCGCGGCGAGGCCGCGCTCGACGTCGCCGAAGCGCAGCTTCTGGTGATCGTAGATATCGTGATAGATGAACGCGTTCTTCGGATAGGTCTCGTTGACAACGGGCGCGCCCGGCTTCAGCGCATCCTCGACGTCGAACACGGCCGATAGCGGCTCGTAGTCGATGCGGACCTTCGCGATCGCCTCATAGGCCTCGCGCGGGCTGTCGGCGACGATGGCGACGATCGGCTCGCCCTTGTAGCGCACCTTGTCGACCGCGAGCGACGGCTCGTCGTCCTTACCGAAATTGATCAGGCTGAGCAGGGTGTTGAGATTGCGCGGCACGTCGCTGCCGCGGATGATCCGGCGCACGCCCGCCGCGCGCTCGGCCTCGCTGGTGTCGATACGGCGTAGCCGCGCATGGGCATGGGTGCTGCGAACCACCTTCAGATGCAGCATGCCCTGCAGCTTGTGATCGTCGAAATAGGTCGAGGTGCCCGTGACATGCCCGAGCATATCCTGCCGCTGCGTGCCCTTGCCGATTTCTTTCAGATTGTCGTCGCGTTCGTCGGCGAAGATGTCCTTGCGCAATTCCAGCATGGCTCAAGTCCTTCAAGCGCGGGCACGACCGACCGAGGCGGCGGCGAGCACGGCATTGATGATGGGTTCGTAACCGGTGCAGCGGCAGATATTGCCCGAGATCGCTTCGACCACATCCGCGCGGCTTGGCTGCGGGTTGCGGTCGAGCAACGCCTTGGCGGCCATCAGCATGCCCGGCGTGCAATAGCCGCACTGGGCGGCAAAATTGTCGGCGAATGCGCGCTGCAGCGGATGCAGGTTCGGGCCATCCTTGATGCCATCAAGCGTTTCCACCGAACGGCCGGCGACCGTCTCGGCCAGCGTCAGGCAGGAGAGATGCAATTCGCCGTCGAGCAGGACGCTGCAGGCGCCGCAGCCGCCCTGGCCGCAGCCGAACTTCGGTGTCATGTCGCCGATCAATTCGCGCAGCGCGACCAGGAGATTGGTGCCGCCGTCGACGAAGATCGCGACGTCGCGGCCGTTGTGTCGAAATTGCAGGGCGGTCTTGGCCATGATGATCCTATTCCTGACCGGACAGCAAACGTCTGAGGTGAACGCCGACGATCTCACGCCGGTACCAACCGGAGGCGAGCGCGTTGTCGGCGGGCGAGGTACCTTCGACCGCAGCCGCGGCGACGGCGCTGATCGTCGCTGCATCGAGCGTGCGCCCCTCCAGCGCCCACTCGGCGGCACGGGCGCGAATCTGTGTCGGCGCCATCGAGCCGAGCGCGATGCGTGCGCCGACGATGCGGCCGCTGCTGACAGGCAGATGCGCGGCGAGCGTGATCACGGCGCCGCCCTTCGGCTTGATGCGGGCGATCTTGCGGTAGCGGAACGCGTCCGCGCTCGCAGGTTTCTGAAAGGAGACCGCGAGCACGAGCGTCCCGGTCTGCCGCTCGCGCGTCTGCAAAAATTCCTCGATCGGCACGTCGCGGCTGCCGAGGCCGCCCTGCACGGAAACCATAGCGTCGAGCGCGAGCAGCGCTACGGTGAAGTCGCCATATGGGGTCGCGGCGAACAGATTGCCGCCGACCGTGCCCATGTTGCGTACCGCCGGGCCGCCGATCGAGCGGGCTGCGGCGTGCAGGAAGGCGAGATCGCGCTCGGCGAGGATGCGGGCAAAGGTAACGCCCGCGCCGATCGCGACGCGGGAACCGGTCGCATCGATCCGCGTCAGCGCATGGTCGCTGGCGCGCACGATGGTGGAGATCGAGATGTCGCCCTCGTTCAGCGCGCGCATCACCAGCGTGCCGCCGCCGAAATAGCGCGCGCCGCGATCTGATGAGAGCGCCGCGGCTGCCTCGCCGGTTGAGGTAAAGGTCCTTACCGTGACGGTCATGGGCATTCCTCCGCGCTCATGCGGCCTCCTTCAGGTGCCGGCGAATGGCGTCGAAGCCGGCCTGGTAGATCTCTTCGGAAACCGTCTGCGTGATGCTGGCGCTGTCCTCCGGCCGCGTCGTGAACCGCGATTCCCAGTGCCAGAAGGTGCGATCGCCGTCGGTGACGGGCAGCAGGCGGACATGCGCCACATAGTTGAACATCGGGATCGGCGTATCGAGCAGGCAGTAGCTGAAGGACTGCTCGAGGTCGGACAGCGCCAGCAACTGCTCGCGCAGCTCCGAGCCGTCCTTGAGCTTGAACCGCCTGATGCAACCGATCTTGTCGGCGCCATGTGCGCGCTCGATCGTGCTGGTCGCGACTGCCGGATGCCAGCGGTCGTGGCCGTTGAAATCGCGGAGCACGCCCCACACCGCCTCGGTCGGCGCATCGATGATCGTGCTCTTGACGATATGCGGCACGCTAGCCTCCGATCCATGTCACCTCTCCCCACACGGGAGAGGTCGGCGCGAAGCGCCGGGTGAGGGGGCTCAGGTCCCTCGAGAGAGCGCTCCCGCTCACCCGGATCGCATCTTGCGATGCGATCCGACCTCTCCCCGATGGGGAGAGGTGAGTGATCGTCGCGACAGCGGGTGGACTCAATCGCATCGCGCTAGCCTCCGAAGGCGCGCTTGAGGGCATCGAAGCCGCCCTGAAAGACGCCGCCACCGATATTGCCGACGAGTTCGGCCTCGCGCTCGGGCGTGCAGTCGAACTCGGCGGTCCATTCGAGGAAGGTCTGGTCGCCATCGGTGACCGGCGTCAGCCGCAGCGTCGCGACATAGTTCTCCACCCCCATCGGCGATTCCAGGATGGAGTAGGTGCAGAACATGTCGTAGTCGGACAGCCCCAACAGCTTCTCGCGGATGCGGTCGCCGTTGCGCAGGCGGAAATCACGCACACATCCGATCTTGTCGGCGGGCTCGCCGCCTTCGATGCGGCTCTCGGCGATCGCCGGATGCCAGTTCGGCAGGCCGTTGAAGTCGCGCACGCGGGCCCAGACGCGATCGTTGCGGGCGTTGACGACGGTGGAGACATAGACCCTGGCCATGGCGCGTGCTCACTCCTTCTTGCGCGGCGGGCGTGGCTCGCCCGTGGCGGGACTGGCGGGCGGCTTGGCTTCGCCGCTCTTGCGGGTCGTGGAATCCTTGATGCCCTGCATGTCGCGCGCCTCGCGGATCAGGCCTGGCATCTTCGCAAGGCTGCCGCCCTCGACGCCGATATCGGACAGGATCGAATCGATCAGCGGTGCCTGCACCCGGTAGCGCAGCGCGGAGTCGATCACCTCGTCGGTAGCGCTGCGCGACGAGCCATTGCCATTGCCGTTGCCATTGAGGCCGTCGACCTGGAGGATGCGGATGCCCTCGATCTTCTCCATCGGCTTGACGCTCTCGCGCACGATGCCCTCGATGCGGTCGAGCAATTTGCGGCGGAACAGCGAGTAGCGCGCCTGGTCGGTGAGCACGTTCTCGGCTTCGTTGAGCAGCCGCTGCGCCTCTGCTTCCACCGCGGCGCGCACCCGCTCGGCCTCGGCCGCGATGCGCGTCTCCTCGGCCTGCTTCTCGGCGAGCAGCACCTCCACCGTCTTGCGGCGGCGTGCGATCTCACTCTCACGCGCGGTGACGACGCGCTCGGCGGCTTCGGTTGCGCGCACCCGCGCATCTTCCGCCGCCACCTTCGCCGCGGATTCCTCCAGCGATTTCTGATAGAGGACGATCGCCTTCTCCATCAAAGCGGTCTCGACGTCCTTCTCGCGATTGACTTCGAGCCGCCGTAGATCGCGCTCGCGGCCGATGCGGGCCTCGTCGAGGCCGCGGTCGGAGGCAATGCGAGCGCGCTCGACCTCCTCGCGGGAGGCGATCTCGGCCTCCTGCAGCGACTGGACGCGCGCGACCTCGAGCTGCTCGATGGCGCGGCGGCGTTCGATCCGTGTTGCCTCCAGAGCCTGCTCGCGCGAGACATCGGTGGTCTCGACTTCCTTGCGCGCCACGATTTCCGCCTGCCTGACCTGGCGGTCGGCATCGATGCGCTCGGACCGCTTGGCGGACAGCGCGATCACGCGCTCCTCGTCGGCGATCTCGATCGTCTTCTTCTGGTCGATATTGAGCACCTCGCGGGTCCTGGAGGAGGCGATCCGCTCGGATTCCAGCGCAAGCTCCACCCCAATCCGCTGGCGCTCGATTGCGTCGCGCCGCTTGAGGTCGGCTGCCTCGATCGCTTCGCTGCGCGCAATTTCGAGGGCGCGCGTCTCTCGCTCGGCCTGAATGCGCTCGGCGGCAACGGACTTCTCCTGCGCGATGCGCGCGGCCTCGATGGCCTCGCGCGAGGCAATGTCGGCTTCTTCCACGGCGCGGTTGCGCGCAATCTCCAGCGAACGGATGCGTTCTTCCTGGGCGATACGGGAGGCCTCGGTGGTTTCGCGCGCGGCGATGCCGGCGACATCAAGCGCCTGGTTGCGTTCGATCTCCAATTGCCGCGTATTCTGCTCGGCGGCAATTCTTTCGGCCGCGAGCGTGCGCTCGCGAGCGATACGCGCTGCCTCGACTGCCTTCTGCGCCTCGATCTCCGCTTCCTGGATGGCGCGGACCTGCTGGATCTCCAGCGCGCGGGTACGTTCGTCGGAGGCGATGCGCTCGACATTGACGGTCATGGTCTGGGTGATGCGCGCCTTCTCGGTCGCCTCCTTCGCAGCGATCTCGGCTTCCTCGACCGTGCGCGTGCGCTCGATTTCGCGGCGCCGGGTCTCTTCCTCATTGGCGATGCGGGCATCGGTGACGACGCGATCCTGCTGGATGCGCGCTTTCTCGATCGCTTCGCGCGCCGCGATCTCGGCTTCCTCGACCGTGCGCATGCGCTCGATCTCGCGCTGGCGCACCTCGCGCTCGGAGGCGATCCGCGCGGTGTCGACCGAGCGCTGATTGGCGATCCGGGCTTTCTCGATCTCCTCGCGGGCCAAGAGCTCCCGTTCCTCGACCGCGCGCGTACGTTCGATTTCCTTCTGCCGGGTCTCGCGTTCGGAGGCGATGCGGGCCTCCGTGATCGCCTGCTCGTTGGCGATTCGGGCCTTTTCGATCGCCTCGCGCGCGGTGATCTGGGCCTGCTCGGCCTCGGTCTCGCGCAGCGCGCGCTCGCGCGCCACTTCGGTGCGCTGCAGGGCGCGGCGCATCTCGATGTCGCGCTCCTGTTCCAGCCGCGCGGTCTCGCTCTCGCGCTCGATCTCGAGAGCCTGCCTCTCGGCCTCCAGATTGCGGGAGCGGATCTTGATCATCGAGTCCTGCTCGATGTCGTTACGCAGTTTGCGCTTGGCCTCGATGTCCTCCATCAGGCGGGTGAGACCTTCGGCATCGAAACGGTTGGAGGGATTGAAGAACTCGAGGTCGGTTTGGTCGAGATCGGTGATCGCGACGGATTCGAGCTCGAGGCCGTTCTGGGCGAGCGCCTCAGCAGCGGCAGCCTTGACGCGGGCGACATAGTCGCCGCGCTGCTCGTGCATCTGCTCCATGGTCATTTCGGAGGCGACCGAGCGGATGGCGGAGACGAACTTGCCGGAGAGCAGCGTATGGAGCTGTTCCGGCTCCATGGTGCGGCGGCCGAGCGTGGCGGCCGCGATCGAGACGGCTTCGCGGGTCGGCTGCACGCGGACGTAAAAGTCCGCCTCGATATCGACGCGCATGCGGTCGCGGGTGATAACGGCGTCCTGTCTGGAGCGCACGATCCCCATCGGCAGCACGTTCATGTTGACCGGCGTGTAGTCGTGGATGAAAGGCAGCACGAAGGCGCCGCCATTGATCACGACGCGTTCGCCGAGGAAGCCGGTGCGGACAAAGGACACTTCCTTCGACGAGCGGTGATAGAGCCAGTTGACGATGTAGACGATGACGACGATCGCGATGATCGCCACGATGAGCCAGAGGATCAATTCGCCGATGAGAATCCCTGACATCCTAACCTCCCTTGCTCGGCGCTAGCGGGCGCCGATCGCCTTGAACTTGCGTACCTGATCCGTGAGCGCCCGCTCGACCGGCAGGCGCTCCATCGAGGAGGCGCCATAGAAGCCGTGGCATTTGCGGGTCTTCTTCATGATGAAATCGGCGTCGGCGGGGTCCGCGATCGGACCGCCATGCGCGAGCACCAGGATGTGCGGATTGACGCTGAGGGCGGCCTCGGCCCAGGCATCGATGCGGGCCGGGCAGTCCTCGAGCTTGAGCGCGGTCTGCGCCCCGATCGAGCCGCCGGTGGTCAGGCCGAGATGGCAGACGATGATATCGGCGCCGGCGATCGCCATCGCCGCCGCTTCGGTCTCGCTGAAGACGTAAGGCGTCGTCAGCATGTCCTTGTCATGCGCCTTGGCAATCATCTCGATCTCCAGCGCATAGGACATGCCGGTTTCCTCGAGATTGGCGCGGAAGATCCCGTCGATCAGGCCGACGGTCGGAAAGTTCTGCACGCCGGAGAATCCGAGCGCCTTGAGTTGGTCGAGGAACAGGTCCATGTCGCGGAACGGATCGGTGCCGTTGACGCCGGCGAGCACCGGCGTGTTGGTCACGACTGGCAGCACTTCGCCCGCCATCTCCAGCACTATTGCGTTGGCGTCGCCGTAAGGCATTAGCCCGGCGAGCGAGCCACGGCCGGCCATGCGGTAGCGCCCCGAATTGTAGATCACGATCAGGTCGAGGCCGCCGGCCTCCTCGCATTTGGCTGAGAGCCCGGTGCCCGCGCCGCCGCCGACGATCGGCTCGCCCCTGGCGGCCATGTCGCGAAACCTCTTCAACAGCGCCGCGCGTTCAAACCTGGCCATGGGTCACCTCGCCACTCTCCGCCGTCCACCGGCGCGTCCGAGCAGAGGACGGAACGCGGCTACGATCGCAGCCGCAAATTCGGGATCGTTGATGTTGCGCTTGATACGAATGAGCTGGCGATTGCCGGTCTGGCGCACCGTTCGCTCCAGCGCGCGGAACAGCGCCGCATCGGCATCCGGGTCCCAGAACGGTTGACCTGCTGCATCGAGCGCGGAGACGCCGCCATCGGGTAGGAAGAAGCGCACGGGACCATCCATCTGGTTCAACCGTTCGCCGATCCAGCGGCCCATGCGCTCGTTCTCTTCCGCCGTGGTCCGCATCAATGTGACCTGCGGGTTATGGACGTGGAACTTGCGCTGGCGATAGCGCTCGGGGATGGTGTCAGGCGCGCCGAAATTGACCATGTCGAGCGCGCCGACCGAGCCGACATAGGGCACACGGCTGCGGATGATCGCGCCAAAGCGATCGTCGGTGGCCGGGAAGACGCCGCCCATCAGGAGGTCGCAGATTTCGGTGGTGGTCAGATCGATGACGGCAGCGAGCTGTCCGGAAGCAACAAGCTTCTCCATCGAGCGCCCGCCGACGCCTGTGGCGTGGAACACCAGGCACTCGAAATCGTCCTTCAACGCGGCCGCGATCTTCTGCACCGCAGGCGTGGTCACGCCGAACATGGTGATGCCGACGGCGGGAAGACTGCTGCCGGTCTCGCGCTGCCGGGCGCCGCGCTCGTCGAGACGCGCTTTGACCATGCCGACCAGCGCATTGGCGCCGTTGGAGAGCACCGCGCGCGAGATCGAGTTGAGGCCTTGGACGTCGGTGACCGAATACATCATCATGATGTCGGCCGGCCCGACATAGGGGCCGACGTCGCCCGAGGCGACGGAGGAGATGATGATCTTGGGCACGCCGACGGGCAGGCTGCGCATGGCGGGTGCGACCAGCGACGCGCCGCCGGAGCCACCGGCCGAGATGATGCCGGCGACATTGCCCTGGCGTTGCAGCCATTTGGCGAAGGCATCCGCCATCGCGCTGACCGAGGCGCCGCGATCGGCACCGAACACGCCGGGTCCGCCGCGACCATGGTTCAGCGCGATCTCCTGCGCGGAGACGTCGCAAGTCGTCTGCTTGCCGCTGGTGGAGACGTCGACCAGGCGAGAGCGTAGCCCACTTGCCGCGATGATATCGCGGATGAAGCGCAGCTCCGGTCCCTTGGTGTCGAGCGTGCCGACGACCAACGTGACCGGCGGGCCCGCGGTCTGCGCGGCGGCCGGTTCGCGCCGCTGCCGCGTGCTCTCTTCAAGCCGCGTGACGCCTGCCGAATGCGTTCGCGCGGCGGCCTCGATTCGGGCGATTGGCACCGGCTGCGACCAGCGCGTCGGCGGCGTGGGATTGGAGATGTAGATGCGGACCGGGCCTTTGCCGCGCGCGGGCTGCGGCGCGGCATTCGGTTCCGGCTTTGCGGGGCCGGCGTCGATGTCGGCGGCAACATCGCCGTGGAGCCCGACGCCGAGCAGGCGCTGCTGCAATTCGCGGTCGGCGGCCAGCCGCACGGAATCGATGATGCGGTTGATGCGGCCGTTGACCATGATGGCGACGTTCTTGGAAATCGCCGTCGCCACGCCGATGTTCTGCTCGATCACCAGCACCGACATATCGCCGTCTTCGCCGAGGCGGACCAGCATCTCCTCGACCTGTGCCACGATCACCGGCGCCAGCCCCTCGGTCGGCTCGTCCATGATCAAGAGATGCGGATTGGTCAGCAGCGCGCGCGAGATCGCGAGCATCTGCTGCTCGCCGCCGGAGAGCTGGCTGCCGCCGTGATCCTTACGTTCGGCAAGCCGCGGGAAGCTGTCGTAGATACGCTCGACTGTCCACGGGCCGCGGCGCATCCCGCCGGCGAGCTGCAAATGCTCGTCGACGCTGAGCGAGCGCCACAGGCGCCTGCCTTGCGGCACATAGCCGACGCCAAGCCGTGCGATCCGGGCCGGGCTCAGGCGCGTGACGTCCTCGCCGCGAATGCGCACGGAGCCACCGCTGGCGCGCACCAGGCCCATGATGGTCTTGCAGAGCGTGGTCTTGCCCATCCCGTTGCGGCCGACCACCGAGAACACGCCGGAATCCAGCGTGAGATCGACGCCCTGCAGCGCATGCGAATGGCCGTAGTAGACGTCGAGGCCTCTGACCTCCAAGGCGGGCGCGGTGCGGCGGGCCTCATTCATGTCCGCCTCCGAGATAGAGCTCCTGCACCTCAGGGTCGGATTCGATCTCGCGTGGCAGGCCCTCCTTGAAGACGCGGCCGTTGTGCATCATCGTGACGCTCTCGACGACGCGCAGCGCGACATCCATGTCGTGCTCGATGATGATGTAGCCGATATGCGCAGGAAGAGAGGTCAGGATCTCGATCAGCTCGAGCCGCTCGGCCGGCGACAGGCCCGCCGCCGGCTCGTCGAACAGGATGAAGCGCGGCGCGCCGGCGAGCGCGAGTGCGATCTCGAGCTGGCGCTGCTGGCCATGGGCGAGCTCGGCGACGCGCTGGTCTTTCACGGCGGTGAGGTGGACCGCCTGCACCAGCGTCTCCGTCGCCTGCATGAGCGCATCGTTCGCTCCCGGACGCAGGAAGGAGAAGCGTCCGCGCGAGACGCCGCGGCAGGCGAGGTAGACATTGTCCTGCACGGTGAGGCCCGGGAACAGCGCCGATATCTGGTAGGTGCGGCGCAGGCCGCGGCGGATCCGCTCATAGGGCGGAAAGCGGGTGACGTCCTCGCCGAAGAAGCGGATGGTGCCGGACGAGGGCGGGAAATCGCCAGTGATGCAGTTGAACAGCGTGGTCTTGCCGGCGCCGTTGGAGCCGAGCACCGCGCGCCGCTCGCCGGGCCGCACCGTCATCGTCACGTCGGTGAGCGCGGCCAGCGCGCCGAACAATCGCGTCACGCCACGCAATTCCAGCGCGGCGCCGGCGCCGACCGCGGAGAGGCGATGGGCGGCGCTATCCATGGCGGCGTCCAACGGTGCTGCTTGAGGTTCGTGTCTGGCGGCGGCCCCAGCGCTCCCAAAGGCCGATCACGCCATCCGACGACCAGAACACGATCGCGAGGAAGCCGAGCCCGATCAGGAGGCGGAAGCGATTGCCGTCGAGTCCGAATTTGATCAGGACATCGAGCGCGAAGGTGCGCAGGATGACGAAGATGAGCGCGCCGATGAAGGGGCCGACCGGCCGGGTGATGCCGCCGACCACGGCGATGATCAGGATGTCGATGCAGCGTTCGACGCCGACCGAGCCGGGCGAGATCTGCCGGTAGTTCCAGACCTGCAATACGCCGCCGAGCCCGGCAATGAAGGATGCGAACGCATAGGCCGCGACGCGGTGCGCGTTGACGTTGAAGCCGAGTGCCGCCATGCGGCGGGAATTGTCGCGCACGCCTTGCAGCGCAAGCCCGAATGGGGCGCGCGAGACATATAGGACTGCGAAATAGCAGAGCGCGGCGACGCCGAGGACTAGATAGTAGAAGGGGATATCGGAGCGCCAGTCGACCCCCCAGAACTGCGGCGTGGCGACCGTGTTGATGCCGGTATGGCCGTTGAAGATGGCCCAGTTCTGGTTGGTGAAATAGTAGAACGCCGCGCCGATCGCGAGCGTGATCATGATGGTGTAGATGCCCTCGGTGCGGACCGCGAGCGCGCCGCCGAGCGTGCCGAAGATCGTCGCGAGTACCAGCGCCATTGGCGTCGCCAGCCACCACGGCCAGCCGAGGCTGATATTGGCGTTGCCGCTGACGCCGAACACCGCGACCATGTAGCCGGCGAAGCCCGCAATGGTGAGCTGCATCAGGCTGACCATGCCGCCATAGCCGGCGAGGAACATCAGGCTGAGCGCGATAATGCCGAGGATCAGCGAGGTGCCGAAGATCTCGATCAGGAAGAAGCCGTTCGCGATCAGCGGCATGATCACGAGGATCAGCGCGACCAGCCAGGCGGCGGGATTGTTGAGCTCGGGCCAGGCACGGAACTTCGGACGTTCGACCGCGGTCGCTGGTGCATGAAGCTGCGTCAACGACATGTCATCGCCTCGCCAGCAGGCCCTGCGGCCGCAGCGCCAGGACCAGGACCATGATCAGGAAGGTGACGACGATGGCGTAGGTCGGGATGTAGACCGAGCCGAGCTGCTCGGCGAGACCGATGATGACGGCGCCGAGCGCAGCGCCCGGGATCGACCCCATGCCGCCGACGATCACGACCACGAGGGAAGCGAGCAGGAAGCGCGTATCCTCGCCCGGCGAAATTGATTGGAAGGTGCCGCCGACCACGCCCGCGATGCCGGCCAATCCTGCGCCGAGCGCGAACACCAGCACGAACACGGCCTGGATCTGCACGCCGGTCGCGGCCAATATGTCGCGATCATCGACTCCCGCCCGCACGACCATGCCGATCCGCGTGCGGTTCAGCGCCAGCCACATCGCGATGCCGATCACGACGGAAGCGGCGAAGATCGCGAGCCGCACCATCGGATATTGCAGATAGACCGGCTCGCCGGAGGATTTGACCGCGGTGATGAACGGAAGCTGCACCGGGCCGATCAGCCAGCTCGGCGTCGGGATCTGGTAGAAATCGCCGCCGAACACCCACAGCATCAAATCCGCGAACACGATCGCAAGCCCGATCGTCACCATGGTTTGCCGCAGGTCCTGCCCCTCCATGCGGCGGAACACCAGGATCTGCAGGAGCACGCCGACGAGGCCGACCGCGAGGAAAGCAACCGCGAAGCTCAAGATCCAGGAGCCGGTCCAGGCGCTGATGGCGTAGCCGACATAGCCGCCGAACAGGTAGAGCGAGCCATGCGCCAGGTTGACGTTGCGCATCAAGCCGAAGATCAGCGTGAAGCCGCTCGCGACGAGGAAATAGAGGCCGCCGAGCGTGATGCCGTTGAAGATGGCGTTGAGGAAGACGCGCTTGCGGCCGATCGCCTGCTCGAGGCCCGGCGGCCACACCGCGAAGACCAGCCACAGCAGGAGCGCGACCGCGATGATCGCGATCAGCGCCCATGCCGGATGGCGTTCGATGAACCGTGCCATCGACGTGCGTTCCCTCAAGGCTCGCGATCGTCTTTTTCGGATCGCGTTGTCCGCATCTTAGTGCGGGCCGAGCGGGCGGATTTGACCGGGAGTATCTTTTATCGGCGCCAAAGATCAGGTCGAATCCGCAGGCGACGCTGCGCTCCCTCTCCCGCTTGCGGGAGAGGGCTGGGGTGAGGGTGTCTCCGCATTGGGACTCCCGATGCGGAGAGAGCCCTCACGCGGCGCTTACGCGCCGACCTCTCCCGCAAGCGGGAGAGGTGAAGTCGGCGCTACGGGCGCAGCACCTTGGCGGCGCGGCGATAGTCGGTCGGGGCCATGCCGACATTGGCAGCGAAGAAGCGGGTGAAGCCGCTTTGCGAGGAGAAGCCGAGATCGTAGCCGATATCGGCGATCGGCGCTTCGGTGGCGACCAGCGCGTCCAGCGCCTGCTCCATCATCACCGTATTGCGATAGAGGTGCGGCGTGACGCCGGTCTGGGTGCGGAACAAGCGATAGAAGTGCGGCCGCGACAGGCCGGAGGCGCGGGCGACCGAATCCAATTCGATCTCGGCGCCGGGGCTTTCGGACAATAGTTTGACGGATTTGCGGATGCGAAAATCGGTGATCGCCGCAGTCGTGCGAATTTCCTGCCGGGCTTCGGTTTGCCGCCAGCTTTCCTCGTAGCTGAGATCGATCAGGCGCCGCAATTCGCCATCGAGGCTCTTGAGCGAGGGGGCACCGCACACAAGCGCCGCGGTGTGGCGGATCAGCCGGTCGAGCGTGTCGCTGCGTTTGAAATGAGTGCGGCCGAAGCGCAGGCCCTGCGTGCACGGCGTGTCGGGCGCAAACCATTCCGCGTTGACATAAAGCACGAAGAAGATCGCGCCCCTGTCCATGTCCGCCGGCAGGAAGTTGTGCGGCTCCCACGGGTTGACTGCGACGACGGAATCCTCGGTGAGGAGCCGCCGCTGATCGCAGACGTCGATCTGCGCCGGTGTGCCGCCGACATGGAAGATCAGATGTCCTTCGCGGTGCGCATGCACGTTGAAGGGACGGTTCAATTGATAGACCGTCGCGCGACCGAACCGGCCGTGGAAGACGGCAAGCGCTTTGCTCATGCCCTCCCTCCCGCGGGATGTTTTTGATCTTTTCAACCAGCGTTCAACATCCGAAGGAAGAACGCAAGCGTGAGAACGCCGCGCGGCCGTCAGCCAACAGTCGGTTCGCACCTGCAAAAATTAGGTCAGTACTTCTTGCATTCCGGGATAGTGCGGCTCGGCAGGCCGATCTTGGCGAACACCGCCGGATCGTAACCGAGCGTCTGGTTCACGTCCGGGATCACCTTCACGACCTTGCTGAACAGGGCGCCCTTGCCGTCATCCACCACCTCGGTCACGAAATTGGTGCCGATTGCCTGCCGGTTGGAATCGAGCTTGATCTTGCCGTTGGGCGCATCGAGCTCGATCTTGGCCAGCGCTTCCTTGAGCTTTGCCTGGTTATTGCTGAGGTCGCCATTGACCTGACGCAGCGCCAGGATCAGCGCCATGGTCGAGCCGTAATAATTGGTGGCAAGCAGCGAGGGGCTCGGGAAGCGCTTGTTCGGCGGGAAGGAGTCCTGATAGGCCTTCACGAATTTCTGCCAGCCGGGATCCTCCCAGGTGTCGGCCTGGCCGCTCGCGGCGATGGTGCCGATCAGCGCGTTCTTGGCGTTGCCCTTGGAGGACAGGATGGTCTGGTCGATCATGATCGAGCCGCCCATCAGATGCGCCTTGCCGCCGGCCTGCTGATACTGGTTGAGGAAGTTGACGGCGTCAGCGCCGCCGAGGCCGAGATAGATCGCATCGACATCGTCGGGCAGAGCGGCGATCACGGAGGCGAAGTCCTTGGTGCCGAGCGGCACCCATTGCCGGTTCGTGACCTGTCCCCCGGCGCCGCAGAATTCAAGCACGAGGCCGAACACCTGGGTGTAGATGAAGGAGTAATCTTCGCCGACGGTCGCGATCTTGCGATAGCCCTTGGTGTCATAGGCGTATTTGCCGAGACCGACCTGCCACTGCGCGCCGTCCATGTTGTAGCGGAAGAAGTTCGGGGCCGGGTCGACATAGGTCGTCTCCTGCGCACCGGACGCGGCGTTGACGAAGGTCAGCTCGGGGCGGGACTTGGCAAAATTCTTCACCGCGATGCCTTCGTCGCCGGAGAGCGGCGAGAGCAGGATCTGCACCTTGTCCTGCTCGATCAGCTTGCGCACCGCGCGCACCGCGGAATCGGGTGTCGCATCCGTCGAGGCGATGACGAATTCGAGCTCCTTGTCGCCGACCTTCTTGCCGAGCGTATTGAGCGCGGTCTGGAAACCGCGGATGCCGTCCTCGCCAAGCACGGTGTAGGTGCCTTCGAGCGTTGCGGTGACGCCGACCTTGATCTTCTCCTGCGCGACTGCGGCGCCCGAAAGCAACAGGCTGCCTAGCGCGATCAGTCCCACACTGCCTTTCAACATCGCTCTCCTCCTCCCATTTTGCAGCGTCTTGCATGCGGCCCGCGTGTTTGCGACGGCCGCGACGTCTGGTTGTTGGGCGAAAGCTAACCGATGGCGGATGCAGCGCGGACGTCTCCGCGCCGCGCGGCTTGACGGGCAGTCTCATTTTGCATGCTGCGCCGCAGCGGGATCTGGTGGAGGATTGTCGTGCGGGCGGGTCAGTTGAGGCGGATAGGTGGGGCCGACGCAGGCACGGCACGGTGGACGCAAAGAGGGCGGCGTTTCGGGTTGAAACGCCGCCCTGATTTCTTGGTTGTCGCTTGCGACAGCCTTTGGCGCCTCAAGCGGCCGCTCTGAGGTCGTAGCGATCGAGGTTCATCACCTTGGTCCAAGCCGCCACGAAGTCCTTCACGAACTTCTCCTTCGAGTCGGTGCAGGCATAGACTTCGCCGATCGCGCGGAGCTGCGAGTGCGAACCGAAGATCAGGTCGACGCGGGTCCCGGTCCACTTCAGCTCGTTGCTCTTGCGGTCGCGGCCCTCGTATACGCCATTCCCGACGTCACTCCACTGCGTGCGCATGTCGAGCAGGTTGAGGAAGAAGTCGTTGGTCAGCGTGCCGGGCTTGGTGGTGAGGACACCATGCTTCGACTGGCCGACATTGGCGCCGAGGACGCGCAGTCCGCCGAGCAGGACCGTCATCTCCGGCGCGGTGAGCCGCAGCAGTTGCGCGCGGTCCACCAGGGCTTCCTCGGGCTGCATGAACTGATGCTTTTTGCCGATGTAGTTGCGGAAGCCATCGGCCCGCGGCTCGAGCGGGGCGAAGGAGGCGACATCGGTCTGCTCCTGCGAGGCGTCCATGCGTCCGGGCGCGAAGGGGACCTTCACGTCGGTGCCGCCGTCCTTGGCGGCCTTCTCCACCGCGGCGCTGCCGGCGAGCACGATCAGGTCGGCGAGCGAGACCTTCTTGCCGCCCTTCTGCGATCCGTTGAACTCGCTCTGGATGGCTTCGAGCTTCTGCAGCACGCTCTTGAGCTGCGCCGGCTCGTTCGCCTCCCAGTCCTTCTGCGGGCTCAAGCGGATGCGCGCGCCGTTGGCGCCGCCGCGCTTGTCCGAGCCGCGGAAAGTGGACGCCGAGGCCCATGCGGTCGAGACCAGCTGCTGCACCGACAGGCCGGAGGCGAGGATCTTCGCCTTCAGCGCTTCGACATCCTTGTCGTCGATCAGCGGATGATCCACGGCCGGGATCGGGTCCTGCCAGATCAACGTTTCCTTCGGCACCAGCGGGCCGAGATAGCGCACGATCGGACCCATGTCGCGGTGGGTGAGCTTGAACCAGGCGCGGGCGAAGGCGTCCGCGAACTGGTCGGGGTTCTCATAGAAGCGGCGTGAGATCTTCTCGTAGGCCGGATCCATGCGCAGCGACAGGTCGGTGGTCAGCATAGTCGGCAGACGCTTCTTCGACTTGTCGAAGGGATCTGGAATGATAGCTTCGGCTCCCTTTGCCTGCCACTGCCAGGCACCGGCCGGGCTTTTCACCAACTCCCATTCGTACTTGAACAGGTTCTCGAAGAAGTAGTTGCTCCACTGCACCGGGGTCTGGGACCAGATCACCTCGGGGCCGCCGGTGATCGCATCAGCGCCGATACCGGTGCCGAATTTGCTCTTCCAGCCGAGGCCCTGATCCTCCAGCGCACCGGCTTCCGGCTCCGAACCGACGAGCGACGGATCGCCGGCGCCGTGGGTCTTGCCGAAGGTGTGGCCGCCGGCGATCAGCGCGACGGTTTCTTCGTCGTTCATCGCCATGCGGAAGAAGGTCTCGCGGATGTCGTGCGCCGCGGCGACCGGGTCCGGCTTGCCGTTCGGGCCTTCCGGATTGACGTAGATAAGGCCCATCTGCACCGCGCCGAGCGGCTCGGCCAACTGGCGCTCGCCGCTGTAGCGTTCGTCGCCGAGCCAGGTGCCCTCGGGACCCCAGTACAGTTCTTCCGGCTCCCAGACGTCGACGCGGCCACCCGCGAAGCCAAACGTCTTGAAGCCCATCGATTCCAGCGCGACGTTGCCGGCAAGAACCATCAGGTCGGCCCAGGAGATCTTGCGGCCGTATTTCTGCTTGATCGGCCAGAGCAGGCGGCGGGCCTTGTCGAGGTTGGCGTTATCCGGCCAGCTGTTGAGCGGAGCGAAACGCTGCTGACCGGCGCCGGCGCCACCGCGGCCGTCTGTAATGCGGTAAGTGCCCGCGCTGTGCCAGGCCATGCGGATCATCAGGCCGCCGTAGTGGCCGAAGTCGGCGGGCCACCACTCCTGGGAGTCCGTCATCAGGGCGGTCAGGTCCTTGATGACCGCGTTCAGGTCGAGCGTCTTGAATTCCTTGGCATAGTCGAACTCCGCGTCCATCGGATCGGACAGGTCGGAATTCCGGTGCAGGACCTGGACGTCCAAGTGGCTTGGCCACCAGTCACGGTTGGTAAATCTGTGTTTTCCGCCCGCGACCGGGCATTTTGTCTTGTCATCCATCATCGCCTCCTTTGGCAGTTTCTGGTCGGGTCTGGTTGGCAGTTTCTGGTCGCTCTTGAACGACTCTAAACGACCGTTATCATCAGGTGAAATTGACTTTCGTGATTGTACCGATAAGATATCCTGATGATCCAGTTTACCCTGCGACAGCTTCGTTATTTTGACGCGCTGGCGCGTCACGGCCATTTCGGGCGTGCGGCGGAGGCATGCGCCATCACGCAGCCGGCGCTCTCGATGCAGATCAAGGAATTGGAAGAGGCGCTCGGCGGCGTGCTGCTCGAGCGCAGCGCCCGGCAGGTCGTGCTGACGAAGTTCGGCGAAGAACTCGCCCAGCGCGTCCGCGAAATCCTGCGTTCGGTCGATGAACTCGGGGACTTCGCACGGGCGTCGCGGGACCAGCTCGTCGGGCGCTTGCGCATCGGCATGATTCCTACGATTGCTCCCTATCTGCTGCCCAAGGTGATCGGAAATCTCACCCAGATGCATCCTGAACTCGACATTCACGTCCGCGAAACGGTGACGCCGAAGCTGATCAAGGAGCTGGCGGAAGGCCGGCTCGACACGGCCATTGTCGCCCTGCCGGTGTCGGAACCTTCGTTGACCGAGGTCGCGCTGTTCACGGAAAATTTCCTGCTGGTGCGGCCGGGCGAGGATGAGGGAACGCCGGTGCCGAGCAGCGAAGCGCTGCGCGAAATGAAGCTTCTCCTGCTGGAAGAAGGACATTGCTTTCGCGAACAGGCGCTGTCGTTCTGCAACATGAAATCATCGCCGCCACGCGAGGTGCTGGAAGCGAGCTCGCTGTCCACGCTCGTTCAAATGGTCGGCGCTGGCATCGGCGTCACCTTGATCCCGGAAATGGCCGTGGGGGTGGAGACGCGCTCGGCATCGGTATCGGTCGCCCGCTTCAAGGACCCGCAGCCGTCGCGAACCATCGGCATGGTCTGGCGCAAGACCAGTCCTTTGTCCAGGCAGCTCATGCAGATTTCCGAAGTGGTTTGTCTGTCAGCCGATGCGTTGCGCGAACAGCGCGTTCCAAAGTCTTCAGCGCGATCACGATCGCGGATCGCGCGCTAGCCGCTGTCGCGCAGCACCAGTTCGAAGCCGAGATCGATCCGGCGCTCGCCGCCGCGCTCGAGCGTCAGTGTCGCCGCGGTGCGGCCGATCGCATCGCCATGGACGCTGATGGTGCTCAGACTCGGCGAGATCAGCCGTCCCATCTCGAGATCGCCGAGGCCGACGACGGCGACCGGCTGCGCCGCGGCCGGGCCGTCGCGCAGCAGCCCGGCCTTGCGCAGGCCGGCCATGAAGCCGATGGCATGAGCGTCATTGGCTGCGAACACGGCATCGACACCAGGCAAGTTCGCATGCGCGGCGACACTGCCGGACGCGTTGCGTTCGAGGATCAGCCGGCGCGGCGGTTGTAACCCGTGCGCCAGTGCGTGGTCCTCAAAGCCGAGCCATCGCCGCGTGCCGCGCGGGTCGTCGCCGCCGATGAAGGCAAGATGCTGACGGCCCTGCGCGATGAAGTGCCGCGCGACCGCGACGCCGGCCTCGTAATTGTCGAAACCCGCAACGGCATCGATCGGATCGATCGGCAGCTCCCAGGTTTCGACGATCGGAATCCGCGCGTGACGCAGCAGTCGCTTGCCGTCCTCGGTCGCGGGCGAGCCGACCATGATGATCGCTTCCGGCCGCCGCGACAGCAGCGCCGCGAGCATGCGGTCCTCGCGCGCGGCGTCGTAGCGCGACTGCGCGAGGATCACGGAATAGCCGAGCGGTTCGAGCTTGTCGGAGAGGCCCTGCACGGTGTCGGCAAAGATCGAGTTGGCGATCGTCGGCACCAGGACGCCGACCGAATTGGTCTTCGCACTCGCAAGCGCTCCGGCGACCAGGTTGGGCACGTAGCCGAGTTCCCGCATCGCCTTCTCGACCCGGGCGCGGGTTTCCGGCGCGACCAGATCCGGCAATCGGACCACGCGGCTCACGGTGATCGATGAGACGCCGGCGCGTTTCGCCACCGCCGACAGCGTCGGGGCCGCCTCGTCGGAACTGATTTCGGTCTCGGTCAGGTTGGAACCCATGGTGGCGGTGAATCTGCACGATTCCGGATTGCGCATCCATAGTGATAGCGCTAGCATTGCATATGATAGCGCTAACATTCGGCCATGGTAGCGCTAGCATAACAAAAGGAGGAACCGCCGTATGATTTCAGACGAAGTGGTCCAGACCTACCGGCGCGATGGGGTGATCGTCGTCCCCGAGGTGCTCGATAAGGATACTCTGGCGCGGGTCCGCACCGTGCTGGCTGAACTGGTCGCCGGTGCCGCTGATGTCACCGAGCACACCGACGTCTATGACCTCGAACCCGGCCACACCCAAGAGAACCCGAGGGTCCGCCGCATCAAGGCGCCGCACAAGGTGCACCCGATCTTCGATCAGATCGTGCGCAGCGAGCCGGTCATCTCCATCCTTACCAAGCTGATCGGCCCTGGCCTGCGCCTGCATGGCTCCAAGCTCAACATGAAATCCGCGCAGTACGGCTCGCCGGTCGAGTGGCATCAGGACTGGGCGTTCTATCCCCACACCAATGATGACATCCTTGCGATCGGCGTGCTGCTCGACGACTGCGATCTGGAGAACGGTCCCATGCTGGTGACGCCCGGGTCGCATGTCGGCGACACCATGTGGGATCATCATGGTGAGGACGGTTGCTTCGCCGGCCTGATCGACCCTGATGTGATTCAGGACGAGATCAAGCGTGCGGTGCCCTGCATCGGCAAGGCCGGCAGCATGTCGTTCCATCACGTGCGCGCGCTGCACGGCTCGGCGACGAACACCTCGAACCGCCCGCGCAACCTTCTGCTCTATGAGGTCGCGGCAAGCGATGCCTGGCCGCTGGCCGGCGTGAAGGACTTTGCCGAGTTCGACAGCCGTCTGCTCGCCGGCGGCTCGGTGGTCGCGCCGCGCATGACCAGCGTTCCCGTGCGCATGCCGCTGCCGCCGCCGAAGCGCCAAGGCTCGATCTACGAAACGCAGTCCGCGTCGAAAAAGAGCTACTTCACGCGCGCTGCCTAAAAGAAATCTGACGAAGCCCGCGGGGAGCAACTCCCGCGGGCTTCGCGCTTGCGACGACCAAAAAACAAATCAACAGGGATGGAAACCAATGACCGAGCTCAAGGCCGGCGGCGCCGGCCAATCGCGTTTACGTGTGATCCTTGCTGCGAGCGTCGGCTCCGCGCTCGAATGGTATGACTTCTTCCTCTATGGCACGGCGGCTGCGCTGGTGTTCGGCGAGCTGTTCTTTCCCAAGAGCGATCCCGTCGTCGGAACGCTGCTGGCGTTCCTGACCTTCGGAGTCGGCTTCGTGGTGCGCCCGTTGGGCGGCATCATTTTCGGCATCATGGGTGATCGCTATGGCCGCAAGCCGGTGCTGGTCGCGACGCTGCTGATGATCGGCGTCGGCACTACCGCGATCGGGCTACTGCCGGCCTACAATCAGATCGGGATCTGGGCGCCATTGCTGCTGGTCGCAATGCGCGTGGTGCAGGGCCTTGGCGCCGGCGCTGAATATGGCGGGGCGGTGATCTATCTGGTGGAGAATGCGCCGGCGAGGCATCGCGGCTTCTGGGGCGGCTTCGCGCCGCTTGGCGTATCCGTCGGCAATCTGCTTGCCGCCGGCGCCTTTGCGCTGGTGACCATGCTGCCGCGCGAGGCGATGCTGAGCTGGGGCTGGCGCCTGCCGTTCCTGGCGAGCTTCCTGTTGATCCTGGTCGGCATCTTCGTGCGCCTGCGCGTGACGGAAACGCCTGTCTATACCGAGGCCGTCGTCGCGCGCGGCAAGATCGAGCGCAATCCGGCCATGGAGGCGCTGCGCCAGCATCCGCGCAACTTCCTGGTCGTGCTCGGCGCGCGGATGGCCGAGAACGGGCTCGGCTATTTCTTCCCGGTGTTCGGCCTCAGCTACGTCATCACCACGGTGGGCGTACCGAAATCGGAGGCGCTGAGCGCGCTGATGCTCGCGTTCACCGTTGAACTGTTTGCGATCCTCGGCTTTGCGGCGCTGTCCGATCGCATCGGACGGCGGCCGGTCTACATGTTTGGCGCGCTCGCCGGCGTGGCGCTGGCGTTCCCGTTCTTCTGGATGGTCGGTACCAAAGAATGGATCTGGATCGCGGTGGCCTTCATCCTGGCGAGGGCCGTGGTGACGGCCGCGATGTTCGGACCGCAAGCCGCTTACTTCGCCGAGCTGTTCCCGCCGCAGCGGCGTTTTGCGGGATTCGCGTTTGCGCGCGAGCTCGGCTCGCTGCTTGCGGGCGGTCCGGCGCCGTTCGTCGCAACGGCGCTGGTCGCGGCCTATGGCAGTTGGTGGCCGGTCGCCTGCTACGCGATGTTCCTGTCGCTGTGTACGGTGATCGCGGTGTGGATCGGGCCCGAGACCTATCGGGAGGATATCGCCGCCGACGAGCCCGTGGTGCAGCACGACTTGCCCGTGGCGATGCCGCAGCGGGCCTGAGGGCAACGCAGCCGCTCCGCGTCCAGTCGCCGCTCTGCTTCATGGAGCGGCGACTGGCCGCCGCGCTGCCTCGGGTAAGCCGCCACTATGACGGCAGCGGTTTGCCGGCCTGTTCATTGACGATGTACTCGGCGTACCAGTCAGGCCAGTTCTCGTCGCGCTGGCCGCCGCTGCGCTTCTCGTGCTCGCCATGTGCGGCCGCCGCACGCCGGAGCGCGCTCGCGAGATCGGTACGCGAGGCGAATGTCGTGCCGTCCGTGTCCACCCGTCCCGGCAAACGCGCGGTGATTTCCTGGACCAGCCAGCCGTTGCCATCAGGATCGCTGAAGGAGACAAACGACTGGTAGCTCCCACGCTCGGGATCGGGGCCGCTGACCCGCAGCCGGCCAAATAGATAGGGTTCGTCAGTGCCAGTGTGCACGTCGCCGCCGCCGTGGAAGGCCTCGCTGACCTTGACGCCGCGACTGAGCAGATCGTTGCGGGCGGCTTCGATGTCGGAGACGACCAGATAGAGGCCTTGCGCGGAGCCGGGCGCCGCCGCGGTGACGTTCTTGCCGAAGATGACTGAACAGGGCGAGCCAGGCGGCGTGAACTGGATCACGCGCCAGTCACCGGCGGCGAAGTCGGCATCGAGCCTCCAGCCAAGGTTCGCGTAGAACTGCTTCGCGCGGTCGACATCCGAAACGGGAATGACGAGGATCTCCAGCTTCATGTCGACCCGTACTCTCACGCCTTCGGTTGCACCGGTCATGGATATCTCCCTGATGTTGGTCGTCGGTTGGCGTGCCTGTTCATCTCACATCGATTGCCGCAGCGGCCTGAACGCGGCTCGGATCTCCGCGCTGAAGAGCTCCGGCTGCTCCCAGGCCGCGAAGTGGCCGCCCTTCTCGACCTCGTGGAAATGGATGAGGTTGCGATAGGCGCGTCGGGCCCAGGTCTCCGGGGCTTGATAGCTTTCCCCCGGAAATACCGTGATGGCAACCGGCGGCGAGATCTCGGAAGTCTTTTCTCCGGCCGCCAGCACAGGGCTGCGCTCACCGCCGTATTCCCAATAGATCCGCGCCGCCGACGTTGCGCTGTTCGTCAGCCAGTAAAGCGTGATGTCGTCGAGCACCTCGTCAGGCGACTTTTCTGGATCGCTGTTGTCGTAGGTCCAATTCGTGAAGCCGGGATGGCCGAGCATCCATGCTGCGAGACCTGTCGGAGAGTCCGCCAAGGCGTAGCCGATGGTCTGGGGCCGCGCGCCCATGATCACCGCGTACGACCTGTTGCCTTTTTTGGCTGCCGCGCTGAGCGCGTCGAACGCCGCGCGTTCCTTCTCGGACAGTCCCTCCGGCGCTGGCCCACCGGCGGCGATCACAGCGGCAATCTCCGATGGCACGACCGCCGGCAGGTTGATGTGGATGCCGAGCAGGCCTGCCGGGGCCAGGCGCGCCATCGCGCTCGACACGGGCGAGCCCCAGTCGCCGCCCTGCGCGACGTATCTCGTATAGCCAAGACGCTGCATCAGCTCCGCCCAGCTTCGCGCGATGCGGTCGGGACCCCACCCGGTGTCGGTCGGCTTGCCGGAAAAGCCGAAGCCCGGCATCGAAGGGATGACCACGTCGAAGGCGTCCTGCGCGCGTCCGCCGTGGGCAGTCGGATCCGTCAGCGGACCGATGACCTTGAGCTTCTCGAACACCGAGCCCGGCCAGCCATGGGTGATGATGACCGGTAGCGCATTGGGATGCTTGGAGCGGACGTGAATAAAATAAATATCGAGGCCGTCGATCTCGGTCATGAACTGGGGCAGAGAGTTCAGCTTCGCTTCCGCCTTTCGCCAGTCGTAGCCTTTGCCCCAATATTCGACGAGCGGCTTGAGCTTGCCGAGTTGGATGCCCTGCGACTGGTCGTCGACCGTCTCGCGGTCGGGCCAGCGCGTCGCAACGATGCGCCGGCGAAGCTCGACGAGGTCTTGCTCGGGGATGTTGATGCGGAAGGGCCGGATCGCATCGTTTGTGTCGGCCGGCGCCGGATAGGCAGGAAACAAGTTGGCCGCGCCTGCGACAGCGATTCCCATCGCGGTGGCAGTCAGCAACTTGCGCCTATCCTGGTTGACGATCTCGGGATTTGTTTGCTCCGCCGCGACTCCGACGGGTGTCTCGATGCGAGCGGTCATTGAACTGTCTCCTTTGAATCAGAAGTCGTCGACAAAGCAGCGATCAGTTCGGCAGTCGTCACCGTTTCGAGGAAATAGTCGGGGACTTTCGGTTCCTTCTCTCACGCGATTTCACGATCATTTTATGCCCGCATCGGGACAGATGGGATGCGGATCCGGACAGGATTTACGATCTATTTGAAATGATAGTTGTCATCCAACGGGGAACTGCCCCAGTCTGGCTTGGAGCCGCATATGGGTGAAGTCGTTCGATTTGTTCCAAAGTCTGAGCTCGAGCGGGCCCGGCTTATCCGGGAAGCGCGTGCGATCTACGACGCCATATTCCCGGCGGCGGATGAAGCCAGCTCACAGCAGGACGACGAAACGCCGCAACGCCGGTGATTTTACCGTAAGACGGCTGCCTTGGCGCGCATTGAGCGCTCCGGCCTCGATCGAAATATATCATTGGCGCCAGCAGCGGCGGTCGACGCGCTTGCATTCGACGTCTTCCCGCGATCAACCGCGCTGACATCGCCTCATTACAGAGAATCTCCCCGGCGCGTTAGCCGGGCACGGATCATCCCGCCGCCATTGTGGTGATGCCCGCGCTCCCTCGGATCGCGCGGAAATACCTTTAGCGCTGGCTCGACCGCCAACCGCGGCCGAATCCCCTTGAGTTCAGCCAGGAAGTGCGTTTAAACGGGTGACAGAAAAATAGAACGTCGTTCTGTTCTGCAGAACGAACGGCCCGGAGGAATCGAGCGTGAACCCTGATGCGGCATCGACCGACCGGCCATCTGTTGCGTTCGACAATCAGGTGGTCGATGCGTTCAAGACCATTCCAGAGTTGCTGTCGCGCGACGAGAAGCTGATCGGCCGCGGCCGGCTGCTTGACGTGGAGTGCCTGCTCGGACCCACGGTGCAGCCCTTTCACGTGACCATTTGCGGCGGGCGCATCCTCGATATGACTCCCGCGCCGGTGCTGATGCGGTCCTGGCGCTTCGCCTATCGCGCGACGCCGGCCGCGTATCGCGCCTATTGGCAGGCGGTGCCGCCGCCGGGCTGGCACGATCTGCTCGCGCTTACCAAGCGCGGGGAGGCGACACTGGAAGGCGATCTGCATCCCTTCATGTCGCACCTGCAGTACTTCAAGGATCTCCTGGCGCTGCCACGTCGCAGCGAATTGGTGAGCGCGCCATGAGCGGCTTTGTCGAACCGATCGTCGGACGCTACGTCCATGTCGAGATCGATGGCGAGATCAACCGCATCTATTTCGAGGAGAATGGCACCGGTATTCCCCTGGTCTGCCTGCACACCGCCGGCTCCGATGCGCGGCAGTGGCGCCATTTGCTGGTCGACGAAGAGTTCACGAAGCGATTCCGCATCATCGCGTTTGATATGCCCTGGCACGGCAAGTCGAACCCGCCGGACAGCCAGTATGGCAACGAGTACAGGCTGACGACCGCGACCTACACGGCCATCATCCGCGCCTTTTGCAGCGCGCTGAATCTCGATCGGCCGGTGGTGATGGGCTGCTCGATCGGCGGCCGTATCGTCCTCAATCTTGCGATCTCGCACGCCAGCGAGTTTCGCGCGTTGATCGGCCTTGAGGCCGCCGATTTCCAGCAGCCCTGGTACGACACGGCATGGCTGAACCGGTCCGATGTCCATGGCGGCGAAGTTTGCGCGGCGCTGGTCTCGGGCCTGATCGCGCCGAACGGTCCAGTGGTCGCGCGCGACGAGACCCTTTGGGGCTACAAGCAGGGCGGTCCCGGCATCTTCAAGGGCGATCTCTATTTCTACCGGGTCGACGGCGATTTGCGCGGCCGCGTCGGCCAGATCGATGTGCGCCAGTGCCCGCTCTATCTCTTGACCGGCGAATACGATTTTTCCTGCACTCCGGAGGACACGCTGCGTACCGCCGCGAGCATTCCCGGCGCCAAGGCCACGATCATGGAGCGGCTCGGCCATTTCCCGATGAGCGAGAATCCAGCGCAATTCCGCGCCTACATCGCTCCAGTGCTGCAGGACATCCTGAACGGACAGAATACTTGAGTTAGGTAGGGAGCGCATTGATGAAGTTGCGTTTGATAATCGCGGCCGTGCTGGCCGCGCAGGTGAGTGTCGCGTCGGCAGCCGATAACGTCATTCGAATCGGCGTGCTCAACGACCAATCCGGTGTGTTCGCCGACAATGGTGGCCGCGGCTCGGTGGCCGCGGCGAAGCTCGCGGCGGAGGATTTCGGCAACGAAATCCTCGGCAAGAAGATCGAGATCATCACCGCCGATCACCAGAACAAGCCGGACATTGCCTCCGCCACCGCGCGCAAATGGTTCGACAATGAAGGCGTCGACATGATCGCTGATGGTGCCGCATCGTCCGCCGGCTTTGCCATCCTCGAAATCGCGCGGCAGAAGAACAAGATTTTCGTGATCAGCGGCCCAGGCTCGTCCGACTTCACCGGAAAGTCCTGCTCGCCGATCAGCTTTCACTTCAACTACGATACCTATGCGCTGTCGAAGCTGACCAGCGATGCGATCACGCGCGCCGGCGGCAAGACCTGGTATTTCGTCACGGCAGACTATGCGTTCGGCCATGCTTTGCAGCGCGACGCCACCAAGTTCATCGAGGCCGCCGGCGGCAAGGTGATCGGTTCGGCCGCGCACCCGCTCGGCACGGCGGACTTCGCCTCGTTCCTGCTGCAGGCGCAAGGCTCGAAGGCCGATGTCGTCGGGCTTGCGACCTCGGGCGCGGACGTGCAGACCGCGATCAAGCAGGCCGGCGAGTTCGGCATCGTCGAAGGCGGGCAGAAGCTGGCGGGTCTCCTTGTCTTCATTACCGACGTCAACTCGCTCGGGCTGAAGGCGACGCAAGGCCTGCAGGTGACGACCTCCTTCTACTGGGACCTCAATGAGGTGACCCGCGCCTGGTCGAAGCGCTATGCGGCGTTGATGGATGGCAAGGTCGCCAGCATGGTCCAGGCCGGCGTCTATAGCGGCGTCCACCACTATCTCGCCGCGGTGAAGGCGGCCGGAACGACAGATGCAACCGCCGTTGCCGCCAAGATGCACGAGATGAAGGTCAACGACATGTACAACAAGGATGTCGTGATTCGTCCTGATGGACGGGTGCTGCACACCATGTATCTCGTGCAGGTGAAGAAGCCGGAAGAATCGAAGTACAAGTACGACTACTACAGGATCGTGAGCTCGAGGCCTGGCGAAGAGGTGTTCCGGCCCATGAGCGAAGGCGGCTGTCCGCTGGTCAAGTGAAGTTATCGAGACGGGCGGGGTGCCGCCCCAAAGTGTGAGGAGAATGCCTGCATGACAGGGACAATCGGGTTCATCGGTCTTGGCGTCATGGGCGAGCCGATCTGCCGCAATCTGGTGCGCAAGAGCGGACAGAAGGTGCTGGCGTTCGACCTTTCGGCGGAGCCGCTGGCCCGGATCGTCGCCGATGGCGGTGTGGCCGCCGGGTCGATTGCCGATGTTGTCAGCGGCAGCGACATCACCTTCATCTGCTTGCCGAGCGCGAAGCATGTGTCATCGGCCTTCGAGGGCGGCATCGCGCAATCGATCCGAAGCGGTCAGACCGTGATCGACCTCGGTACCTCCGAAGTCGGCATGACCCGCGAGTTTGCGCGGCGCCTGGCGGAAAAGCGCGCGCTGTGGATCGACGCGCCGATCGCGCGCACCCGCCAGGCGGCGCAGGATGGCACGCTCAGCGTGATGGTTGGCGCGACGGCCGATGCGTTTGCCAAGGTCGAGCCGGTGATCCGGCATTTCGCCACCGACGTCACGCTCTGCGGCGGCACCGGCGCCGGCCAGGTGACGAAGATCTTGAACAACATGGTGCTGTTCGAGACGGTCAATGCATTGGCAGAAGCTGTTGCCGTCGCGAGCCACAGCGGCGTCGAACCAAAGCTGCTGCTGGAAACCCTGTCCAAGGGGTCGGCGGACAGTTTTGCGCTCCGCAATCACGGCATGAAGGCGATCGTGGCGAAGGAATTCCCGCTGCGGGCATTCTCGACCGAATATGCACTGAAGGATCTGACCTATGCGCTTGAGCTGGGCGGCCAGGCCGGCCTGAACCTGCGGGGCGCAGCGCTCCTGCGCAGCATTTTCGAGGAGACGATCGACAAGGGGATGGGGGATGCGTATTTTCCAGTCATCGCAAAGCTGATCGATCCCGCCGGCTTCTCCAAATAGGAAGCACCATGCGTTCGCCCGGCGTTGCCGCCGTCGACCGTGCGCTCACCATCCTGGGAGCGTTCGAGGAAAAGCCGGAGCCGATGAGTCTCGCCGAGCTGTCGCGGCACACCGGGATGTACAAGAGCACGCTGCTGCGGCTGATGACCTCGCTGCAGGAATTCGGCTATCTCGTGCAGCTCACCGACGGCCGCTACCATCTCGGGCCGACGCCGTTCCGATTGGGCGCGATCTATCAGCGCGCCAATAATCTGCATGACCAGGTGATGCCGGTCCTGCGGCAACTGGTGGCCGCGGGCACGGAAAGTCCGTCGTTCCACGTCCGACATGACGGCAAGCGCCGCTTGTGCGTGTTTCGCATCGATTCCCAGCACTCGACGCTCGACCGCGTCGAGGCCGGCATGCTGCTGCCGCTCGACCGCGGCGCCGCAGGACGAGTCATCCTGGCGTTCGATGGCGAGAGCGGCGAGGCCTACGATCCCATCAGGAAGGGCGGCATTGCGGTTTCGTTCGGCGAGCGCGACCCGGACTGTGCCGGCATTGCCTGTCCCGTGTTCGGGCCGAACGGCAAGCTCGTCGGCGCGCTGTCGCTGTCCGGCCCCAAACCGCGCTTCACCAAGGACAGTATCAAGACGATGTCATCGCTGCTGTCGCAAGCGGCGGCGCGGCTGACGCACTCGCTCGGCGGCCCGACCGAGCTCCTGGACCGCGCCACCCCACCGCTCGAGGGGACGGCGCGTACGCAGCGGCGGGCAAGGAAATAGCGCGCAGCGTGCGCTATTGCTTCTGCAGAAGTTTCAGGCGGCAGCGCAGCGCTTCCCGGATATGGGTGCGCGCCAGCTTCTCCGCCTTGTCGCCGTCGCGGGCCGCGATAGCGCTGATGATGGCGCGATGTTCCCTGCGGCTGGTCGACGGGCGGCCGGCCACGGAGAACGTGGTGGGGCCGAGCAGCGCAATCCAATCCTGCAGCTCCCTGGAGGCATTATCGAGATAGCGATTGCGGGCAGCGCGGCAGATCGCTTCATGGAAGGCGCGGTTGAGCTCTGCCATCTCGACTGGATCGTCCGGGTGTTCCGCAAAGGCCTGCTCGATATCAGTGAGGGCATCGATCTCGGGCTGCGAGGCGTGTTCGGCGGCGAGCCGGGCGGCCGAGCCTTCCAGGATCTCGCGCATGGTATAAAGCTCGAGCACCTCGCCGATATCGAGGCTGCGGACGATCAGCCCCCGTCCGCCCGCCGGCGCCACGAAACCGCGCGCTGCAAGCCGGCCCAGCGCCTCGCGCACGGGCGTGCGGCTAACCTTCAGTCGCTGTGCCACCTCTTCTTCCCGCAGCCGGTCTCCGGCCCGGTAGGCCCCCGCCTTCAGCGCTTCGCACAATGAGCGGAACACGGCTTCCCCGAGCTGAACGCCGGAACCGCGCGAAATCGATCCGATCGCCTTGTTTGGCCGCTTTGCCATCCTGTCTCCGGTCGCAAAGCGCATCAATCCCATGCAAAGACGGCGCTTGCGGTGCTTATGTATATCTTTGTATACACAAATGGACAATGGTGCAGGCATCCCGGAAAGCGTCGAAAATGGCCTTTCGGTTGGGCAGAGGGAATGAGCAGCAAATACGACGTGCTGGTGATCGGTGGCGGCAACGCGGCCATGTGCGCGGCGATCAGCGCGCGCCGTGCGGGCGCTTCGGTGCTGGTGCTGGAGGGGGCGCCAAAGTTCTACCGCGGCGGCAATACGCGCCATACGCGCAACATGCGCTGCGCCCACGACGCCGCGACCGAGATCCTCACCGGCCCCTATACCGAGGAGGAATTCTGGGACGATCTCTTGCGCGTTACCGGCGGGGAGACCGACGAGGACCTCGCCAGATTCATGATCCACGAGTCCAAGGATATCCTGAACTGGATCGTGGAACAGGGGGTGCGCTGGCAGCCCTCGCTCGGCGGCACGCTCAGCCTTGGCCGCACCAATTCATTCTTCCTCGGCGGCGGACGCGCGATGCTGAACGCGCTCTATCTCACCGCGGAACGGCTTGGCGTCGACATCCGCTATGATGCCGAAGTCGTCGATATCAAGGTCGAGGACGGCATGTTCCTCTCGGCCGAGCTGAGGCGGCCGATCAACAGCACGACCGAGGTGCACGCTGCGGCGCTGGTGGCCGCCGCCGGCGGTTTCGAGGCCAACATCGAATGGCTCAGGGAATATTGGGGCGAGGCCGCCGACAACTTCCTGATCCGCGGCACGCCCTATAATCGCGGCTCGATCCTGAAGGTGCTACTGGCCAAGGGCGTGCAGGAGGTCGGCGATCCCACGCAGTGCCACGCGGTGGCGATCGACGCCCGCGCGCCGAAATTCGACGGCGGCATCATCACACGCCATGACTCCGTCGTGTTCGGCATCGTCGTCAACAAACACGCCGAGCGCTTCTACGACGAAGGCGAGGATATCTGGCCGAAGCGCTATGCGATCTGGGGCCGGCTGGTCGCCGCACAGCCCGACCAGATCGCCAACATCATTTTCGATTCGACCGTCGTGACCAGCTTCATGCCGACGCTGTTCCCGCCGATCGCGGGCGGTACGATCGCCGAGCTTGCCGGCAAGCTCGAGCTTGATCCGGCGGCGCTGGAAAAGACCATCATCGAGTTCAACGCCGCGGTGCGGCCCGGCACCTTCGATCACACCATCCTGGATGATTGCCGCACCGAAGGCATCGTGCCGCCGAAGACGCATTGGGCGCGCCGGATCGAGACGCCGCCTTATCTCGCCTATCCGGTGCGGCCCGGCATCACCTTCACCTATCTCGGCACGCGCGTGAACAAGCAGGCGCGGATGCTGATGAAGGATGGCAAACCTTCCGCCAACATGTTCGCCGCCGGCGAGATCATGGCCGGCAATGTGCTGGGACGCGGCTATGCCGCCGGCATCGGCATGACCATCGGCAGCGTGTTCGGCCGGATCGCAGGACGGGAAGCGGCAAAGAATGCACGGAACTAGGATCTTGCAGGAAGCCGATCGTCTGATGACGGTCTGCAATTCGTGTCGCTATTGCGAGGGGCTGTGCGCGGTCTTCCCCGCGATGGAGATGCGCCGGTCGTTCTCTGATGGCGACCTCAACTATCTCGCCAATCTCTGTCACGCCTGCGGCGCCTGCTATGTCGACTGCCAGTTCTCGCCGCCGCATGAATTCAACGTCAATGTGCCGAAGACGCTGGCGGTGGCGCGCGCCGAATCCTATGCCGCCTATGCCTGGCCGCGCGCGCTGTCCGGCGTGTTCGCACGCAATGGGCTCGTCATCAGCCTGATTGCCGCCTTCAGCATGGCCGCTTTCATCTTCGGCTTTGCCGCCTTCAACGGGCCGACGCTGCTCTTCGGCGTCCACACCGGCCCCGGCGCCTTCTACAAGCTGATGCCGCACAATGCGATGGCGGCGCTGTTCAGCGCGGCTTTTCTCTATGCGATCCTGGCTCTCGTCATGAGCGTGCGCGCATTCTGGCGCGATATTGGCGAGCCGACCGGTGGGCGCGCCGACGGTGGCTCGATCTTCCAGGCGATCCGCGATGCCGGCGAGCTGCGCTATCTCCATGGCGGCGGGGTCGGTTGCTACAATGAGGACGACCGTCCGACCGATCGGCGCAAGCTCTATCATCATTTCACTTTCTACGGCTTCCTGCTGTGCTTTGCTGCGACGTCGGTCGCCACGCTCTATCACTATCTTCTGGGACGCGAGGCGCCGTATGCGTGGTGGGACCTGCCGGTCGTGCTTGGCTCGCTCGGCGGCATCGGCCTGATCGTCGGGCCGATCGGGCTGCTCCTGGCGAAAGGACAGCGTGATCCCGCGCTGCTCGATGATGCCAGCTATGGCATGGATGTCGGGTTCATCGCCATGCTGTTCCTGACGGGCATCACCGGAATGGCGCTGCTGCTGTTGCGCGAGACGCCGGCGATGGGACCGCTGCTCGCGCTGCATCTCGGCGCCGTGTTCGCGCTGTTCATCACCATGCCCTATGGCAAGTTCGTCCACGGCATCTACCGCTTCGCCGCGTTGGTGCGCTATGCACAGGAGCGGCGTCACGGCTTGAGCGATTAGGCGAACAGATGGCATGTTCGCGCTGCGCGAGCCGGACGATGATCTGGCGCCGCCGATCATCCGTGAGCCGGGGGAGGGCGACATGTTGACCATCACCGCGATTATCCGGGCCAAGAAGGGCCATGAGGCCGTCATGCGTCAGGCGCTGCTCGAAGTCGCAGCGAGCGTTCGCGCGAACGAAACGACGACTGTCGGCTATTACATATCGCAGGACACGATCGACCCGTGTGTGTTCACGACCTACGAGCGCTACGTCGATCGCGCAGCGATGGATATGCACAACAATTCCGACGCCGTCCTCCGCTTCTTCGGCGTCGCCAAGCCCATCATCGATGGCGAGGTGACGCTGGTGACCGGCACCGAAATTTCCAGGAAGAACGACTAGATCATCGCGAATCTATCCTGTCGCGCGGGGTAGGCTGCCGTTCGCGGCGATTTCGGCCGACATCTGCTCGATGGTTTTGCGCTGCTCCATGGCAGCTCGCCGGATCAGCGCAAAAGCGGCAGGTTCGGCAACGGAGTGCGTGTGCATCACCTGAAGGACGGCAGCCAATACGACGCGGCGCGAGCGCAGGCGTTCTTCCAGCTTGAGGACTTGTTGCTTCAATTCGTTGGTGCGCTCGGCCCGCTCGAACGCCATCACCAGTGCGGCGTAGATGCCGGCTGAGCGCAGCGGCTTGACCAGAAATGACGCCGGGTCGAGTTCCAGCACCAGCTTCAGCCGGCTTGGAGTCTCCGTGCCGAGCAGGGCGATGACAGGACATTGTCCAAGCAAGGCCCGCTGCGTCGGCGAGGTCAGCGGCAGGAATTCATCGTCGATCAGCGTCACATCCGACTGACACGCGAGAGCGCTTCCTTGCTCCCATGTCAGGACGTCGATTCCCAGACGTTCGAACTGGCGCCTGACGATCGACAGGTCGCGCTCGTCCTTGATGGCGACGAGGGCCTTGCGGCCGCGGAGGGAAAATGAAGACGGTTTGCTCATTTCACAACCCGCAAATGAAGCGCACTCGGCGACGTTCCGTCCCTTGACTTCTCACGCACGGGTCCGGCGGCGATGTCGAGCTGCGTCAAATAGGGATCCGGCTTAACCGGTGCGTCGGACTCCCAGAAGATGTCGAACTGTCCCTGCGCATTCGAGACGGCCAGACGCGGCGTAAGGACGCAATGGTTATTGGCACCATCGATCCAGACCGGTCCCTGCGGCGAATTGTAGCGATAGCCGGCGGCCGCGCGCCGCACCTCACCAATGTTAGACGTCCCGGCCCGATGCAGCGCGCGCGCCAAGAGATACACCGCGACATAGGTGGATTGTCCATCGACGCAGGGGCTGCTGGCTTCGCCATGACGCGCCTTCCAGCGCTGCATGAAGGCGAGGTTCTCGGGCAGGCGGATGCTCTCGAAATAGGCTGACGACGTGATGCATCCTGCGGATGCGGGTCCGACTATCTTGAGCTCCGGCTCGCAGAGGCTGCAACTCAGCATCGGAATGTCGAGACCGGCCGCCGTGGTAGCGGCATGAAAGGCGCGGATGAAATCGTAGCTCGAACTGCCGACGAGCGTATTGAAGACGACGGGCGGCTTGCGGCGGACGATTTCGTCGACGATGTGCCCGACTGCGCTTTCGCCCAGCTCGAGCAGCCGTTCGGCAAGGATGCTTCCCTGCGCCGCTGTTACCAGTTCGCGGGTGACGCGATTGGTCTCCCAGGTCCAGACATAGTTGGATCCGACGCAGAAGATGTGTCGTGATAAATTGTCGAGCACGTAGCGCACGAGCGGCAGCACATTATGGTTGGGCGACGCGCCGACATAGATGACGTTGTCGGAGCATTCGAACCCTTCGTAACGGGCAGGGTACCAGAGCAGGCGATCGGTTCGCTCGACGATCGGCAGCACTTGCTTGCGCGAGGCCGAAGTGTAGCAGCCGATGATATGCTCGACGCCTGCGTTGCGAATGAGGTCATCGCAAACCGTGTGGTATTCCGAAATGACCCCGCGGGGATCGCGGACATGCGCGGTGAGCGAGAAATCAAAGTCAGGGTGATTGTTGATCTCGTCGACCGCCATCAGGGCGCTCTTCAATATCTCGCGGCCCATGGCCTGATAGGGCCCGGACTGCGAACATATGATGCCAACTGGAACCGACGGCTTTGTCATTGATGGCTTTCGACGAGACGGAGCCCTGAGGAAATCATCATCGCCGATATCGGTGCAAGAGGTCTTGCCGATTTACTGCGCATGACGCTCGCGAAATTTGTGCAACCTCCCTCGTTGACAATGCGCTAGGCACGAACCTAGTATTTTTGACTGCCGGGCTTACTGTCGAACCTTAATTTGCTTCGGTCAGGCCGATGACGTCCTGATCCCAGCGGCGACTGCTCCGTTCGATCTTGAGCCCATGCGATAGACCATAGCAGCGGCATTTGAGCCATTCGTCACCTCATTCCGGAGGGGCGGGTGGCTTTTTTCTTTTGCCGTACAAGAAACTGGCGAAACATGCGTGTCGCCAGGCCGATGGCGCGTGCGCGACGATCGGCCTGATGCGCCTGGGAAGCGACGAGCGAGGAACAAAAGGCGATGCCGACGACAGATATTTGCTATCTCGGGTTGGTCGAGGTTGGGCAGCAGATACAGGCGAAGAAGCTGTCGCCTGTCGAAGTGACAAAGGCGATGCTTGAACGGATTGATCGGCTCGATCCCAAGCTCAAGAGTTACGCCTGTGTCATGGCTGATTCCGCGCTTGCGGAAACGACGGCAGCAGAAAAGGAAATCTCCTCTGGTAAGGTCAAGGGGCCGCTGCACGGCGTGCCGGTTGCGATCAAGGATCTTTGCTGGGTCAAGGGCGCACCGGCCGCGCATGGAATGACCATCCATCGCGACTTCCGTCCGAGTGAGGATGCCACGGTCGTTGCGCGCCTGAAAGAGGCGGGCGCGATCATCCTTGGCAAGCTGCAGCAGACCGAAGGTGCCTACGCCGATCATCATCCGAAGATCGACCCACCGAAAAATCCATGGAACGTGGATTTGTGGTCGGGCGCGTCGTCGAGCGGTTCGGGTTCCGCCACCGCAGCCGGCCTCTGCTTCGGCTCGCTCGGCACCGACACCGGCGGCTCGATCCGCTTTCCATCCGCAGCCAACGGCATCACCGGGCTGAAGCCGACCTGGGGGCGGGTCAGTCGCTATGGCGCGTTCGAACTCGCGGCGACGCTGGATCATATCGGGCCGATGACGCGCAGCGCGGTCGATTGCGGTGCCATGCTCGGCGCGATCGCGGGCGAGGACGCCAAGGACACCACCGCCGTGCCGCTGGCCGTGCCGGACTATCTTGCCGGCCTGTCCGGCAGTCTGCGGGGCGTTGCGATCGGTGTCGATCGGCGCTGGACCAGCGAAGGCACCGATGAGGCCGCAAGCAAGGTCCTCAGTGAAGCTTTGCGGGTCGCGGTGGACCTCGGCGCAGAAATCGGCGAGATCGCCTTTCCGGATACCAAGGCCATTGTCGACGACTGGTTTCCGCTTTGCGGCATCGAGGCAGCGGTTGCGCACGAGGCGACCTACCCGTCGCGCAAGGGCGAATACGGTCCCGCGCTTGCGGGGCTGCTCGATCTCGGCCTGCAGCAGTCCGGCACCGACTATCAGAAGATCGTGCTGCGGCGCGAAGCGTTTCGCGGCGCGGTGCGACGGTTGTTTGAGACGGTCGATCTCATCGCTGTGCCGGCCCAAGCCTTTGCCGCACCCACGCTCGCGACGATGGCAACGCTCGGCGAAGACGCTTCCCTGATCGCCGGATTGCTGCGCTTCACCTGTCCGTTCGACATGACCGGAAGCCCGACCATTACGCTTCCGGGCGGTTTCGCCCCGAACGGCGGCCCGGTCGCCTTTCAGTTTGTCGGCCGCCATTTCGATGAAGCGGGTCTTGTCCATGCGGGTGACGCGTTCCAGCGCGTCACCGATTGGCACAAGCATCATCCCGCTCTCTGATCCAAGGAGCCGTTCGCATGACAGCAGAAGATTGGTTGCAGAGTTCCATCATGTCGAAGCGCGGCCTCGCCAAGGGGGTGGCCGGCACGAAACGTAGTTTGACGATCGAGCAGCAGGGGGGCTTTCACTACGTCTACGGACCCTATGCGAAGCCGACGCTGTCGATCGATCCGGGAGAGGTCGTTGTCGTCGAGACCGAGGACGCGTTCGGCGGCGTGCTTACGAGCGAGAGCGACAGTCCGACGGCGAAACTGAACTTTCCCTACCTCAACCCGCAATGCGGGCCGATCGCAGTGAAGGGCGCCAAGAAGGGCGATTGCCTTGCCGTTTATATCCACGACGTTGAGACTCGCGGCGAGCAGCCGGCCGGAACGACCTGCATCATCCCTGAGTTCGGCGGGCTTGTCGGGACGAGCTCGACAGCGATGCTCAATCCACCGCTGCCTGAGCGCGTCCGCAAGCTGCATGTCGACAGGAACGGCGTGCGCTGGAACGACAAGATCACGCTGCCCTACGAGCCGTTCATCGGCACGATTGGTGTCTCGCCCGAGATCGAGGCAATCTCCTCGTTGCAGCCGGACTATCATGGCGGCAACATGGACCTGCCCGATGTCGCACCCGGGGCCGTTCTTTATTTGCCCGTGCATGCCGAGGGCGGGCTTCTTTACGTCGGCGACTGCCATGCAACACAGGGCGATGGCGAACTCTCCGGCGTTGCGCTCGAACAGCGTGCGACGGTCACGCTCCAGATCGATCTGATCAAGAACTGGAGCTTTGCCTGGCCGCGTCTGGAGACGCGCGACTTCATCATGACCATCGGCAGCGCACGCCCGCTCGAGGATGCGGCCCGCATCGCCTACCGCGAACTCACGCGATGGATGAGCGCCGACTACGGCTTCGACGAGATCGACGCGTACATGCTGCTCAGCCAGACCGGACGCATGCGGCTCGGCAACATGGTCGACCCGAAATACACGATGGGTGCATCGATCCTGAAAACCTACCTCAAGGCGTAAATTTCAGCCGCTTTTCAACAAGGGGACATTTCAATGCAATCACGACATCTGCTCAGGACTGCTGTTCTCGGCGTCGCGCTTGGGGCGGCGGCGTTCGGCGCCGCGCAGGCAGCCGAGCCGCCATTGAAGGTCGGTCTGCTCGAAGACGTCTCCGGCGATCTTGCGTTCATGGGCATGCCGAAACTCCACGGCTCGCAGCTTGCGGTCGAAGAGATCAACAAGAGCGGCGGCATCCTCGGGCGGCAGATCGAGCTCATCCATCTCGATCCGCAGGGCGATAATGCCCGCTATCAGGAGTTTGCGCGACGTCTGCTCAGCCGCGACAAAGTCGACGTGCTGATCGGAGGCATCACGTCCGCTTCGCGCGAGGCCGTCCGGCCGATCATCGATCGTACGACGACGCCGTATTTCTACACCAACCAGTACGAAGGCGGCGTCTGCGACGCGAGCATGATCAGCATGGGGGCGGTCCCCGAGCAGCAGTTCTCGACGCTGATCCCCTGGATGGTCGAGAAGTTCGGAAAGAAGGTCTACGTCATCGCTGCCGACTACAATTTCGGACAGATCTCGGCGGAGTGGAACCGCAAGATCATGAAGGACCTCGGCGGCGAGGTCGTCGGCGAGGAATTCATCCCGCTCGGCGTTTCGCAGTTCGCGCAGACGATCCAGAATATCCAGAAGGCGAAGCCGGATTGGCTCCTGACCATCAATGTCGGCGCCGCCCAGGACTCGTTCTTCGAGCAGGCCGCCGCGGCAAAGCTCAATTTGCCGATGGGCTCGTCGATCAAGGTCATGCTCGGCTTCGAGCACAAGCGGTTCAAGCCGCCGGCGCTCAACAACATGCATGCGACCGCGAACTGGTTCGAGGAGATTGATACGCCCGAAGCCAACGACTTCAAGAAGCGCTGGCACGCGAAGTTCCCCGATGAACTCTACATCAACGACATGGGCTACAACGCCTATAACGCGCTCTACATGTACAAGGCGCTGGTCGAGAAGGCGAAATCGACCAAGCTCGAGGACATGCGCAAGGTGATCGCAACTGGTGAGGCCTGCATCGATGCACCCGAAGGCAAGGTCTGCATCGACCCGAAGAGCCAGCACACTTCTCACCGCATGCGTCTGATCTCCGTCGGTCCTCAACATGAGGTGACCGTCGTGAAGGACTACGGAACGATCAAGCCGTACTGGCTTGGCGACATCGGCTGCGACCTCACCAAGAAGAATGACAAGGACCAGTACACGCCGAGTCATTTGCCCAACAAGTCGTGACGCCACTCATCGGATCATGACTTTGGATTGCGCGGACGGCGCATCGCTGCGGCGTCCATGACGAAGGAGCGGGAGACCGACGATGTCGGCTGAACTATTCTCGGTATTTTACCAATTCGCCGACGTCTTCGCGTTTCTGATCCTCTCGGCGGCAGGTCTTGCGATCGTGTTCGGCATGATGGGCGTCATCAACATGGCGCATGGCGAGTTCATCATGTGCGGGGCCTATGTGACGGTCGGACTTGTGAAGCTCGGCGTCCCGCTTGCCATTGCGCAGGGGCTTGCCGCGGTGACGGCTGGATTGATCGGGGTTGCCGTCGAATACCTCATTGTTCGTCGGCTATATAAGAGACCGCTGGATTCCTTGCTCGCCACCTGGGGACTCAGCCTGATCGTCACGCAATCGATGCTGCTGTTCGTGGGATCGTCGGTCACGGGGATCGGCACGCCGGAGGGCAGCTTTGCGATCGGCGGCTACACATTCTCGACTTATCGACTCGTGCTGTTCGCGTGTGCGGTCGCTGTGCTGATCGGTCTCTATGTGATCTTCATGAAGACACGATTCGGCGTGATGGCGCGCGCGACGATGCAGAATGCCGCGATGGCAAAGGCGTTGGGTGCGCGCACCGGGCGGATCTACGCAATCAGTTTCGGCATCGGCGCCGGGCTCGCCGGTCTTTGCGGTGCGCTTTACGCGCCGACGATGACGCTGATTCCGACGATGGGTGCTACGTTCGTGGTGGAGAGTTTCGTCACCGTCGTGGTCGGCGGGGCAAATGTCCTGCTTGGTACCGCGCCGGCCGCCGTGTTCCTGGCGATGATTCGAATGGCCCTCAATGCAAGCTATGGGCAGATCATCGGCCAGATCGGCATGCTGTTTGCAGTGATCCTGATCATCCGTGTCTTGCCCGAAGGCCTTTCCAGCGTGCTGGTCCGTCGCGGACGCTAAGCGGGGGTGTGATGTTCAAACTGCTAGATGGTCCGCAGACCTTGGGACGTGGATGGACGTTCTGGTCCTGCTTTCTCGCCGTGCTGGCAGCCGCGTTGATCTATCCGGTCTTCGCGGACTCCTACGATGTCGGCAACTTCTCCTACTTCCTGATCTGGGTTTTCATGGCGCTCGGCCTCTGCCTGATGTGGGGCTATGGCGGCATGCTGTCGTTCGGCCAGACATTCTTCTTCGGCATCTCCGGTTATGCCTATGGCGTATTGGCCATCAACATGGGCGGAGGTTCGACGACGATCGCAGCGCTGGTGCTGTCGGTGCTCATCGCCATGATCGCGGCAGGAATCCTCGGTTATTTCATGATCTGGGGCGGCATCAGCGGCATCTTCTTCGGCATCGTGACGCTGTCGGCGACGCTGGTGCTGGCGTTCTTCCTTGGACAGACCGCCGGGCCGGAATGGCACATCGGCACTGCGCGGCTGAACGGCTTCAACGGCATGAAGGGCATGGACCCGCTCACCGTCGGCGATTTCTACATCGAGGGATCCGCGCTGTACTACGTAATGGTTGCGCTGATCGTGATCGTCTACATCGCGCTGCGCATGCTGGTGAACTCGCGCATCGGCAACGTGATAGTTGCGACGCGCGAGAACCCGCAGCGCGCCGAGATGCTCGGCTACGACGTCCGCAAGTATCAATTGCTTACATTCGTCATCGGGAGCGGGCTCGCCGGCCTCAGCGGCGCCCTTTATACGTCCTGGGGGCAGTTCATCACCCCATCGAGCATCGGACTGCCGGCCGCCGCCATGCCGATCGTGTGGGTCGCATTCTCCGGACGAAGCGATCTGACGGCGACGCTGGTCGGCTCGTTCCTGCTGCTGTTCGGCTTCCAGACCATCACTGTCTATAGCCAGCAGGCTGCGCTCGTGCTGATGGGTACGCTTCTGCTCGCCACCGTGATGCTGGCGCCGCAGGGTTTTGTGCTCGGTGTCGGCAAGCTCGTGGTCGATCGCTGGACCGGGCGCCGGCGGCGTGACGCGAATTCCACTCTGGCGGACACCGGTCGCCTGCAATCGGATGAGGCCTGACATGGCACTTGTCGATGTGAAGGGCGTGACTAAACGCTTTGGCGGATTGACGGCGGTCTCCGACGTCGATCTGACTATCAATGCCGGGGAGGTTCATTGCCTGATCGGCCCCAACGGCGCCGGCAAGAGCACGCTGTTCAAGCTGATCGTCGGCCTCTATCCGCCGACCAAAGGCAGCATCTTCTTCGACTCCATCGATATCACCGAGGAGCGCCCCTTTGCGCGTGTGCAGCGGGGCATGAGCATCAAGATGCAGGCGCCGAGCGTGTTCAAGGAGCTGCCAGTCCGGCAGAATATCCAGATCGCGCTGCAGGGGCGCCTCTCGGGCGCGGAGCGCGACGTTGAGGAGGAGCGGCTGCTCACGCTTCTTGATCTTGCGTCGGACAGCGGCAAATTGGCCGGTGCTCTTTCGCACGGCCAGCAGCAGTGGCTCGAAATCGGCATGGCGCTGGCGCTGCAGCCGCAGCTATTATTGCTGGACGAGCCGACCGCCGGCATGTCGCCGGAGGAGACGTTCAAGACCGGGGAGCTCATCAAGTCGTTCAATGCCGAGAGCATGACGATTCTCGTCGTCGAGCACGACATGGCATTTGTGCGGCAGATTGCGCAACGCGTGACCGTGCTGCATCTCGGCAAGATCTTCGCGCGAGGCAGTCTCGAGACGATCATTCAGGACGAGAAGGTCGCTGAAATCTACCTTGGTAAGACGCATGCCCACTGATCGGATTCTGGACGTATCGGAACTCTGGGCGGGCTACGGCGCCACGCCGATCCTGCAGGGCGTGAGCATGTCGGTGTCCCGCGGCGAGATCGTCGGCGTGATCGGCCGGAACGGCGTCGGCAAGTCGACGCTGATGCGGTGCCTGATCGGGCTTCTGGAGACGTGGCGCGGCACGATCACCTTCTTAGGTGAGGATGTGACCCAGTTGCAGGCCGACGCCCGGGCGCGCGCCGGCTTCGGTTACATCCCGCAGGGACGGGATGTGTTTCCGCAGATGAGCGTCGAGGAAAACCTGCAGGTCGGCGAACTGATCGGCGGACCAGAGGGCAAGAAGCTGCCCGAGCTCGTCTACGAGTATTTTCCACGGCTGAAGGAGCGGCGACGGCAGGTTGCGGGGACCATGTCGGGTGGCGAGCAACAGCAACTTGCGATCGGCCGGGCTCTGATCGGAAATCCGACCTTGATGATCCTCGACGAGCCGTCCGAGGGTATCCAGCCGTCGATCGTGCAGCACATCTGCGACGCGTTGAAATCGTTCCGGGCTGAGTTGGGGACGACGATCGTTTTCGTCGAACAGAATCTCGACACGATCCTGGAGATCGCCGAGCGCTGCTACATCATGGAAAAAGGCAAGATCACGCGGTCGCTGGCCGGCGAGGACGTCAACGCAGACAATGTCCGCGCGCAACTGCTGTTATGAGCCTCACCTTTGCAGGAGCGCGCCTTGTTCATGAACGCGTCATTTGAAATCAAAATGATCAGGGAGGGAGACGAACATGGATTTAGGTCTTAAAGGAGCCAACGTTCTCGTCACGGGCAGCACCAAGGGCATCGGCAGGGCGATCGCAGAGACCTTCGCCGCTGAGGGCGCCAATGTCGGAATTTGCGCGCGCAATCAGGCGGACGTGGACAGCACGGTCGCCGCCCTCAAGGCAAAGGGCGTTGCGGCGTTTGGCGGTTCGGTCGATGTATCCAATGGTGCGGCACTCAAGGCCTGGGTGAGCAACATGGCATCGAAGCTCGGCGGCATTGATGTCGTCGTCGCCAATGTCAGCGCCCTTTCCATAGGGCAGGACGAGGAAAGCTGGGAGAAGGAATTCTCCACCGACATGATGGGAACGGTCCGCCTGGTGAATGCCGCGATGCCATATCTGGAAAAGAGCGGCGCTCCTGCGATCGTGACGATCTCCAGCGTGTCGGGACGCGAGGTCGATTTTGCGAGCGGCCCCTACGGCACTTTCAAGGCGGCGATCATCCACTATACGCAGGGCCTGGCCTATCAGCTCGCCGCGAAGGGCATACGCGCCAATTCCGTGTCTCCGGGCAACACCTATTTCGAGGGCGGTGTCTGGAACATGATCAAGGACAGCAATCCCGAACTGTACAAGAGTGCGCTGGCGCTCAATCCGACAGGACGGATGGGCACGCCACAGGAGATGGCGAATGCCGTCGTGTTCCTTGCGAGCCGGGCGGCCAGCTTCATCACGGGAACTAACCTTGTCGTGGACGGTGCCTTGACACGAGGCGTGCAGTTCTAGGTAGGCGCGGCGGAATTCGAATGAAAGGTCCCGACGCCGGAGCGTCCGGTGCTGGCGCGCGAGCGCATTCCCGATGACAACAGGAACTCGACATGTCTGCGGATCAACTGCACTACAAGTCCATATCTGAACTGTCCGAATTGTTTCGCCGCAAGGAGGTGTTGCCTTCGGAGGTCACTGAAGCAACGTTGAACCGCATCGACAAGCTCGATGGAGGCTTGCACGGATATGCCGTCGTCCTCGCGGAGCGGGCCATGGCGCAGGCAAGGCAGCATGACAGCGAGATCGCCAAGGGCATTTGGCGCGGCCCGCTTCATGGCGTTCCGATCGGTCTGAAGGACCTGTGCTACACGACATTTGCGCCGACGGCGGGCGGCACCAAGGTTCATGCGACGTTCGTGCCGTCCTTCAATGCGACGATCGTTGATCGGCTCGAGCGCGCCGGCGCGGTCACGCTCGGAAAGCTCAAGATGACGGAAGGCGCCTATACGAGCCATCATCCTGATGATCAGGCCCCGCTCAATCCCTGGAATGCGGACTATTGGGTCGGCTCCTCATCGACCGGATCGGGCGTCGCCACCTCCGCCGGTCTCTGCTACGGATCGATCGGAAGCGACACCGGCGGTTCGATCAGATTTCCTTCGGCGACCTGCGGGTTGACGGGGATCAAGCCGACATGGGGCCGGGTGAGCCGATACGGGATTTTCCCATTGGCGGACTCGCTCGATCATATCGGACCGATGTGCCGAAGTGCTGCGGACGCCGCAGCGATGCTGGGCGTCATCGCAGGCGCTGATGTCAACGACCCGACGGCTCTGCAGGCTCCCGTTCCGAATTATCTGGCCCGAATCGGCGATGGCGTACGCGGCCTCAGGATCGGGGCGGATCGCAAATACACGCAGGAAGGAATCGACCCGCAGGTCGTGGCGGCCTTGCTGGAGGCCGAGCGCACGCTGGTGGAGCTCGGTGCCGAAATCCGTGAGGTTCGATTTCCCTCCTACGAGAAACTCGTCAGCCTATGGATCCCGATGTGCTCGGTCGAGACGGCGGAAGCGCACCTGGAGACCTATCCAGCACGCAGATCGGAATACGGTCCGGACCTTGCGCAGTTGATCGAGCAGGGCAGGTCGGTCAACGGTGTCGAAATCGCGGCTATTCATCATGAGCGCCTCAAGTTCTGCGGCAGCCTGGCAGCATTGTTTGGGGATATCGACCTTTTGCTCATTCCGACGATGCCGGTGCCGATTCCGACCCTTGCGAAGATGAGTGAGTATGGCGCCGATCCGAATGTGTTGTTGAGCATCCTGCGCTTCACCGCGGTGTTCGACTTCAGTGGAAGTCCGACCATTACGCTCCCCATGGAGATGGCGTCGGATCGGATGCCGTTGAGCATGCAACTGGTCGGCCCGCATCTGTCTGAGGATGTGCTTGCTCGCGCAGCCCATGCTTTCCAGTCCACGACGGACTGGCATACCCTGCGGCCGCCGATTGGATGACCCTGGCCGGGACCGGCCTATTGCGTGAAGAAGAGCACGCCGGCGATAGCGCCCGACAGCGCAATCGCCGCGATCGTCGCGGTGGTCGACAGGACACCCATCGCTCGCAGCGCGCAGGCGAAGATCATGATTAGAGGCGTCGCGGTGACGAGGCCGACCTGCGCGTCGCTCATGGTTCCAACTCCGATTCGTAGCAACTCGATGCCGCCCGTCTTCGCGCGACCGTGCGGACCCGGACCCTACGCGGCGGCCTGCACCCGTCTTTGTCCCGCGACAAAGATCGGGGCTGTCATCCCCGATAGCGATCCCAGGAACGACCCCGCCCGGAGGATCCATGTCGGCTCAAGATTGCGAAGTGCAGGAAAGCGGCCTGCTGGCTGAACTCCCCGGCGATCCCATGATCTGGGTCCTGATCTTCAGCGAATTCGCTGTCTTCGGCCTGCTGCTGGGCGCGTTCGCGGTCGCCCGCGCCATCAACCCCGCCGTCTTCGCCTCCGGCCAGGCCGTCCTGGATCCAGGCCTCGCGGCCCTCAACACCTTGGTGCTGGTGACCAGCGGGTGGGCCGCGGCACGTGGCGCGGCGGCCGCTCGCGCGCGTGCAGCGGCAGCCTGCCGTCGCTGGCTGCTGCTCGCGATCACGCTTGGAGGCGTGTTCGTCGCGATCAAGCTGCTCGAATATGCAGGCGAGATCGCGACCGGTGTGGAACTGGAGACCAGCACGTTCTTCACGCTGTATTTCCTGCTGACCGGCTTCCACCTGCTGCACGTCGTGCTCGGCATGGTGATCCTCGCAATGGTTCAGCGCGGTGCGGAAGGGGACGCGGTCGAGACCGGAACGTCGTTCTGGCACATGGTCGACCTGGTCTGGATCCTGATGTTTCCGATCATCTACCTGGTGCGCTGAATGATGGCCCGTCATCCGCTCGACACGACCCTGATCCTCCTGATTGGCCTCGCGATCGCGACGCTGATCGCTTCCCGAAGCGTGCCGATTGCATGGCTCGGCAATATCGTCGTGCTCGGGCTCGCGGCCCTGAAGGGGCGATGGATCCTGCTCGACTTCCTCGGACTTCGCTCCGTGCCCGCGATCTGGCGCGGACTGATCACCGCTTGGGTGCTCGCCGTCGCATCGCTCGCCTGGGCGGCCTCCGTCGCCAGATTGCTGATCTGAGGCGTCGAATGTGGCGCTGGTTGCTCCAGCACAAAGAACCGACGGGAGTGCTGCGTAGATTGGCCGGGCGCTCGCACCATCAACAAGAACGGGAAAGGATAGGTGATGGCTGAACGCCTCACGAAAACGGCTGCCCGAAACGTCTTCTACGGGGGGTCCGCCTTCTTCTTTGCGATCTTCCTCGGCCTGACGGCCCATAGCCACTACTACATGGTGAACACCTCGACCAACACCTCGACGCTGAGGGATTCGGTCGCGCGCGGCAAACATGTCTGGGAGAAGAACTCTTGCATCAACTGCCACACGCTGCTCGGCGAGGGCGCCTATTTCGCGCCTGAGGTCGGCAACGTGTGGGATCGCTGGGGCGGCAAGGAAGATCCGGCCGCGGCAAGGGACATCCTGAAGTCGTGGATGCAGTCGCAGCCGTCAGGCGCGCCCGGCCGGCGGCAGATGCCGCAATTCAACCTGACCGACCAGGAACTCAACGATCTCGCCGACTTCCTGCAATGGACCAGCACCATCAAGCGCCAGGACTGGCCGCCCAACAAGGCCGGATGAGCACCGCGTCCCGACAGCCCTTCAACAAGAGAGCTTTTCGATGAAGTACCAGACCCAGAAAGTCGCGATGCTGTATTTCTACGGCGCGCTGACGCTTTTCCTTGCCCAGGTCATCTTCGGCCTGCTTGCAGGCACGATCTACGTCCTGCCGAACACGCTTTCGGTCCTCCTGCCCTTCAATATCGTCAGGATGATACACACCAACGCCCTGATCGTGTGGTCGCTGATCGGCTTCATGGGCGCGACCTATTACCTGCTGCCGGAGGAGACCGAGACCGAGCTCTTCAGTCCGCTGCTCGCCAAGATCCAGTTCTGGATGTTCTTCGGCGCCGCGGGCGCCGCGGTCGTCGGCTATCTCTTCCACTACCATGAGGGGCGTGAATTCCTCGAGCAGCCCTTCATTATCAAGGTCGGCATCGTCGTCGTCTGCCTGATGTTCCTGTTCAACGTGACGATGACGGCGTTGAAGGGGCGCAAGACCACGGTGACGAACATCCTGTTGTTCGGCCTGTGGGGCGTTGCGATCTTCTTCCTGTTCGCGTTCTACAATCCAGCAAATCTCGCGGTCGACAAGATGTACTGGTGGTACATCGTGCATCTGTGGGTCGAGGGCGTCTGGGAGCTGATCATGGCCTCCGTGCTCGCCTTCCTGATGATCAAGCTCAACGGCATCGACCGCGAGGTGGTCGAGAAGTGGCTCTACGTCATCATCGGCCTGGCGCTGTTCTCGGGCATCCTCGGCACCGGCCACCACTTCTATTGGATCGGCGCGCCGGGATACTGGCAATGGATCGGCTCGCTGTTCTCGACGCTGGAGGTCGCGCCCTTCTTCACCATGGTGATCTTCACCGTGCAGATGACCTGGAAGGCTGGACGCAAGCATCCGAACCGCGCGGCGCTGCTGTGGTCCGTCGGCTGCTCCGTGATGGCGTTCCTCGGCGCAGGCGTGTGGGGCTTCCTGCACACCCTGTCCTCGGTGAACTATTACACGCACGGCACCCAGGTGACCGCCGCACACGGGCATCTCGCGTTCTTCGGCGCCTATGTGATGCTGAACCTCGCGGTGATGGCCTACGCGATCCCGGAGATCCGCGGCCGCGCGCCCTACAACCAGTGGCTCAGCATGGCAAGCTGCTGGATCATGTGCACGGCGATGCTGACGATGACCTTCGCGCTGACCTTCGCCGGCGTCGTCCAGGTCCATCTGCAGCGCGTGCTCGGCCAAGGCTACATGGAAGTGCAGGACCAGCTCGCAATGTTCTACTGGGTCCGTCTCGGCTCCGGCGTGTTCGTCGCGATCTCTGCGCTGATGTTCGTCTGGGCCGTGCTGGTGCCCGGACGTGAGAAGCGGTCCTTCGCCGGCGGAGCGCTGCAGCCCGCCGAGTAAAGCAACGCGGCGGCCGCGCGCGTCGCGGCCGCCATTCCCTCGATGTCCCGGAGAACCATCATGAAATCCGTCTTTCAGGCTGTGGCAGGCCCCGCTTCGGAGATTCCGGCTTATGCGCCAAGCGGAAACGAGTGCGCTCTGTTCGAGCACGCGTGGCGTCACCGCCTGCCGGTGCTGCTGAAAGGCCCGACCGGCTGCGGCAAGACCCGCTTCGTGGCCCACATGGCCGCACGCCTCGGCATCCCCTTGCATACCGTCGCCTGCCACGATGACCTCACCGCGGCCGATCTCACCGGCCGCTACCTGCTCAAGGGCGGCGACACGGTCTGGACGGACGGTCCTCTGACCCGGGCGGTGCGCGAAGGCGGCATCTGTTATCTCGACGAGGTGGTGGAAGCCCGCAAGGACGTGACGGTGGTGCTGCATCCATTGACGGACGACCGCCGGATCCTTCCGCTGGAGCGCACCGGCGAGGAGCTTGTCGCGCCGCCAGGCTTCATGCTGGTCGTCTCCTACAATCCCGGCTACCAGAGTCTGCTGAAGGCATTGAAGCCGTCGACACGGCAACGCTTCGTTGCCATCGAGTTCGACTTTCTGCCGCCGGAGCAGGAGATCGCCGTCGTATCGGCGGAAAGCGGGCTTCCACCGGATCGCGTGCGGCCGCTGGTGCAGCTCGCCGGACGTCTGCGCGCGCTCAAGGGACATGACCTGGAGGAGGGTGTCTCGACGCGCCTCATCGTCTACTCCGCCACCCTCGTCGCCGCCGGTGTTTCCGTCACCGAGGCCGTCCTCGCCGGCATGATTGAGCCGTTGACTGATGATAACGACGTCAAGGCCGCGCTGGTGGAGGTCGCACGGGCCGTCATTGGATAGGTGAGCGTCGATGCTGGATTTTCTCGAGCTGGAGGAGACCGTCGGCCGTGCGTGGCATCGCCTGGTCGGCGCGACCGCGTCCTATCCGGTTCACGCCGATCACGCGGTCGCACTCTCCGAGATGCAGGGACAGATCGCCGTCATGTTCCGCGCGCTCGGCGGCGAGGCGGGCGTCGCGCTCGCCGGCGCGGGCGCCCGCAAATCCGGACACCGGCTCGCCTGGAGGCAGCGGATTGGCCTCGGTGACGAATCCCTTGCCCATCCCGGACGGGACGCGGCGACCGTGTTCCTGCCAGAGCGCATCGCCCTGTTTCCGGATCGCGCCCTGAACGCGGCGCTGTATCGTTGGCTCGCTGCCTGGTTTGCCACCGTGCCGCTGGAGGCGATAGACGAGACCGATCCGCTGCGGCGCGATCTCCTCATCCTACGTCGCGCCCGTGCCACGGCCGCCATGGTCGCCGCTCGATTTCCCGGACTCGCAGACTCCTACACACGACTGGCTGCGGCAGTGGTATCCGCCCGGCCGCAGCGGCCATTGCCTCGCGTGGAGCGCGAGGTCGAACAGATCGTGCTCGCGCTCCTTGGCGCCGCGGCTCCGCCACGAGGGGACCTGTGGTTTTCGCTGATCGGCGAGAACGCGTTGCCGGAACGCGCGCCGCCCGGATATCGCCCGGTGCTGCCGTGTCCGTTGTGGGGCGATTGCTGGACCCACGACCTCGCCCAGATATCTCAAGATCAGGACGATGTCTCGCACGACGCCCAGGCGGACGCGCCGGACTCGCGAAAGCGCTTTGCGACCCGCGAGCGGGAGAACGGAGCCGACAAGAGGGATCCGTTCATCCTCAACCGGTTCGAGAAGATCCTGGCTATGGCGGAGATGGTGAACGTTGATCGCCCCTCCGACGACACCGAGGACGAGAATGCGCGCAAGGCGGCCGACGATCTGGAAGAACTGTCGATCGGGCGGCGCAGCGGAAAACCTGCGACGAAGCTGAAGTTCGATCTCGACCTGCCGCCGGAAGCGGTCGACCCCTCGCGGCTGGACGGCGAGCGGCTGTACCCGGAATGGGATTATCGCGGCCGCATCTATCTGCAGGACCACTGCCGCGTGTTGACGGCGCATGCGAGCCAGACCGGCGAAAGCTGGGCGGCCGACCAGGCCACGCGCCGCCGCATCCGCCAGGTGCGGCGCCAGTTCGAGGCGCTGCGGCCTCGCCACGAGCTCGCGCGGGCACAGCCCGACGGGCACGATCTCGACATCGACGCGCTGGTCCGTGCGCGTTGCGATCTCCGTGCCGGCAGCGGCACGCTCGATCGCGTTCACCTCGCGATGCGGCCGCAAGGTCACGATCTGGCGGTGACGCTGCTCGTCGACGTATCGCTCTCGACCGACGCCTGGGTCGATGGGTACCGCGTCCTGGACGTGGAGAAGGAAGCGTTGCTTGTCCTGGCGCACGGACTGTCGGCCTGCGGCGATCACCACAGCATCCTGACCTTCACCTCGCGCCGTCGCTCCTGGGTGCGGCTCGAGACCGTCAAAGCGTTCGGAGAGCCAATGAGTGCGCAGGTCGAGCGGCGCATCGGGGCACTCAAGCCCGGATACTACACTCGCATCGGCGCGGCAGTGCGCCACGCCGCGTCGGAACTTGCGGCCCAGCCGCAGCGAAAGAAATTGCTGATCGTTCTCACCGACGGCAAGCCGAACGACGTCGACCATTATGAGGGGCGTTTCGCCATCGAAGACACCCGCAAGGCCGTCCAGGAGGCGCGCCGGCTCGGCGCCGCAGTCTTCGGCGTCACGATCGATGCGACCGCCCAGAGCTATTTTCCGACGCTGTTCGGGCGCAGCGGCTACGCAATCGTCGGCAACATCCGGCGCCTGCCAGCCGCCTTGCCGGCGCTCTACCGCCAGCTGACGCAATAGTTAGAGCGCGATGACCTTTGTTTGAATCGGGGTGATTGCGCTTGTTCACCTCTCCCATAGGGAGAGGTCGGCGCGCAGCGCCGGGTGAGGGGTTACGGTCCCTCGATTGAGCGCATCCCCCTCACCCGGATCGCATTTCGCTCCGCTGCATGCGATCCGACCTCTCCCCGATGGGGAGAGGTAAGACACTTCCGACGTGGCGCCCACTTAGCCTGATCTCAGTACGCCCTAACCTTCCGGCAGGTCTAGACAGCACGACTGTGTGTGGCCACGGATCGTGGAAGATGCGCGTCGAATGCCGAGGCGACGCTGCGGACCAGGAATTCGGCGCCATCGTTGACCGCGAGGCGGTCACCGAACATCGTCACAGCGCCATCGGCGATGAGGCTTTCGATCCGCGACCGATCGACGATAGCTGACTGTGGATCACGGCCGTGCAGCCGCGATACCTTGGGGAGGTCAACCGCAAGATCGCACATGATCCGTTCGATGATGTCGGCGCGGAAGCGGTCTTCCTCGGTGAAGGCGTAGCCCTTGACCGTGGCGAGCCGGTCCTCGACGATGCGCGCAAGATAGTCGCGCGTCGGCACGGCGTTCTGCACGAAACCTTGCGGCATGCGGCCGATGGCGCTGGCGCCGAGGCCAATGAGGGTGTCGGCCGAATCGTCGGTGTAGCCCTGGAAATTCCTCCGCAACCTGCCTTCTTGTCTCGCCACGGCAAGATTGTCGGTGGGAAGGGCGAAGTGATCGAGGCCGATGCGCATGTAGCCCGCATCGAGCAACGCCTGCGCGATCGTTTCGGACTGAAGATGCCGCTCGATGCTGTCAGGCAAGGACTCTTCGGCAATCTTGCGCTGGTGCTCCTTGAAGGACGGAATGTGCGCGTAGCCGAACACCGAGAAGCGATCCGGACGCAGCTCGACACATTTGGCAACCGTGTCCAGGCACGAATCCACCGTCTGCAGGGGCAGGCCATAGAGCAGGTCGAAATTGAGCCTGCGGACGCCGGCCCGGCGCAGCCGCTCGACGGATGCTGCCGTCTGTTCGAAACTCTGGTGCCGATTGATGGCGCGCTGCACGGCCGGATCGAAGCTTTGGACGCCAAGGCTCGCGCGGTTGACGCCGCAATAGCCCAGCGCCTCCGCCATCGGCTCGGTCAGCGTGCGCGGATCGATCTCGACGGCGATCTCGGCTTCCGGCAGCACGAAGAACGAATAGCGCAAGGCACCGATGAGGTCCGCGAAGGTCTCCGGCGACATGATTGTCGGCGTGCCGCCACCGAAGTGGATATGGGAGAGCGGCAGCCTTTGCCCAATCGTCTCGGCGACAAGGAGTGCCTCCGTGCGCAGGCCCGACGCGTAGATCGCAATCGGCTCGTCACGCTTGCTTACGGATGTATGACATCCGCAGTACCAGCACATGGCTCGGCAGAACGGGACGTGGAGATAGAGTGACGCCGGCTGGCGAATGGGTATCGATTTGAGCCACTGCCGATAATCGACTTCGCCGATCGCAGGTGAAAAATGCGGGGCCGTCGGATAGCTGGTGTAGCGCGGCAGCCGGTCCTGCCCGTAGGATTGCGCCAAGTCGGATCGCATCTGCCTTCCTCCTTCGTCTCCGCATGATCTATCGGACCCGTGGTGGAATGACTTTGTTCTAGCTCAATCGATATCAGGTTGAGAGGTAGCCCCGGTGAGGCTGCGCTCCCTCTTTCGCAAGCGGGAGAGGTGAAGATTCGGCCGCTCAGGTTCGCGGCAGCAGCGTCGCCACATTCCGGGAGATCGCAGCAGTGATCGAGCTGGAAGGCTCGACGACCAGCCTGAAGCCGAGATTGGTCGGCGGAATGCCGACGGCGCATCCGCCGGACTTGGGATCACGGATGAAGTCGGTCATGTAGGCGCGGTGGGCTCCCTCCACGACGCGGACCCCACAATTCGTGTTGGTGATCCGCTCGCCTCTGTCGTCGAGCGAGGCGCGAACGAAGCAGCTATCCGTCCACTCCCAAACATTGCCGGCCAGGTCGTCCAGTCCGTTGCTGTTCGTGCCGAACGTGCCCCCCGGCTGCGCGGCCTTTTCGGCGGGCTTGGAGCGGGCGGATTCGGCTTCATATCTGGCGATCCAGGCCTGCGCCGGATCCGCCGGGTCGACCAGCGGCAACGCTTCGTCGCGCGCCTTCTCGGCGGCCGCGAATGTCCACTCCTCGTCGGTCGGTAGACGATGGGTAATGCCGGTCCTGCGCGAAAGCCATGCGGCATAGGCCGAGGCGTCGTGCCAACTGACGCCGACGACGGGCACGTCCAGGGAGCCGTTGGGGACCGGCACCTTTGGACAGGCTCCGTCGTCGACGCAGCGCACGTACTCGGCGACCGTGACCTGCCGCTTCATGACAGTGAGTTCAGCAGGCAGGCGGAGTTTGCGCAGGGGCCCTTCGACCGGTCTGTCATTCCGCGAGAAATCGCCGGCAGCCCGATAGCTGAACGAAACAGGAGAGAGGCGCACAGCACCGTTGTCATCATGCGGAGGCGCGGGCGAGAACACGGTGGCCAGGATCGGCGCAGCCAGCGCGCCGGCGAGCATGGCCGTTTTCATTTTCATCAGGATGAGCATGATGTCGCCTCCACTTGGTGAAACGGCCCGCGGGTAGGGACCGCGGGCCGTTCCTTCAGCTCCACCTACCGGCTTAGGGTTACCGGGTCGGCGGCGCCGAGCTTGTCGGCCGGGATCGGGCCGGGAGGAGAGACCTGCTTCATGAGGTCATCGCTCCATTTGCCTTCCACCTTGATGTGCGCTGCGGCTCCGAGTTCGAAGGCCTCGATCAAGTTGTGGTTGAGATAGGCGTACACGCCGGGCTGACGAAAGGTATACAGCGCGGCTGCCGCCGAACCGCCGCGCACCAGCCAGGTCTCGAGATCCTTCTCCGGCGGGTTGTTGAACTTGCCGGTCTCCCAGACATAGTCGCCGTGCCCGCCGATCAGGTGCGGACGAGTGTCGCGGTTGGCCTGCGAATGCACGATCATCACGGTCTCGCCGACCTTCGCGGTCAATGCATTCTTGCCGGTCAGCGCACCGACCCGCCCGTTGAAGACCACGTGCGTCGGGATCAGCTTGCGCATGACCTCCGTGGTATCAGCATAGGACTCGCCGACCGTCTCGTAGGTCTTGTACTTGCCGTTCACGTCCTTCGGTATGTAGAGGTCGTTTTCGCCGATGTAGAAAATCTTGTCGTAGTGCAGCGGCTTGCCGTCACGGTCCTTCAATCCATCACGCGGCAGCACCATCACTGTGCCATGCATGCCGGAGACCACGTGCCATGGGACCATGCCCTCCGGAGCGCAGTGATAGACGAAGACGCCCGGACGGGTCGCCTTCCAGCGCAGTACCGCCTGTTCGCCCGGATTGACCTTGGTCAGCGCGCCACCGCCCAACGCTCCGGTCGACGAGTGAAGGTCGATGTTGTGCGGCATGGAATTGGTTGCGGGATTGACCAGCGTCAGCTCCATGTAGTCGCCTTCGTGCACCACCATCATCGGGCCCGGCATCGAGCCATTGAAGGTCATCGCATGAAACTTGGTGCCGGCGTCGTCGACCACGACTTCCTTCTCCTGGACCGTAAGCTTGAACTCCACGATCTTCGGTCCGGCCTTGGTCGCCTGTTCGTGCGGATGTACGAAGGGCGGCGCGACCAGCTCTACTCGTTCGCGCGGCAGCTTGAGGTCGTCGGCAGCCAACGCCGGCGCGCTTATCATCAGCGCCGCGATCGCGGCTCCCATCAGGGCGGTCCTTCTCGTCAGCATGATGCACTCCATCGCTTAATTCGTCCTAATTCGATGCGTGCATCATGTGCGATCTGGTGGCCAGACACTTTGCTCTGGAACAAGGAGATGTCGATTTATTCGACGAAGCGATCTGCTTAAGAATTTGCGGACGATCAAAGATAATTGGAAGCAGACACGTTAAGGTAGCAGCATGAAATCGAATGCAGTACCTACCGCGGATATGATGGTCGACGACGTGATGCGTCGATGGCCGCTCGCGATAGGCGTCTTTCTCGACTTCAGGATGTTATGTGTCGGCTGTCCGATCGGCGCTTTCCACTCGATCGAAGAAGCATGCGGCGAACACGGCGTAGACACCGACGTCTTCGTATCGAAGCTTATGGATACGGCCCGAGCGGCTTAGATCATGATCTAAGGCGCGCGCTTGTTTGCCTGAACGGCTTCTTCACCTTCGGCGAGACTATGCAGCCGATGTGTGTCGCACAGAACGATGCGCTGCCTCCCACCCTCGACCAGGCCCTGCTGCTCCCACGCGCTGAGAATCCGGCTGACGGTATGCAGCGTCGTTCCGGTCATCTCGGCGACGTCCTGCCGGCTGATCGGGAAGTCGATCTCGACACCGGCATCGACTTTCTTGCCGGCCTGTTTGGCGAGGCGCAGCAGCGCATGGGCGACGCGCTGCTCGACCTGCTCGCTCGACATCTCCATGACGCGTGCCTGCGTATCTTGAAGACGGCTGCCCACAGTCTGAAGCGCGGTGCTGGCGAGGCTTGGATATTTGACGATCAGGCGGTGCCAGGAAGAGGAAGGCCAGGCGAGCGCGATGCTGTCCACGGCGGCGACGGCGGTTGCCGGATAGTGCGTCAGGTTCATGGCCTGTGCGACGCCGAAGAGCTCGCCGGCCGAGACGTAGCGGACCACAGACTGCTGCCCCTGCGATGTGGTCTTCTCGACGCGAAGATGTCCATGAAGCAAAACGAAGAAGCGATCCGCTTCCGCACCCTGGTCGAACACCGCGGCTCCCTTCGGGTATCGAATCGAGCGCGCCTCGCGCAGCAGTTCGTCCTGTTCGGTCGGCGTAAGCCCGGCGAACATCGGCAGGTTCGCGACCAGCGAGCGGTCGACTGCAGCCATGGATATCCTCGTTCCAATATGCCGCGGGGACTGTCCGCGGCCGATGCAAGCCTCAACGGCTCGTCAGGTTCTTAGTCCAGGATTCTACGACGAAGTTGAGCTGGCGCAACCTGGGCCGGGCGAGGCGGGGATATCTGACACGCGGGAGCCCGGTGGAGTTCGGGCGCAAGTTTCAGGAAATGGAAAGCATGAGACAGATTGCGATATTGGCGGGCGCTGCGGCGGTTCTAATCCTGGCCGGAAGCGCCCAGGCGGCGGACGTGGAAGTCAAGCTCCTGAACAGGGGGACCGAAGGTGTGATGGTATTCGAGCCGTCCTTCGTGAAGATCGCACCCGGCGACACCGTGAAGTTCCTGTCCACCGACAAGGGTCACAACGCCGAGTCCATCAAGGGCATGCTTCCCGACGGCGCAACGCCCTTCGTCGGCAAGAACGGCGAAGATATCGCCGTCAAGTTCGACAAGGAGGGTGTCTACGGCGTGAAATGTCTGCCTCACTACGGCATGGGCATGGTCGCCATGATCGTGGTCGGAACGCCCGGCAACGTCGATCAGGCCAAGGCGGTCCCACAGAGCGGCAAGGCAAAGCAGGTGTTTGCGACGCTCTTCGACAAACTCGAAGCCGGCAAGACCGCGTCCAAGTGACGGTTGACCGGCCCCAGCTTCGCTTCCGAGCCGGATGGACGAGTACCGCCTCGTCCATCCAAACGTCGTAACAGACGCCGGAGTCGCCGGCACGAGAAACGCAGCGCCAGAAACCCGTCCGTGCGTGCACGGTCGGGTTCAAGATCGCAATCCTCATTGCGAAAGGCCTCAGGCGCATTGATATAGCGCAAAGCCGGACCTACTGACGCACCTTCTCTTCGACCGGACAGCAGGCAGCCTTGCTCTCGGGGAAAATCAGGATCGACGTTCGGTCCTCGAGCTTCCGTAGAATATCGTCGGTGATGGCCTCGAAAAGTTTGCGTTCGATCACGCGATCTCTTCGGCTGCGTCGTCGCAATCTTTCGAAAATCCGCATCGCGTCCTCCGTTGATGACGCATCCAATATTGCAGATCAGGGGCGTTGCGATCTTTGTCGGGGATCAAACACCTACGTGAAGGACACTGCAATTTGTGCTCCGACAAAGAGCCTGTGATCGCGGCGACCTACGGTTACCGCCATCAAGCGACGATGCAGAGAAAGTTCTGAGATCACTATGATCGGCGCCAGCATATCACGATGGACGATGAGCTACTTCGCGATGGCGATCGCCTGGCTGTTCGTCGCGCTGGCGCTGATGGTTGCGGGCGTCGGCTTTCCCGCGGCCGATCTTGCATCGCCGGACACGCTCGTCCTCGTGCACGTGGTCTGCATCGGATGGCTGAGCCTCGCAATGTGCGGCGCGCTGTTCCAGTTCGTGCCTGTGCTCGTGGCGAAGCCGCTGTTCTCGGAGAAGTGGGCTTTGCCTGCTCTGGGTCTTCTGACCGCCGGTCTCGCCTCGCTGCTCGCGGGCTTCCTGGCATTGGGTGGTCGGCTGCCGGCCTGGCTGTGGCTGCTTCCGCTCGGCGCAGTCCTGCTGGTCGCTGGATTCGGGCTGATCGTCGTCGATCTCGGGCTGACCGCATGGCTGCGGCCGGTGGGGCCGGCTCGCTTTGTCCTCGTTGGCTTGGCCTCGCTCTGTGTCACCGTCGTCTTCGGCGCGATGTTCGCGTTCGCGCTGGCGGGGTGGGCGGGATCGGCCGGGCAATCGATTCTGGCTGGCGGCGTGCCGCTGCACGCGATCGCCGGTCTTGGCGGCTGGCTGACGATGACGGCGATGGGCGTCAGTTACCGACTGTTGTCCATGTTCATGCTTTCGCCTGACGTCGACGACCGGAAAAGCGGCACGACGCTATTGGCCGGCGGGCTCGCGATCGCCGTCACGGTGGCCGGCGGTGTCCTCGCGGTCGAGCTCTTGGCCGGATTGGACGTGGTGCTATCGATTGCCGCCGTCCTCGGCCTCGCAGCTGCCGCTCTATACGGGCGCGATGTGTTCGCAATCTTCCGCACTCGCAAGCGGCGCCAGCTCGAGCTCAATATGCGGATGGCGACGCTGTCCTTCGCGAGCCTGGCGGGGACTGCGCTTCTGGGTGCAGCGCTTGTCGTGACCGGCGACTTTACCGCGCATGTCGGAGCGTTCGTCTTCCTCGCTGTCTTCGGCTGGCTGTCGGGCCTGGTCCTCGCCAAACTCTACAAGATCGTAGCTTTCCTGACCTGGCTCGAGACCTATGGTCCGGTGATGGGACGAACTCCGACTCCCCGCGTTCAGGACCTCGTCGCAGAGCGGAGGGCATCGAAGTGGTTCGTGATCTACTACGCGGCCGTCTGGACCGGAACGCTGATGCTGCTGGTCGACCAACCGTCGGGATTCCAAGCGGCTGCGATGGCGATGACGGCCGGAGTTATCGGCATCGTTCGCGAAGTGATCCGGACACGGCAGCTCACTGATGTCGCGAACCCGCTGCGCTTTCCGGGCGGCGCCCGCGCGCCCCATCTGCTGTTTGCAAGGAACTAAAACGAAACGGAGGGAAGAAGCATGACCGAATACATCGACGTAGATGTCCGTCCGATCCTGCGCACCGGCGGCGAGCCGTTCTCGGTCATCATGGCCGCAATCGAACGCCTGGAGCCAGGGCAGGGGCTCCGCCTTTACGCCACGTTCAAGCCGATCCCGCTATTCGCCGTGATGGCAGAGAGAGGGTTCATGCATTCCGAGCGCGCGCTCGACGGCGGCGAATGGGAAGTTCTGTTCACGCCGGCGGAGGCGACGGAGAACACGGCCGCTCCGAGCGGAACGCCGAGCTTCGACAATTGGCCGGAGCCCGCCGTGAAGCTCGACAATCGCGATCTCGATCCTCCTGAGCCTATGGTCCGGATCCTTGCGGCCGCCGAGAAACTGGGTCCCGGCGAGACTCTTTCCGCGCTGCTGCGCCGCGAGCCCGTCTTTCTGTTCCCGCAGCTCGAGAAGCGTGGATATCGCTGGCTCGGCGGGTTCACGCCTGATGGCGCGACCTACGAACTGACGGTGAGGGCTCCGTCATGACAAGCGAACTCGCCAGCCGGATTCGGGACGCGCTGCGTGTCGTGATCGATCCCGAGCTCGGTCACAACATCGTCGATCTCGGCTTCGTCTATGACATCTCGGTCGTCGGAGACGCCGTCCGCATCACAATGACGGCGACCACCCCGGGATGCCCCGCGACCGGTTTCCTGCAAGAAGGCGTGACAAGCTGTGTCGCGGAGGTGCCGGGCGTCGGCTCGGTCGATGTCGAGATGACGTTCGATCCGCCGTGGACGCCAGAACGCATTGAGCCGGCCGTCCGCGACTCGCTCGGCTTCGCTACAGTCAATTGACCTCGGGAATACGACATCCCCGGCAAGGGACGTCGCATTCACGACACGCGAACAGGTCGGCAAAAGTTGCTCGGTCCGGCAATTTTGATCCGGCTTCGCCGGTATCTCGCAGATTTATCTATCTGACTTCATTGTGCTTTTTCGTTGGCAGGCGGCTTGCAACGATCGCAGCGGTTGCGGCCATGACACCCAAAACATCCCGGCGGCCGCCCGGATCCAATTGGAGATGATGTAATGGGTATCTTCGGCGCCCTGACCACGTCCGTCGCCGGACTGCGGGCAAACTCGTACGCGCTGGAAAACATTTCCGGTAACATCGCGAACTCGCAGACGACCGGCTTCAAGCGGATTGACACCAGCTTCCTTGATCTCATTCCAGACACTGGCACGAACGCACAGCTCGCGGGCAGCGTGGTGGCAAACTCGCGCAGCACCAACACGATTGCCGGCTCGGTTCAGTCGGCTTCGGTCTCCACCTACATGGCGATCAACGGCGACGGCTTCTTCGCCGTGCAAAAGCCGGGCAGCATGTCCGACAACCAGCCGATATTCGACGGCGTCAACCGGTACACAAGGCGCGGCGACTTTACGCTGGACCAAAACGGATACCTCGTTAACGGTGCAGGCTATTATCTCGAGGGCGTGAAGATTGATCCGACGACCGGAAATCCCGCCGGAAGTACGCCGGAAGTCCTGAGGTTCCAGAACGATTTCCTGCCGTCGCAAGCAACCACCAAGATCGACTATCGCGCCAATCTCGCCAGCACCCCGCTGACAGCCAAGCGCCAAGCGTCAGTGCCAGGCTCGGAATTGCTGAGGCCTGCCGATTTCATATCCAATCCACGAACCCTTGGAACGGCCGCGACGCCGTTTGCCAATACACCCGTGACCGGTAATGCGCGGAACAACCTCGAGACGATCGCGAAACCTATTTCCGCAGCAACGTCCCTCGTGAGTGCGGCGGGCACGGATTCGCTCACGGCGGGCTTTGCCAGCGGTGACACTCTGGTGCTGAAGACCACCACGGGCGGTGTCACGACAACCAACACGATCTCATTCTATACTGGAGCCGCGCCCGCGCCTGTCGCTGGCACTACCTTTGTCGATCTCTCCACCGCGACGGTTGGAAGCCTTTTAACCACAATTGACGGTCTCACAGGCAATGCTTCGCCATCACCGGCGTCCAGCGTGTCGAGCACCGGTGCAATCACCTTGAATACGGGTACGGCAAATGACTTCAGCCTGGCCGCAGGTTCATCCGCATCGGCTGTCGCAGCGTTTCAAGCGTTGGGCTTCTCGGGCACCGTTGTCGGGATGCGCGCCGGCGGCGGGACAGCCGGCACCGGCGTCGTCATTGGCAGCGACAAGCAAGCCTTTCTGGATGAGTCGATCAGCGGGGGCGCGAGGACCGTGTATGACGGCAATGGCGCTCCGGTGAACCTGCAGTTCCGATGGGCCAAAGTCGAATCGTCCACCATGGGTGGGACAGACACCTGGAATCTCTTCTACCAGGTCAATTCCAACGCGACCGGAAACACCGTTGCCTGGCAGAACGTCGGAACGGACTTCAAGTTTGGTCCGAACGGACAGATGCAGCCGGTGGTCAGTCAGATCACGCTGTCCGGGCTTACCGTGGATGGGACCAGCCTCGGTAACGTCACAATGGCATTTGGCACCGGCGGACTAACGTCGTTTGCGGACACCAATGGCAACGTGCAGGTGAACCAACTGCAGCAGGACGGTTACGCCGCGGGTCAACTGCAAAGCGTGTCGGTCAGCGACGAGGGACGTGTCGTCGGCACCTACTCGAACGGCCGCACCATCGATCTTGCGGAGGTCTCCATTGCTACCTTCAACGGCGCCAACTTCCTGAAGCGTGTCGACGGCGGCGCCTTTGAAGTGACCAACGAATCCGGAGACGCGCTCTATGGGAAAGGCGGGAGCATTTCGGGCTCGTCGCTGGAATCGTCGAACACGGATATCGCCGACGAATTCACGAAATTGATCGTGACGCAGCAGGCCTATTCCGCAAACACCAAGGTGATCACGACAACGAACACGATGGTCCAGGATCTCCTCAACGTGATGCGGTAATTGACACCGGGCGCGCACGTAACCGCTTGAGAGCAGTCTTGTCATGAGTCTGAATGATGCCCTCGCCATCGCCATGTCCGGCCTCCGCGCCAATCAGGCGGCGATTTCGCTGGTCTCGTCGAACGTCGCCAATGCGGAAACGCCCGGCTACGTTCGCAAGACGGTCGACCAGGTCACGTCCTATGCCGGTGCGCATGGCAGCAACGTTGTCGTCGCCGGGATCAATCGTGAACTCGATCAATATATCCAGGCGCAGTTGCGCACGGAAACGTCGGGCGCGTCGTACGCCTCGCTTCGCTCGAACGTTCTGCAGCAACTGCAAAGCCTCTATGGAGATCCGGGTTCAATCGGAACGCTGGAGAGCGCATTTAACAACCTCACGACAGCGCTGCAGGCGCTCAATACCAGCGCTGACAGCCAGTCGGCCCGAATAGGCGTTCTCAACGCGGCGTCGACGCTGACGCAACAACTGAACTCGATGACGCAAGGTATTCAAACCTTGCGCGGGACCGCAGAGACCGGCATCAAGGACTCGGTCACGACGGCGAACAATCTGCTCAAGCAGATAGCGTCAATCAACAACAAATTGATGGCTAATCCATCCGGCGGCACGTCTACCGATGCGTCGACCGCCGCATTGCTCGATCAACGCGATCAATATGTGAATCAGCTTTCAGAGCTGATGGACATCCGTGTCACGACCAATAGCGTCAACCAGGTCACGGTTTTTACCGGCTCCGGCATCCAGCTCGTGGGCAACGAAGCCGCGACCCTGTCGTTCAATGCTCAGGCCACCGTTGGTGCAAATACGACGTGGAGCAGCGATCCCAATCAGAGCCAGCTTGGCTCCGTCGTACTTGAGTTTCCGGGCAGCGGCGCATCGATCGATCTCACGGCTACCGGTGCGATCAAATCGGGCAAGATCGCGGCTTATACCGAGCTACGAGACAAGACGTTAGTCACGGCACAGAACCAGCTCGACCAGTTTGCTGCGTCGTTGTCGAGCGCGTTGTCCGATCAGACAACAGCGGGCACCCCGATAACGGGCTCGCCAGTCCCGGCCGGAACGCCTTCGGGGTTTGCGCTCGATATCTCGGGCATGAAATCCGGCAACGTCATCCATCTCACTTACACTGATGCGGCGACCAATCAGCAGCGCGAAATCTCCTTCGTGCGCGTTGATGACCCCGGCGTGCTGCCGTTGTCGAACGATACGACCGCGAATCCGAATGATCAGGTGATCGGGATCGATTTCTCCGGATCGTTCTCGTCGGTGCTCGATCAGCTCAATGCTGCACTGGGCGGCAGCGTCACATTCAGCGGAACAAGCACATCGCTGAGCGTTCTGAGCAATCCCGCTTTCGCCCGGATCGATAGCGCTTCGGTTACGGTCACCAAGAACCCGAATGCGTTGAACGATGGCAGCCCGCAGATCGCCCTCTTCACTGACAGCGGGGCACCTTACAGCGGTGCGATCAGCGCGTCCGGATCTCAGATAACGGGTCTTGCGGGACGCCTGACGGTCAACAGCGCGCTGATCAATGATCCTGCCAAGCTCGTGACGTACGGGAGTTCGACGCCCGCAGGAGACACCACACGGCCCTCGTTCATCCTCAATCAGCTAAGCAACGCGAGTTACACGTTCGGAGCGCAGAGCGGGGTTGGTACTGCGAGCGCACCGTTCAAGGGCACGCTGCTCAGCTTCATGCGGCAATTCACCAGTCAGCAGGGGGCGGACGCCGACGCGGCGAAGCAGCTTGCCGATGGTCAGAACGTCGTGCTCAATACGCTCCAGCAGAAGATGTCGACGTCCTCGGGCGTGAACATGGATGAAGAGATGGCGCATCTCTTGTCGTTACAGAATGCTTATTCGGCAAACGCGCGCGTGATGTCGGCGGTCAACGACATGTACAAAACCCTGATGCAGGTATTGTGAGGCAGCAATGACGATATCCGGGGTTAGTCAACGCACATCCTACATCGGCTCGGGCATTCTCGATTTGCGCAGTCAGCTTGATACGCTGACGCAGCAACTCGCGTCCGGCAAGATCTCCAATACTTACGCGGGGCAGGGTAGTGGTCGCAGCCTTGCGATCGCGCTACGCGCGCAGATCACAGGGATAGGAGCCTATTCCGATACTGCGACCAATCTGAACACGCGCATTGGTGTCACTAACCTTTCACTGCAGCAGTTGGTGAAGATCGGGTCGGAAGTGAAGGGCGCCGCCGTCAGCGCAAGCTCGGATCTCGACGATGCGGGTCGTACCTCGGGGCAGAAGACCGCATTGCTCGACTTCACCGATTCAGTCGACATGCTCAACGCGAAGTCAGGCGATCGCTATCTGTTTTCCGGCCGTGCTACGGATACCGCCCCTGTGGCATCGGCCGATGAGATCATGAACGGTCGTGGCGCGCAGGTCGCCGGACTGAAGCAGGTCATCGCCGAGCGAAAGATCGCTGATCTCGGTGTCAATCAGAACGGTCGCGTCGGCAGTGCCGTCGGTACGCCGGCAACTTCAGTTGTTCTCACCGAGGAGGATGCAACACCGGCGCCTCCGCAGCAGGCGCAGCCGTTCGGGATCAAGCTCACCGGCGTATCTACAAATATAACGGGCGCTACTGTCACCCAGCCCGTCGACCTGCCCGCGACTGTTCCGCCGGCGCCGCCGGCGACACCGGTGCAGAAGTCCATGTCGGTCGATCTTGGCGCGACCAATCCGAAGCCGGGTGACCAGGTCAAGTTCACCTTCACCATGCCTGATGGCACCAAGGAAGATATCGTCATGACGGCATCGAACACCACGCCGCTTGCCGCCAACAGCTTCCTGATTGGTGCCGATACCACCGCGACCGCGGCCAATCTGAACACGGCGCTCGGGACCTCGATGAAGAATCTGGCGAACGGTCCGATGGTGGCGGCGTCGGCGATGGAAGCCGGTGAGAACTTTTTCGATCAACCTCCGCTGCGCGTCGGGACGACGCCGCTTGCGTCGGCCACCACGCTTGTGGCCGGCACTCCCGACAACACCGTGATCTGGTACAACGGCGAACAGAATACTGCGGCGAACGGACCGGCGCGCGGATCGGCAGTAGCCCAGATCGATACATCCATCACGGTGCAGTATGGCGCCAGAGCCGACGAACCGGCATTGCGGTCGCAACTGCAGACGGTGGCAGTATTCGCGGCCGTAACCACGTCGGCGACGGACCCCTATGCCAATGCCCAGGTCACTGCGCTCAACCAGCGCGTCGCAAACAGTTTGGCGACGGTGCCGGGGACCCAGACGATTGAAAATATCCAGGCCGACTTCGCCGGCGCGCAGGGCTCGATCAAAGCGGCCACCGATCGGCAGGTTCAGACCAAGGCGATGGCGCAAAGGATGCTGGATTCTATCGAAGGCATCAATGACGACGAAGTCGCGACCAAAATCCTGGCACTGCAGACTGCACTGCAGGCGTCTTATCAAACGACATCGATGCTTTACCAGATGAGTCTGGTCAAGTTCCTCTAAGGGAGAGACTCAATTTTCTTCTCGATCGCGAGTGCCGCCTCCAGCAAAATCTCGGCGACCTCTTGCTCTCGGCGCGGTCCGAGTCTCGTGCGAACGGCTGATACGGTGATCGCCGCGGCCGGCTGGCGATCGGGGGTCTTGATCCAGGTGGACAGCGATTTCGTTCCCTGCACCAGACCGGCCTCGCGCAGATTATAGCCTCTGCGCTTAGCCAAGGCGATTTGTGAAAGCACCGTCGCCACGCTGGTGCGATACCCGGCAAACCGCACTTCATTGGCAGTCACGATCTTGCGGGCGTCGGGCGTCGGCATCGCGGCAAGAATCGCAACACCTGCACTGCTGACGCCGAGCGGACGTCTGGCGCCGACTTCGATCGACAGCACCTGGATCGGATAGGAGCCGATCCTGCGATCGACGCACAGCGTATCATTGCCGGTACGTACCGTCAGGAATAACGTGTCGCCGACCCGCTGCGAGGTTCGCGCCAGGATATCGTCCGCCGCGGCAAGCAGGGGTGAACGCGAGGGGCGCGCCAGCGCCAATTCCGGCACCTGTCCGCCGATCGCATAGCGGCCGGTCTTCTCGTGCCGTTCGACGATGCCTTCCTCGATCAGCACGTGAACGATCCGGTGCACCGTCGGCCGCGTCAGCCCGGTCGCCTGCACCACTTCGGTAAGCGGTACTCCGCTCTCCCTGCCAGCGGCGAGGATGCGCAGCACCATCAGCGCTCGCCGGATCGCCTGGGCACCTTGCCTCGGTTCCGTGGTCATGGCTTGCCGTCCATAATGTGGACAGAATTGGAGCAAAGCCGTCGACAAGTAAAGCCCGCTCGCCGAATGATCTCGCATCGCATCGAGGCGTCGGCTAGACGATCCCGATCGGACACTCAACAAGAACAGGGTGGAGACCTCATCCGCCGCGGCTTTGGGAGGATGTCACATGAGGTTTCTCGCTGTTGCGGTCGCTGCCATTGCGGCGATAGTCGCTGGACCGGTCGCAGCCCAGACATGGCCGGAGCGCAATGTCCGCCTGATCGTGCCATATCCCGCCGGCGGCAATGTCGACAGCGCTGCCCGCATCGTAGCTGACAAGCTGCAGCAACGGCTCGGGCAGGCATTCATCGTGGAGAACAAGTCCGGCGCCGGTGGCCTGATCGCGGGCGAGGCGTTCGCGAAATCGGCGAAGGATGGATACACGCTGTTCATTGGCGCCAACGGCCCGGTGCTGTTCGCCCCCGAGATCAACAAGCGCGAGGCCTATGTCTGGAAACGGGATTTCCTCCCGATCACGACCATCTCGATGACGCCCTTGGTGCTCGAGGTTCATCCCTCCGTTCAGGCAAAGACGTTGAAGGAGTTTCTTGACCTGGCGCGCCGCGAGCCGGGCAAGCTCACGATGGCGTCCCCGGGAGCGGGGACGACCAATCATTTGCTCAGCGAACTGGCGCAATCGGAGCTCGGCCTGCAATGGGTCACAGTGCATTACCGTGGCAACGCGCCGGCGACCAATGACTTGATCGGCGGGCAGGTGCAGTTTGCGTTCGACCAGGTTTCCGTCGCGCTGCCCTTCGTCAAGAGCGGCGCGGTCCGTGTGCTTGCAGTCACCAGCGCGCATCGCCTCGCCTCGATGCCCGACGTGCCGACCTTTTCCGAGCTCGGCTACAAGGATTTCGACGCGCAGACCTTCACCGGCCTGTTCGCACCGGCCGGTACGCCGGACGCGATCGTAACGAAGCTGCACGACACCATGGCGGAGATCCTGAAGGATCCCGCGGTCGTCGAGAAATTCGACAAGCTCGGCGCCGAGGCCGTCGCGATGTCACCTGCGGAGTTCACGGCCTATTTGACGCGCGATGACGCCAAGTGGATTCCCATCGTCCGCAAGGCGAACATCCGGGCCGATTGAGGTCGGCGCGCATACGCCAGTCAAGCTTCGAGGCAGCATGCAGATTGACCCCTCAGAACTCGGCGCGGAACGCATCTACCGGCTGATGACCGGCATCGTCGTGCCGCGGCCGATCGCCTGGGTGAGCAGCATGTCGCGCAAAGGTGTGCTCAATCTCGCCCCCTTCAGCGCCTTCACCTTTGTCTCGCAGAAGCCGCCGATGCTCGCCATCAGCATCGGCCGCAAGGCCGGCGTCTACAAGGACACCGCGCATAATATTCTCGATACCGAAGAATACGTCATTCACATCGCCGACACGCCGCTGATGACGGCGTTGCATGAGAGTTCGGTCGAGCATCCGCCCGAGGTGAGCGAAGTCGAATTGCTCAAGCTCGAGACCGTGCCGAGCGAACGCATCAAGGTGCCGCGGCTCGCCGCGCCGCCGGTCGCCATGGAATGCCGGTTTCACCAATGTCTCGAATTCGGCGAGGCTCGCAGCCGGCTGATTGTCGGCGAGGTCCTGATGTTCCATCTCCGGGATGGGCTCGTGAACAACGGCAAGGTGGAAACCGAGGCGCTTGATCCGATCGCGCGTATCGCAGGCCCACGTTATGCCCGGCTCGGAGAGATCGTCACCCTGCGCGCTGTGTTCCAGGCACCGAAGTCGACCGATTGAGATCGTATACCAGTAAGACAGATATGACCGAACAATCCTCGCTTTCCGCAATCGGCAGCTACACGACCGGCGAGCGCGCCGCGATCATCTTCTCCTGCATGCTGGGCTTTGCGCTCGATCTCTACGACGTGCTCATCATGCCGTTCCTGATGAGCTCGATACAGTCGTCGCTAGGCATTTCGCTGACCCAGGTCGCGAGCGTGACGAGCCTGACCTTGATCGGGTCGGTGATCGGCGGCGCGCTATTCGGCTGGCTCGGCGACCGCATTGGCCGCAAGCAGGCACTGCAGCTCACGCTCGGCGTGTTCGCCGCCGGGTCGATCGCATCGGCGTTCGCCTGGGACTATTGGAGCCTGGCATTGCTCCGCTTCATCACCGGCATCGGGCTCGGCGGCGAATGGGGCGCCGGCATGGTGCTGTTCAATGAGGCCTGGAACAAGGATCGGCGCGGTATCGGCAGCGCCTTCATCCAGGGCAGCGCGGTCGTCGCGAGCGCCGGCGCCTCGATCATCGGGGTCTGGGCCACCACGTCGTTCAGCGTGGAATGGGGATGGCGCATTGCGCTCCTGACCGGTGGCTCGCCGATCCTGCTGATGATCTTCATCCGCTTCTTCATGCCGGAATCCAAGGCGTGGCTGCAGTTCGATCGCGCGCGCAAGAGCGGCTTGGTCGAGCGCAAGGTCAAGACCACCAATACGATGCTGCTGATGTTCCAGGGCCGGTTGCTGCCGATCTCGCTGATGTGCCTGGCGTGGATGATGGCCTACATGTTCTGCTACTACGGGATCGTCGTCTTCATGCCGACACTGATGCAGAAGTCGCTCGGTGCGCCGCCTGAAGTCGTGCGCAACATCTCGGTGATCGCCTCCGTCGTCGGCGGCTGCTCGTATATCAGCATGGGCCTGCTCAACGACGCCTTCGGCCGGCGGTTCGGCGCGCTGTTGCCGGGTCTTGCGTGGGGCGCGATGGCCTGCGGCCTCTATGTCTTTGCGCATGACAGGTTCGCCGGCAGTCTGTTTGGCTTCCCGATGTTCTGGGTTTACATCGCCTTCGTGATCGGCAACTCGGCGCTCGGCGTGGTCGGCACCTGGCTGTCGGAAATCTATCCGATCGAAGTGCGCTCGACCGCGGTATCCTTCATCTACATGGCGGGCCGCGGCATCGGCAGCTTTGCGCCGATCGTCGTTCCGCTGGCGGCCGGTTGGTTCGGTGGCCAGCTTGCGCTCGGCATGATGATCGTCGTGCCCGCCATCATCATCTTCCTGGCGATGACCCTGTCCCTGCCCGAGACGCGCGGGCGCGAACTGGCGGCCGCCGGTGCCCAGCGTAGCGGCCAGACTGCGTGAAACTCTCGCCGAAGGAAAGCATGCGATGCGACTATTGAGCTATCTCGTGAATGGCCAGCCACATTATGGTGTGGCTGATGACAATGGGGTCGTCGATCTGACGGTACGGATCGGCGCAGAATTTCCCGATCTGAAGACGCTGATCGCACGCGATGGCCTTTCGTCGGCCCGGCAGGCTTCGGCGGGCCAGCGTCCCGATCATGCGCTGGACGAATTGACGCTGCTGCCGCCAGTATTGGCGCCGGAAAAGTTCTGGTGCATTGGCGTGAACTACAAGGACCGCAACGCCGAATACAAGGACAACTCGGACCTGCCGAAATATCCGAGCCTGTTCGTACGCAATTCCTCGTCGGTGGTCGGATCGGGGCAGGGGATCGAGAAGCCGAAAGTCTCCGACCAGCTCGACTATGAGGGCGAACTGGTCATCGTGATCGGCAGGCAGGGTCGGCACATCGCGCGTGAAGACGCCTTCTCGCATATCTTCGGCATGACGCTGTGCAACGAGGGCAGTGTGCGAGACTGGCTGCATCATGGCAAGTTCAACGTCACGCAGGGCAAGAATTTCGATCGCTCCGGCAGCATCGGCCCCTGGATTGTGACGTCGGATGAATGCGATCCGCGAGGACCGCACGACATTATCACCCGCGTCAATGGCGAGGTCAGGCAGCAGGACAGTACCGAGCGGCTGATGTTCCCGTTCGATTTCCTGATCGCCTATCTCTCCAGATTTGCGACCCTGAAGCCCGGCGACATGATCGCGACCGGTACGCCGACCGGCGCCGGCGCCCGGTTCGATCCGCCGCGTTGGCTCAAACCCGGTGATGTGGTCGAGGTGGAGTCGTCGCGGATCGGCGTGCTGCGCAACGCGGTGGTTGCGGAGCAATAGCGCCATGCTCGATCCCTCCATCATCCGGCACCTCGCAGAGCGGCTTGACGAGGCCGAACGGACCAAGACACTCATCACCATGTTCACGCGCGAGCATCCCGATCTCACGATCGAGGATGCCTATGCGATCCAGCGCGCCTGGACGCGTCTGCAGCTCGATCGTGGCCGCGTCATCAACGGCCACAAGATCGGCCTGACCTCGAAAGCGATGCAGAACGCGGTCGGCATCGCCGAGCCCGATTATGGCGTTCTGTTCGCCGACATGTTCTATCCGGATGCGAGCGCGATCCCGTTCGATCGCTTCCATGCGCCGCGGATCGAGGTCGAGCTTGCCTTCGTGCTGAAGGCGCCGCTGCGTGGCCCGGACTGCTCCATCTTCGACGTACTCAACGCCACCGATTACGTGACGCCCGCGCTCGAAATCCTCGAGACCCGCATGCATCGCGTCGATCCCGAGACCGGCCAGACCCGTAAGGTCATGGACACGATTTCGGACAATGCCGCCAATGCCGCTCTCGTGCTCGGCGGCCGTCCGTTCCGGCCGCTCGAGGCGGATCTACGCTGGATCGGCGCGCTGCTGTTCCGCAATGGACAGGTCGAGGAGACCGGGCTTGCCGCCGGCGTGCTCAACCATCCGGCCAACGGCGTCGCCTGGCTCGCCAATCGCCTGGCGCCGCATGACGAGCAACTGGCCGCAGGTGAGGTAGTGCTCGCCGGATCGTTTACGCGACCGGTCGATATCCGCCGCGGCGATACCTTCCACGCCGACTACGGACCGTTCGGCTCGGTGTCCTGTCAATTTACCTGAACCAGACCAGCAGAGGGAAAGCGATGACCGGCCAAGCACGGCGCAGAAGCATCCACATCGGCGGATTCAAACACGCCAATCCGATCCCGAACGCCTCTCGCATCGGCAATCTCGTGATGTCCGGCGTCATCCTCGGCCGCGATCCCGCGACCGGAGCGATGCCGGAGAGCCTGGAAGCGCAATGCGCCAACATGTTCGCGCATATGAAGGCGACCGTCGAGGCTGCCGGTGGCAGCACCGACGACATCATCAAGATGACGGTCTGGCTCAAGGACCGTTCGCAGCGCGGGCCTGTCAATGCCGAGTGGCTGAAGATGTTTCCCGACGAACACTCACGCCCGGCGCGTCATGCGCTGCCGATGGACATGGAAGGCGGCGCGCTGGTGCAGTGCGATTTCACCGCCGTGATTGACTAAGGAGTTTGCCGTGCCGACCTACTTGCCCTTCGATCCAAATCCGCGCCGGCCTTCGAAACTGCCGCCGCCAAAGACTGTCGACAGCCAGTTTCACGTGCTGGGGCCGCTGGAGAAATATCCGGTACGTCCGGGCGCTGCCTATCAGATGCCGACCGCAACCTGGGAGGCGGCGCTGCGGATGCACAAGGCGCTCGGGATCGAGCGCGGCGTGATCGTGCAGACCACGACCTATGGCGCGGACCACACGGTCGTGCTCGATGGTCTGGCGGCAATGGGGCCGAACTATCGCGGCTGTGCCAACGCGCTGGTGTTCGCCGAAGCTGATGATGCCTACCTCGCCAAGCTGCATGAGGCAGGGGTCCGCGGCGCGCGCTTCAGTTTCCGGCAGGAACTAGGAGCCGTGCTGTCGGACAAGGATTTTGCGCGGGCGATCGCGCGCATCCGCGAGCTCGGCTGGTACGTCAAGATCCAGCCGGAGAAGGACGGCATCATCTCCAGCGTCGAGAAGTACCAATCCCTCGACGTGCCGGTGTTGATCGATCACATGGCGCGTCCCGACCCGACCCGCGGCAAGAACGATCCGAATCTGCAGAAGATGCTTGAGCTGCTGTCGAAGGGCAATTTCTGGGTCATGCTGTCGCTCGGGGAAAAGACCTCGAAGGCCGGTCCGCCCTGGGAAGATGTCATCCCCATCGCGCGCACCTATATCGAGGCCGCGCCGGACCGCTGCATCTGGGCCACCGACTGGCCGCATCCGGTTTCGGTCGTGCAGCCGCCCAACGACGCCGATCTGCTCGAACTCATGTACAAGTATGCGCCTGACGAGACGACCTTGGAAAAGATCCTTGTTCACAATCCGGCAAAACTATTCGGATTCTAGAGCTCGGCCTCGGGACGTCCTGCTTGCGGTCTGCCACGCGTAGTTGCGCCCGCCGATCTGGCGGCCGCCGGGCTCCTGGCGTTGTGCTTCACGGTCAACGGCGCGGTAAGCGAGTCACGTGCGCTTTGGGGTAACAGGGCAAGTCGAGCAGGGTTTGCGAAAAGGATCCGGCTGCTTGAACTCTATCCCGGAGCGGACACATTGCTGTGCCGCCTCAGATGGATCGTTGGGCTATTGCTCAACTGATGAGCATATGATCCTATTGTGAGATGGAACCCCTACAGGCTGATCTGGTCATCTTCGACTGCGATGGCGTCCTCGTGGACAGCGAGATGTTGAGCTGTCAGTGCCTGTCAGAGGTCCTTGGCGAATTCGGCATCGAGCTCAGCAGGGACGATGCCCTCGAACTGTTTCTTGGCCGCAGCACGACGGCCATCCTGCAACACTACCAGGCGGACCAACGCCTCGTTCCCGAGAACTTTCTGGTCGCGTTGAAGGCGCGGGTGCTGCAACGGTTCAGGCGTTCGCTGCGACCTGTCCTTGGAGTGGGGTCATTGATCTCCAGCCTGAAAATGCCGTTTTGTGTTGCCTCGTCCAGCGATCTCGACCGGGTATCGCTTTCGCTGGCATTGACCGGTCTTGGATCGCATTTCGGCGACAGGGTGTACACGGCGCAGATGGTGGCGCGCGGCAAGCCGGCCCCCGACCTTTTTCTCTATGCGGCTGCGCAGATGCGCGCCGCGCCGCAGCGCACGCTTGTCATCGAAGACAGTGTCAGCGGCGTGACCGCAGCAAAGGCCGCCGGCATGACCGTATGGGGCTTTATCGGTGGCAGTCACTACCAGTCTGGCGATCGGCATAGCAAGCTGCGCGATGCCGGCGCAGATCGTGTCTTTGACCGGATGGCGGACTTCTGGGACGAAAGATAGCGGGCTTTCATGGCAGCACTGGAGAACGAGAAATCCCGTCTTGACGACGCCGCGCGCGCCGGCTGGCTCTATTTCATCGCCGGCCATACGCAGGATGAGATCGCCAAGATGCTGCAGGTCTCGCGCGCGTCCGCGCAGCGTCTGGTATCGCTTTGCCTCGCAGAACGCCTGATCACCTTCCGCCTCGAACATCCTATTGCCGCATGCATGGAACTGGCGTCGAAGCTCAAGGATCGCTTCGATCTCGTTCACTGCGAGGTGGTGCCGTCGGACCCGGCATCGCCGCATTCCACTGCCGGCATCGCGGAACGTTGCGCCAACCTGCTGGACTCAACCCTGCGCCTGGAAACCCCGGTCATTGTCGCATTGGGCACCGGGCGCGCGGTGCGCGCTGCAGTGGAGCGAGTCACGCCGATCGAGCGGCCGAATCACCAGATTGTCTCGCTGGTCGGAAACATCTCGGCCGACGGCTCGGCGAGCTTCTTCGATACGGTGGGACGCCTTGCCGATCGCACCGGTGCCCGCCACTATCCGATGCCTCTGCCATTCCTGATGTCGACGGAAGACGAGCGCAACCGCATGAACCGGATCGAGCCAATCGCCAAGATCCAGGCGATTGCCGCGAGAGCCGACCTGCGTCTCATCGGCATCGGTCAGATGGACCAGAAGGCCCAGGTGCATGTTGACGGCTTCGTCAGCCGCGAAGAGCTGTTCGAGATGATGCGGCTTGGCGCCATCGGCGAAGTCACGGGTTGGGCCTATGACGCCAAGGGCCGGCTCATCAAGGGGGGCACGAACAAGCGGTTGACCAGTATCCCCCCGCAAGTGCCGGCGCGGACCACTACGATCGCCGCGGCGATCGGGCAGGCCAAGGTTCCGGCGATTAGCGCCGCGCTGATTGGGCGCCTCGTCAACGGTCTCATCACCGACGAAGCAACGGCCCGGGCTATCCTCGATCGATAGCGCCGGCACGATCGTCGTGCCTTCCTGAACAAAACGGATTTTCTCTCCGGCGTTGCGGGCAGCCGGATCGCGTGTGTCAGCTTGACAAGCTGAAATGTTGATGTGAACATACGCCCAACGCGTGGGCATATGCTCAAACGCGATGATGGGAGGTTACCGTGAAAAACGTCCATGGCGCCCTTCTGGGCGCGGCTGCGCTCTTGCTCTCAACTCCCTCACTCGCCCAGACCGCCCTGACGATTGCCACCGTCAACAACGGCGACATGATCCGCATGCAGGGATTGACGAGCGACTTCACCAGCAAGAATCCGGACATCACGGTCAAATGGGTGACTCTCGAGGAGAACGTGCTGCGCCAGCGCGTCACCACCGATATCGCGACCAAGGGCGGCCAGTTCGACGTCCTGACCATCGGCACCTATGAGGTGCCGATCTGGGCCAAGAAGAATTGGCTGGTGCCGCTCGACAAGCTCGGCGCCGACTACGACGTCGCCGATCTCTTGCCGAGGATCAAGGATGCGGTGTCCGTTTCCGGCAAGCTTTATGCGGCGCCGTTCTATGGCGAAAGCTCGATGACCATGTATCGCACCGACCTGTTCCAGAAGGCCGGGCTTACCATGCCGGAAAATCCGAGCTGGGATTTCGTGGTCAGTGCGGCCAAGAAGCTGACCGATAAGGAGGCCGGCGTTTACGGCATCTGCCTGCGTGGCAAGGCCGGCTGGGGTGAGAACATGGCGTTTCTCACCGCCATGGCCAATTCCTACGGTGCACGCTGGTTCGACGAGAAGTGGGTGCCGCAGTTCGACAAGCCCGAATGGAAGAAGACACTGGCAACCTATGTCGATCTGATGAAGGAGGCGGGGCCTCCCGGCGCCAGTTCGAACGGCTTCAACGAAAACCTGGCGCTGTTCAATGCCGGCAAATGCGCGATGTGGATCGACGCAACGGTTGCGGCGTCGTTTGTGACCAATCCAAAGGACTCCACGGTCGCCGACAAGGTCGGCTTTGCGCTCGCGCCGAACGCCGGGCTTGGCAAGAACGCGAACTGGCTGTGGGCCTGGAACCTCGCGATTCCCGCCGGCTCCAAGAAGGTCGAGGCCGCAGAAAAGTTCATCGCCTGGGCGACCGGCAAGGACTACGCAAAACTGGTTGCGTCGAAGGAGGGCTGGGCCAACGTGCCGCCGGGTACGCGAACGTCGCTGTACCAGAACCCTGACTACCTGAAAGTCGCGCCGTTCGCCAAATTGACGCTGGCGTCGATCGATGCCGCCGATCCGAACAAGCCGACGGTGCAACCGGTGCCTTACGTTGGCGTGCAGTATGCGGCGATCCCGGAATTCCAGGGTATCGGCACCTCGGTCGGCCAGCAGTTCTCCGCGGCGCTGTCGGGCTCGACCAGCGTGGACGCGGCGTTGTCGGCGGCGCAGGCGTCGACGGAGCGGGAAATGAAGCGCGCCGGCTACATCAAATAGGTGGCTCCCTTGGCTCAGACTCCCGAGCTAAGCCCCTCGCAGCCATCCGGCAGCTTGCACCGGATGGCTGCACCTGCTTTGCAGTCGACGGAAACGGGAACCGGGACCCGACAAACGCAACTGCTCGCACGGATGCTGCTGACGCCAGCGGTCGCGCTGCTGTTCATCTGGATGATCGTCCCCTTGGCGCTGACGATCTATTTCTCGCTGCTGCGTTACAATCTGCTCGACTCCGAATCCGCGCAGTTCGTCGGCTTTGAGAATTTTCGCTATTTCCTGACCGATCCGGCTTTCCTCGCTTCGCTGCAGAACACACTGGTTCTGGTTGGGTCCGTGCTTGGACTGACTATCCTGCTTGGAATTCCGCTCGCGCTGTTGCTCGACCAGCCGGTCATCGGCCGCAACATCGTGCGGCTGATGGTGATCGCGCCATTCTTCGTGATGCCGACGGTCAGCGCGCTGATCTGGAAGAACCTTCTGATGCATCCGGTTTCTGGCCTGTTCGCCTGGATCGCAAGGCTGTTCGGCGCGCCACCGATCGACTGGTTCAACGACGTACCGCTATTCGCAATCATCCTGATCGTCTCCTGGCAGTGGCTGCCGTTTGCAACGCTGATCCTTCTGACGGCGCTGCAATCTCTCGACGAGGAGCAGAAGGAGGCGGCTGAGATGGACGGCGCCGGCGCGCTGTCGACCTTCATCTACATCACGCTGCCGCATCTGGCCCGACCGATCACTGTCGTGATCCTGATCGAGACGATTTTCCTTCTGACCGTGTTCGCCGAGATCTTCGTCACCACCGGCGGAGGGCCGGGATTGCAGACCACCAACATCGCCTTCCTGATCTATTCGCAGGCGCTGATCCAGTATGATGTCGGCGGTGCCTCCGCGGGCGGGTTGGTGGCAGTGGTAATCGCCAACATCGTGGCTTTCTTCCTGGTCAGGATCGTCGGCCGGAATTTGGAGGCCTGACGCATGGCGCGGATGGCAACAAGCAGGCATGTGGCGGTCTCGACCATTGCGGCGTGGCTGGTCGGCTTCCTGATCTTCTTCCCGATCCTGTGGATGGTGTTGGCGAGCTTCAAGACCGAACTCGATGCCTTCGCCATACCGCCAAAATTCCTGTTCTTTCACTGGACCACGGAAAATTATGCCGCCGTGCAGGAGCGCAGTGACTATGTCCATCATGCGCTCAACTCCATCATTGTGGCAGGCGGCTCGACGCTGATCGCGCTGCTGATTGCGATTCCCGCCGCGTGGTCAATGGCGTTCTCGCCGACCAAACGCACCAAGGATGTGCTGCTCTGGATGCTATCGACAAAGATGATGCCGCCGGTCGGCGTGCTGGTGCCGATCTACCTGATCTACCGCGATTTCGGCTTGCTCGATACTTTGACTGGTCTCGTCTTCATCCTCTGCCTCGGCAATCTGCCGATCGTGATCTGGATGCTGTTTACCTATTTCAAGGAAATCCCAAAGGACATCCTCGAAGCCGCACGCATGGACGGAGCAACGATCAGCCGCGAACTCGTCTATGTGCTGACGCCGATGGCCGTACCGGGGCTCGCATCAACATTGCTCTTGAATTTAATCCTCGCCTGGAACGAGGCGTTCTGGACGTTGAACCTCTCGACGCTGCAGGCCGCGCCGCTGACCGTGTTCATCGCGTCCTATTCGAGTCCCGAGGGGCTGTTCTGGGCCAAGCTCTCGGCCGCTTCCACGCTCGCGATCGCGCCGATCCTGGTGCTCGGTTGGTTCAGCCAGCGCCAGCTCGTCCGCGGCCTGACTTTTGGCGCGGTCAAGTAAAACGGAAAGGCTGGAGCCATGGGTCAGATCACGCTTCAGAATGTCCAGAAATCGTTCGGGCCCGTTCACATCATCAAGGGCGCCGATCTGGATATCTCGGATGGTTCCTTTGTCGTTTTCGTCGGCCCCTCCGGCTGCGGCAAGACCACTCTTCTCCGCCTGATCGCCGGGCTCGAGGACGTCAGCGGCGGCAATATCCTGATCGACGGCAAAAACGTCGTTGACGTTCCGCCTGCCAAGCGCGGCTTGTCGATGGTTTTCCAATCCTATGCGCTCTATCCGCATATGAGCGTGCGCGGCAACATCGCCTTCGGCCTGAAGATGGCGGGTCTGCCGAAAGCCGAGATCAACCGGAAGGTGGAGGCCGCGGCGGCGACCCTTAATCTGACGCCGTATCTTGATAGAAAGCCGCGCGAATTGTCGGGCGGCCAGCGCCAGCGCGTCGCGATCGGGCGCGCCATCGTCCGTGAGCCGAAGGCGTTTCTGTTCGACGAACCGCTGTCCAACCTCGACGCCGCGCTGCGCGTGCAGATGCGCCTGGAGGTCACGCGGCTGCAGAAGCAGCTTGGCACGACGGCCATCTATGTCACGCACGACCAGGTGGAGGCGATGACAATGGCGGACAAGATTGTGGTGCTCAATGGCGGCAAGATCGAGCAATACGGGACGCCGCTCGAACTCTACGAAAAGCCGGCCAATCTGTTCGTCGCCGGCTTCATCGGCTCGCCGAAAATGAACTTCATCTCCGGCGAGGTCGCAGGCCGCCATGACGCGGCCACCATTGGCGTTCGCCCCGAGCACCTGAAAATCGCGCGCGACGGCGGGGGATGGCCGGGAAACATCCTGGTTGCGGAGCATCTCGGCAGCGACACCTTTCTCTATGTCGATGCCGGCGCAATCGGAACGCTCACCGCGCGCCACGTTGGCGAACTCGATTTGAGCGCCGGCGACCGTGTCCTGCTGTCGCCGGATCCCGGCCGCCTGCATCGGTTCGATGAAAGCGGAAAATCGCTGCGGGCTTAACAGGAAGACCAAGATGTATCTGGAAAAATTCAAACTACCCGGCAAGACCGCAGTCGTAACCGGGGGCGGGCAGGGGATCGGCCTCGCCTGTGCTGAGGCGCTGGCCGAGGCTGGCGCGAGGGTTGTGATTGCCGATCGCGATGCGGCGGTAGCCGGCGAAGCGGGTGCCTATCTGAGCGGGAAAGGCTATCAGGCCGAGGTCGCGGTCGTGGACGTGACGGATTCACGGCGCGTTACCGAGATTGCCGACGAACTCGTCGCTCGCTACGGCCGGGTCGATGTCCTCGTCAACAATGCCGGCATCGCGCGCAGCGAGACGCCGGCCGAAACCGTGACCGACGAGCACTGGCTGAACGTCGTCGACGTCAATCTCAACGGCACCTTCTGGTGCTGCCGCGCCTTCGGCAAGCACATGCTTCAGGCGCGGACGGGCAATATCGTCAATATCGGCTCGATGTCCGGTTTCATCGTCAATAAGCCGCAGGAGCAGTGCTACTACAACGCCTCCAAGGCTGCGGTGCACCATCTGACCAAATCGCTCGCAGCCGAATGGGGCGCGCGCGGCGTGCGCGTCAACGCGGTGGCGCCGACCTACATCGAGACGCCCCTGAACGCATTCGTGAAGGACAACCCCCGCATGTACGACGCCTGGATCGGCGGCACCCCGATGGCGCGGATGGGGCAGGTGGAGGAGATCGCCTCGGTGGTCCTGTTCCTGTCATCGGAAGCGGCCAGCCTCATGACGGGAAGCATCGTTCTTGTCGATGGTGGCTATACTTGCTGGTAAGCTTGCGTCAAAACTGACGGGAGCGAACATGCGGCAAGCCTTCATCGGCATTGACGTCGGAACCTCCAGCACGCGCGCGGGCATCTTCGACGAAAACGGAGTCCTGCTCGCAACTGCAAAACACCCGATCGCGGTCTGGCACGAGGCAGGCGACATTGTCGAGCAGTCGTCGTCAGACATCTGGGCGGCCAGCGTCTCGGCCGTCCGCAGCGCGATGGCGGAAGCTGCGATATCGCCGGAGCTCGTGAAGGGCATTGGCTTCGACGCGACCTGCTCGCTGGTCGTGCTCGATCGGCATGGCGAACCGCTGACGGTGAGCGCGTCCGGCGACAACAAGCGCAACGTCATCGTCTGGATGGATCATCGCGCGATCGAGGAAGCGCGGCTGATCAACGATACGCAGGATGAGGTACTGCGCCATGTTGGCGGCTCCATCTCGCCCGAGATGGAGATGCCGAAGCTGCTCTGGCTGAAGCGGCACCTGCGCGACAGTTTTGATCGCGCCGGGCATTTCTTCGACCTGGCCGACTTCCTCTCGTGGCGCGCGACAGGGTCGTTCGCGCGCTCGACCTGCACGGTGACCTGCAAGTGGAACTACCTCGCGCATGAAGGGCGCTGGAGCGCGCCATATTTTCAGCGCGTGGGCTTGCAGGAATTCGTCGAGGACGAATATCGCAGGATCGGCACCGAGATCGTCGCTCCTGGAACGCCGCTGGGGTTGGGCCTGACGGAACAGGCGGCACGGGATTTCGGGCTGCGACCGGGGACGCCGGTCGGCGCCTCGCTGATCGATGCGCACGCCGGCGGGCTCGGCGCGATCGGCGGCCGGGACACATCGGGTGCTGAAGTCGATGTCTGCGATCGCCTCGCCTACATCATGGGGACCTCCGCCTGTATCATGGCGACAACGGTCGATCCCTGTTTTGTCCCCGGCGTGTGGGGACCGTATTACTCGGGCATGGTGCCCGGCTTCTGGCTCAACGAAGGCGGACAATCGGCGGCGGGTGCTGCGATCGATTATTTGATCCGCTCCCATCCCGCCTACGCCGAGGCAAGCGACGCGGCAAGGCGGAACGGCGTGGAGATCATCCAGATCCTCGAGGAGCGGATCATGGCCCGTGCTGGGCAGGCGAGCAGGGCGGCGCTGCTGGCGCGCGACCTTCATGTGCTGCCGGAATTCCTCGGCAACCGCTCGCCTTATGCCGATCCCGATACGCGCGCCGTCATTGCCGGCCTCGATCTCGATACGGATATCTGCGCGATGGAACGTCTGTTCGTGGCGGGATTGTGCGGGCTTGCCTATGGCCTCGCCGACGTCATCGATACCTTCAGGGCGCAGGGGGTCAACAGCAAGCTGATCGTCATGGGCGGCGGCGCAGGAAGGAGCCCGCTGGTGCGGCAGATCATGGCCGATACGACCGGCCTCACGGTGGCGCTGCCGCAAACGGCGGAGCCGGTCCTGCTCGGCGCGGCCATGCTCGGCGCCGTCGCTGCCGGCGCCTATGCCTCGCTCGGCGAGACCATGGCCGCGATGTCGGCGCTCGGTCGCCTGACTGAGCCGGCCGCGCCGGGCATGGAAGAATTCCACCGCCGAAAGCGCGAGGTCTACAGGTTGTTGCGCGAGCTTGATCGCGGAAGCCGTGAGGCGATGCGCGGTTTTGAGATCATCTCGAAAGGTCGCGAACGATGCTGCTGAGCTGTGGCGATGCGCTGATCGATTTTGTGCCGGTTACGACCGCAGACGGTCACGAAGCGGTACGACCGGCAGTCGGCGGGTCTTGCCTCAACGTCGCGGTCGGACTGGCGCGGCTTGGCGCGCCGACCGGCTTTGTCGGTGGCATCTCGACCGATCTGTTCGGCCGCATGATCGCCGACCACGCCGCCGCATCCGCCGTCGACCTTCGCTATGCCACCCGCAGCGATCGCCAGACCACGCTTGCTTTCGTCCGAATGGTCGCAGGCGAGTCGCAATATGCGTTTTATGACGCGGCGACGGCGACCCGGGAATGGACCTATTCGCACGGCAAAATTCCGTTCGAGACGATCGAGGCCGTCCACATCGGCTCAACGACGCTGGTCAACGAGAGGGGAGCCGCGGAAATCGCCGCGATGGTCGCCGATGCCAAATCATCGGCGACGATTTCGTTCGACCCGAACTGCAGGCCCAATCTGGTCAAGGACAAGACAGCCTATCTCGCGCGCATGGACGGGTTTGTCGACAGCGCGGACATCGTTCGCATGTCGGACGTTGACTTCGACTATCTCTACGGGAAAGAGGCTTACGCGGCGAAGGCGGAAAAGTTCCTGGCTGGAGGTGGTCGCCTGTATGTCATCACGCGCGGAATAAAGGGAGTCCAGGCCTGGCATCCGGCGGCGGGTGCCATCGAAGTCGGGGCACCCGCGGTCACGGTCGTGGACACGATCGGCGCCGGCGACAGCTTTCAGGCCGCGCTGCTGTTTGCTCTGCATAAGCTGGGCAGGCTCGGCAGGAGTGGACTGAGGGGCACCAACGCGAACGAGCTTCGCTCCGCGCTATCATTTGCCTGCAGTTGCGCTGCGCTGACCTGCACGCGGGTTGGGGCAGATCCGCCCCGCAGCAACGAAGTTGCTTGGACGTATTAGAGGCGTTGGGCGCCTTTAGGTGCAAGGCGGCTTAGGCGACTGCAATAAACATCGCGACGCTCGAAAGATACGCGCGGCCAATAATCGACGTTACGCCACCGGTGAGCCAACCCTCATGGTTTGTTAAATCGTTTCATTGACAGGGCGTCCATAACGGCACATAGTCTCTAACCAAGTGCTGAAAGAACAATCAGAGGGAAGGGGCGCCGACGCTCGGGCTGGATGCAGACTTCGCTCAAGCGGCCAAGCTGGAATAATTATAAAGCGAAATCAATATATTGCTTGAATGCTGCGTCCATCCTCTGGTGGGGTGACGCGACTGCGCGAAGCTAAGTGTCGCGCGCCTCGCAACGCGCGCTGGCAGAAAAACAAGCAAAATAAATGAAACGATCCATATCGGGAGGGTGGAAATGAAGATAACGCGTCGTGACTTGCTGTTGGCCGGCGCCGCAATCAGCGCTTCGAGTGTCGTGTCCGGGCCGTCCGCGCTCGCCGCCGGACCGGAGCTCAAACTCGGCGTCGTCGGTGTGCTTTCCGGGCCGGCTGCGCAGTGGGGACTCGCCCTCAAGGGCGCGGCGGAGTTCGCCGCTGCGGAGGCCAATCGCGACGGCCTGGTCAAGATCGACGGCGCGCCCTGTCAAGTCAGTGTCGTTGCGATCGATAGCAAATACACCGCAGAGGGCGCCGCCGCGGCAGCAAATACGCTCGCGGGGCAGGGCGTGAAATTCATCATCGGTCCCATCGGTTCACCCGAACTCACCGGGCTGAAGCCCATCGCCAAACGCAATTCGATGCTGGTGATGGGCAATGGCTACGCCAAGGATGCGCTGGGTCCGCAATGGCCGTTGGTGTTCCATGTCGGCCCTGGTCCGTCGGGATGGGCCGATCCGATCATCAAGATCGCCAAGCAGAAATTCGGCATCAAGAGCGTTGTCCTCGTTGCTCCGAACGACCAGGGGGGCACGGATATCGCAAGCGTCGATGCGGACGCCTACAAGAAGAACGGCATCGCTGCGACTGAGGAGTACTACCAGCGCGGCACCACCAATTTTGCGCCGATCGTGACGCGCATCATGAACGCAAAACCGGAGGCCGTGGATCTCGCGTCCTCGCCGCCCGGCGACGCCGGCATCATGGTCAAGCAATTGCGCCAAGCCGGGTTCGAAGGACCGATCGGGCGCCTCGGTGGCCCAGGCTATGGCGAGATCTCGCGGGTTGCCGGCGGCGACGCCGTGCTGAAGGACTTCTATTGGTACGAGCCGGTTCTGGTCGACGAGAAGGTCCAACTGATCGCCGACGAATACAAGAAGCTGTTCGGCACCGAGCGGCCTGAGAACAATTTGTTTTTCCAGTGGGTGTCCGGCACTCGCATGGTCTTAAAGGCGATCGCGAAAGCGGCCACGATCACCGAGACCGAAAAGGTGGCTCAGGCTCTCCGTGCATTGCCCGTGGACGATCCAAATGTCGGTTCAGGACATTGGATCGGAAAGGAATTCTTCGGCATCAACCAGGAGCTATCGTTCCCCTTCGGCGTGGGATTGGTCACTGACGGAAAATTGCAGCCGATCGTTCCGGTCGAAGCGGCCACGGGCAAGTAGCGGAGTTCCTGTGGAAGGCATCGTCGCCACCGGCCTCATCGGCATCAGCCTGGGCGCGCAGTATGCGCTGCTCGCCCTCGGCTTCACCCTGATCTTCGGCATTCTCGGCGTGGTCAATTTCGCCCATGGCGGATTCTACGTGCTCGGAGGCTATCTCGCTTATTCGGCGGTGACCTATCTTGGTCTGCCCTATGCGCTGGCAGTGATCGCCGCCGCACTCGGCACGACGGCGCTGGGTTATCTCTTCGAGCGTTTCGTCCTCGATCACGTGATCGACGATCACTTGGCGACACTGATGCTGACGCTCGGTCTCTATTTGATGATGTCGAGCGGCCTTCTGGTGATCTTTGGACCGCAGTCGCCTGCATTCAGCTTTCCCCTGACGGGCGTCCTGCGCGGGCACGGCTTCTACGTCCCGGTCGAGAATCTCGTGGTCCTTGCCGTCTGCCTGGTGGGTATCCTGTCGATCTATGCCCTGATTTACTACACCGACTTCGGCCGCGCCTTGCGTGCGCTCGCTGACGACCGTGCCGTCGCCACGGCGCAGGGACTGCGTCCAAAGCTTCTGTTTCCGACAGCGTTTGCGCTGGCGACCGGGCTTGCGGGGCTCACTGGCGCGCTGGTCACGCCTATCCTCTCGCTTGCACCGCATGTCGGCGATCCCGTGCTGGCGACATCGTTCCTCATTGTCATTCTTGGTGGTCTCGGAAGCATTGTCGGTGCAACCGTTGCGGCCTTTCTCGTCGGCATGGTGGAAGCGTTCTCGGCGGTCTATCTCGGAGGATCGAAAGGCGCTCTCGCATTGTTCGTGCTCGTCCTCATCATGTTGGTGGTCAGGCCGTCCGGCCTGTTCGGCCATCGAGTACGTGGAGCGTGAGCTATGGCAAGCATTGATCTTGGCGCCGCGCGCAGGGGCTCCATCGCCGAGACGGCAAGCGTTGTCGTCATCGCCGCTGCCTTCGTCATCCCCTGGGTCAGCCAGAACCCCGCAGTCTACTCGCTGGCCAATCAGATCCTGATTGGGGTCACCGCTGCGTTGAGCGTCTACATCATGCTGCGCATGAACCTGATGACCTTTGCAGTGCCCACGTTCATGGCGATCGGAGGCTATACCGCGGCAATCCTCGGTCTCCGCCATGGCGTGACGGATGTTCTGCTGCTCGGCATCGCCAGTTTCGTGGTGCCGGCGCTGTTTGCATTGCCGCTGGGCGCGTTGGTGCTCCGTCTCACCGGCGTCTACTTCGTGCTGGTCACCTTCGTCCTCACCGAGATCACACAGCTCGTGCTGTTCGAGATGCCGGGCTGGACCGGAGGCGCCAACGGTCTGGTCGGCATGCCCGCCGTGACCTTCTTCGGGATCGAGCTCGGCGATAATCGTGCGGTGCTATTGGTCACGACCGGCCTGACGCTCGCCGGTGCGCTGATCACGGCCGCGGTCACTCGCCGCTTGCGTCAGCATTTTGCGGCGATCGAAGAGAACGAATTGCTGGCGCAATCTCTCGGGCTCGTGGTCTGGCACTACAAGGCATTTGGCTTTGCGATCGCGGGCGGTGTCTCCGGGCTCGCTGGCTTTGCGTTGGTCAACATGCTGCTCACCGCGCATCCGACCTCGTTCAGTCCACTCTCATCGGTGAACTACATCGCCTACACGATCATCGGTGGGAAGAGCACCATGCTCGGGCCGCTCGTCGGCGGGGCCTTGCTGATCTGGGCAGGAGAAATCTTTGCGCTGCGCGGTGAATTTTCCCAGCTCCTGTTCGGGTTCCTCATCGTGGTCGTGGTGCTGGCGGCGCGAGAGGGCATCGTTGGCAGCGTGTCTCGGTTTCTCCTGTTCTTAAGTTCGCGCGTTCTCCGCCGATCCACCATCAACCCTGGCTCCGGCGCCCTGGGGGCCCCGGCCGCCACGGAGTCGCAGCCATGACGAGGAGCAGAGAGCCGCTTCCCAGAGAAGCGGCACGAACCGAGAGCAGTTTCGGCGAAGGGTTTGTAATGCCCCCGGGCGATGTCCTTGGTGTCATGGGACCGCGGCTCGACCGACGCGAATCTGTCGTTGGCATCGCGAACTCATCGATGCGTCTCGAGGTCACCGGCATCTGCAAGCGTTTCGGCGGACTGCACGTCTTCAACGACGTGAGCTTCTCGATCTCGCCCGGCGAGGTGCTCGGCGTGATCGGCCCCAACGGCGCCGGCAAGACCACCTTGATCAACGTGATCTGCGGCATGCTTCCGCCAACCAGTGGCCGCGTCCTGCTCGGCCGCCGCGACATGACGGGAAAGCCGCTCCATGCCGTGAGCCGCGCGGGGATCGTGCGCAGCTTTCAGCAGACCAATACGTTCCGCACGGCCACGGTGCGCGAGAATATCTCGCGCGCGGTGCGCTTCAGCGATGGGGGAGAGGACGCGTGGCAGGCCATCACGCCGCTGATCGATGAATTCGAGCTTGTCGCGCACCTAGACGAACAAAGCGACAAGCTGCCTTACGGTTTGCAGAAGATGCTCGGCCTCGTGCTTGCCTGCGCGGTGCGGCCGAAAGTGCTGCTGCTGGATGAACCGGCGGCCGGTCTTGAACGGCGCGAGCGCCTGCGTATCGATGCCTTCGTCCGTCATGCCGTAACGGAGTTGGGGTGCGGCGTTCTGATCGTCGAGCACGACATGGATCTGGTGCGCAGGCTCTGCCCGAAGATCCTGGTGCTGGATTCCGGCCGCGTGCTGGCCGAGGGCTCGCCAACAGAAGTGCTGTCGCGCAAGGACGTCATCGACGCTTATCTCGGGACGACGGACGAGGCAGAAGCATGATGCTCGCGGTGCAAAATCTCGAAGTGCGCTATGGCGGCATCACGGCGCTGCGGGGGGTCTCGATCGAAGTTGCGGAGGGCGAAACAGTCCTGCTGGTGGGTGCCAACGGAGCGGGCAAATCAAGCCTGATCAATGCCGTCATCGGTCTTGCTGGCGCTGCGCGCGGCACGGTGCGTTTTTCAGGCCGGGACATCAGCGCGCTCGCATGCGATGGCAGGGCGCGGGCCGGCATGGGTTATTCGCCGGAAGGCCGCCGCGTATTTCCGACCATGTCGGTCGCCGACAACGTTCTGAGCGGTGCCTGCGGGCGAGGCCGTGCCGCACAACGCGAAGCCTGGGACTGGCTCTGCGGTCTCTTTCCGATGCTGCGGGAACGCGCGGCCCAGCCGGCGGGACAGTTGTCTGGCGGTCAGCAGCAGATCGTGGCACTGGCCCGGGCGATGAGTTCGTTTCCCAAGCTGCTGCTGCTGGATGAGCCTTTCCTCGGGCTTGCGCCGGTGTGGATCGCGCGGATCAGCGAGGCGATCCGCCACATGCAGGCGCGTGGCACCACGATCCTCATGACCGAGCAAATGGCCCGGCCGGCGCTCAAGCTTGCCACCCGCGGCTATGTGATGCGCGGCGGTGAGATCAGGCGAAGTGGCTCGGTGGCCGAAATACGCGATGTCGCGTTGGCCGAGGAGTATCTGTAATGGCTCAAATCAATGCAACAACGCGTCTTGGCGCCTTTGTCGCGTCGGCGGCTGAAGCAGAACTCGCGGCCGAGATCGCGGTGAAGGCGGCGATCTGCCTGCTCGATTCACTTGGACTTGCTTTGGCGTCACGGGACGAACCAACGGCCACGGCGGCGCGGGCGATGACGACGGATGTCGCACCTAGCTCGCGAAGTGCGCGGATCTGGGCCAGCGGCAAACACGTACCACTGTCCGAAGCGGTGCTTGCCAATGGCATTGCCGTCCATGCGCATTTCCAGGACGATACCGATCACGATTCATGGACCCATCCCGGATCGTTGATCTCGCCGGTCGTCGTGTGCTTGGGCGAGGCGCGCGACGCGCCGTTGCGGGTCGTCCTCAATGCGCTCACGGCCGGATATGCCACGCTGAAATGGCTCGGCGCCGGCGAGAGCGTTGCGCGCGGTCTGATCGGGCGAGGCGTGCGCACAAGTCCAACATTCGGCACTATAGCCGCGGCCGCGGCCGGTGCCGCGGCGCTTGGTCTCGATTCGCTGAAGGCTACGAGCGCGGTCGCGATTGCGGCTTCCACGACAGGAGGTACGCTTGAGCCGGTGCGCTGCGGATCCGACGAATGGCGTGTGCAGAATGGGCGCGCCGCTCACGGCGGGTTCATCGCCGCTGAGCTCGCCGCGCGCGGCGTGCAGGGTGCACCCGATGCGCTGGAAGGGCCGAAGGGTTTTCTGCGCTCACTTGGTGGCCTCGACCGCACGCCCGAGACCTGGCTGAAAAATCCCGATCCCGCGACGATGATTGGCGTCATGGCCAAACCGTTCGCCACGCTCGGCGATAACATGTCCGCTGTGATTGCAGCCAGCCTGCTCAACCGCGACGGCATCGACCTTGCGCGCACCAGGCGGATCACGGTGACGATCTGGCGTCCCTACACCGAGTATCCCGGAACATCGTTCAAGGGACCATTCACGAGCATCGTCCAGACGCAGGCCAGCACCGCCTTCGCGGTCGCCGCCATGCTCCGCTACGGCCGGCTCGACTACGAGATGGGCGCCGAACACCAGCGGGATCCGGAGATCCTGGCACTGGTCGAGAAGACGACAGTGCTGCCTGACGATGTCGGGACACATCTTGATGCAACCGTCGAGGTCGAGACGGATGACGGCGGCCGCTATCGCCGCATCGCGCGCGAAGCGCCCAGGACATTGGTCTTCCAGGATGAGGCGCGCGCCACCGAAGTGTTCGAAGCCCGCATGGTGCGATCGGGATTTCCATCCGGCGCCGCAAGCCAGCTGGCTGCGGAGGTCTTCGCCTCCGCGCGCAACGGCGGAGCGATGCCGATCCGCGCGCTGCTCGATCGTGTCACCTCGTTTCAGGGAGAAAACAGATGAAACTCGGATTGGAAGGCAAGACAGCCATCGTCACCGGCGGCAGCAAGGGTATCGGACTAGAGACGTGCCGGCTGCTGGCCGAAGAGGGCGTCAAGGTGCTCATCTGCGCACGGCGCGGGGATGCGCTCGCCGAGGCGCGCGCCGACATTGAGAAGACCACGGGCGCGAAGGTCGAGACCTTGTCGCTCGACGTGACTGATTTGAAGCAGATCGAGCAACTGCCGATGGTCGCCCGCGATCGTCTCGGCCGCATCGATATCCTCGTCAACAATGCCGGCACCGGCACCTACAAGCCCTTCCTCGAAGTGACCGACGAGGAATTGCAGTACGGCATGGCGATCAACTTCTTCGCCCAGTTCCGCATCTGCCAGCGCATCATTCCCGTCATGATCCAGCAGAAAGGCGGCAGCATCGTCAACGTCTCTGGCGAGACCGGCATCATGGTGACGATGCCGCCTTTCCTGTCGTCCTGTACCGGGCCGGCCAAGTCGGCTGAGATCAGGTTCTCCAAGATTCTGGCCAATGAATTCGGGCCGCACAATATCCGCATCAACTGCGTGGTTCCGGGCTTCGTCAACACGCCGGAACGGTTCGCGAAATGGGAGCGCGAGCTCGCCAGGCGCAATCTCAGCGCCGAGGAAGGGGAGGCCGAACGGCAGCGCTGGTCGGAGAACAATTCGATGCGCAACACGCGCTGGGGCACGCCACAAGAGCTCGCCAATCTGATCGTGTTCGCGCTGTCGGACCGGGCGAGCTTCGTCAACGGCGCGGTGCTCGTGGCGGACAACGCGATGGACAAGTCCTGAGGCGTGGGGGCGGAAAGCTTGGACGGAATGATGATGGCGAAACGGGGATGCTGCATCCCATCGAGGAGAACGTAATGCCCGAGATCGACAAGCCGCTGAAAGGCATCACCGTCGTGGAGCTCGGTCACAGCGTGGCCGCGCCTTACGCCGGGCTGATCCTGGCCGATCTCGGCGCGCGCGTGATCAAAGTCGAGAACCCGAAGAGCGGCGACTATGCGCGCGGCTGGGGGCCTCCGTTCTGGAACGAGACCGCCAGCGCCTTCCATTGCCTCAACCGCGGCAAGGAGGACGTCACGATCGACTTCAGCGATGCGCGTGAATGCCGCGAGTTGAAGTCACTCATTCTGTCGCAAGCCGACGCCGTGATCCAGAATCTGCGGCCCGGCATTCTCAGCAAGTTCGGGCTCACGGCCGAGGCGTTGCGTGCCGAGAAGCCTGCGCTGATCTGGTGTGACATTGGGGCGTTCGGCAGCAAGGGGCCGCTCGCGAGCAAGCCGGGTTACGATCCGCTCGCGCAGGCCAGCACGGGGATCATGAGTGTCACGGGCGAGGGCGGTCGGCCACCGGTGCGGGTCGGCGTTTCCCTGATCGACATGGGCTCGGGCATGTGGGCCGTGATCGGCTTGCTCGCCTCGCTGGTTGCGCGCAAGAGCGGCGCCGAAGGACGGATCGTCTCGACGTCGCTGTACGAGACCGGTCTTGCCTGGATGACCGTGCCGCTCGCCGGTTACGCCGCATCCGGCGAAGTGCGCAAGCCCTACGGCTCGGGCACGGCGGAGATCGTGCCCTATCAGGCTTTCGAGGCATCCGATAGCTGGCTGATGATTGCCGCCGGGAATGACAATCTGTTCCGCAAGCTCTGCAGTGCATTGGGGCTCGATGCGCTTGCGTCCGATCCGGCCTTCGCCACGAATGCGGCGCGCGTCGTCAACCGCGAGCGGCTCTTGCCGCAGATTGGAGCCGCGGTTCAGCGATATTCGGGTGAGGCGCTCGGCAAGCTGCTTGACGACGCCGGGGTGCCCAATGCGCCGCTGCTTGGCATTGATGAAGTCGCCAAGCATCCGCAGACCCGCGCGCTCGACATGACGGTGCGTTGCGATGACGACGACATCGACCTGGTCGGCATTCCCCTCGCGTTCAACGGGGCCCGCCCTCGGGCGCGCACGCCGGCTCCGACACTCGGTCAGCACAACGCTATCCTTCGGACATCCGCCAGCAGGGAGACCGCCAATGCGAAGTGATTTCGAAACCATCACGTTGGAACGGCGGGACAATCACATCCTGCTGGTTACCTTGAACCGGCCCGACGCCGCCAATGCCATGAACACCCAGATGGGCCTCGACCTGATGGAGCTGTTCGAAGGGCTGACCGTCGATCTCGAAGGACTCCGCGTTGCGGTTCTGACCGGCAGCGGCGCGAAGGCGTTTTGCGCCGGCGGTGATCTCAAGCAGCGTAACGGCATGACGGATGATGCATGGCAGGCCCAGCATCTCGTGTTCGAGCGCATGCTGCGCGCGATCCTGGCTTGCCCGATTCCGGTCATTGCAGCGGTGAACGGCGCCGCATATGGCGGGGGTTGCGAGATCGCGGCGGCGGCCGATTTCGTCTACGCCGCCACCAACGCACGCTTTGCGCTGACGGAGGTGACGCTCGGCATCATGCCCGGGGCGGGCGGGACGCAGAACCTGCCGCGTGCCATCGGCGAACGCCGCGCCAAGGAAGTCATCCTCTCCGGCCTGCCGTTCTCGGCCGAGGAGGCGGAGCGCTGGGGACTGGTCAATCGCGTGCTGCCGCCCGACGAATTGCTGACGGCAACGCTGACCATCGCCGAGCGGATCGCCGGCAATGGTCCGATATCGGTGCGCCAGGCCAAGCAGGCGATCCACCGCGGCCTGCAGATGTCGCTTGCGGACGGTCTTGCTTTCGAAATCGAGGCCTACAACCGGCTGGTTCCGACGTCGGACCGTCGCGAAGGCGTCCTCGCATTCAACGAGCGTCGCAAGCCGAACTTTCAGGGCAAGTAATGGAGGCGCGGGATGCGTGAGAGAGCTCATGTTCGCGAGGTTGGGCCGAGGGATGGATTGCAGCTCGTGAAGGCGATCCTGCCAAGTGCGCGCAAGCTTGCCTGGTGTCGAGGTATGGTCGAGGCGGGCATCAACGACATCGAGGTGACGTCCTTCGTGCCGCCAAAGGTGATCCCTCAGTTTGCCGATGCGGAGGAGGTGGCGCGCGGCGCGACCGCGATCACCGGCTGCCGGCCTTCGGTGCTGGTGCCGAACCTGCGCGGTGCGGAGCGCGCATTGGCGCTGGATCTGGCGCAGGTCAACTATGTGCTGTCGGCGAGCGAGGAGCACAACCTCGCCAATGTCCGTCGCAGCACCGAAGAGTCGCTGCAAGATTTCGCGCGCATCGTCGCAGCGCGTGATCAACACGCCGGCGCGCGGATTGCGCTCGGCGCCGGGATTGCCACGGCCTTCGGTTGCACCATTTCCGGATCGGTGTCGGAGGCGCGGGTCGTCGAGATCGCGGTGCGGCTTGCCGAAACGGGAGCCGATGAGATCATCGTCGCCGACACCGTCGGCTACGGTGATCCGGGCCAGGTCCGCCGGTTGATGAAGGCGGTGATCGCCGCTATCGGCCGCGTTCCGGTTGCCTGTCATTTCCACGATACCCGGGGCCTCGGCCTCGCCAACGTCACCGCCGCGCTCGAAGCCGGCGTTCGTGCCTTCGATGCGTCGCTCGCGGGACTTGGCGGCTGTCCCTTCGCACCCGGAGCGACCGGCAACATCGATACCGAAGACACCGTGTTCCTACTGGAGCAACTCGGCTTCGATACCGGCGCCGATGTCGAAGCGCTGATTGCATTGCGCGGGGAAGTCGAAAGCTGGCTGCCGGGCGAGCGGTTCTCTGGCGCCATCGCTCGCGCTGGATTGCCGAAGACCTATCGCACGCCTGCCAGGGTTGCCGGCTGAAAGGATACTGCATGAACTATCACGACACTTCCCATCAGCCTGAGGCCGAAGTCACCGTTGTCGTGGGCGAGGATTTTCCGGAGCTGCGCAGCACGGTTCGAAAAATCTGCGAAAGATTCCCCGGCGAATACTGGCGCGCGCTCGATGAGCGCAGCGGCTATCCGGCCGAATTCGTCGCCGCTCTGACCGAGGCCGGCTTTCTCGGCGCCCTCATTCCGGAGGAATACGGCGGCTCGGGCCTGCCGCTGCGCGCGGCTGCTGTGATCCTCGAAGAGATCAATGCCAATGGCTGCACGGCGAGCCCAGCGCATGCGCAGATGTACATCATGGGCACGTTGTTGCGTCACGGCAGCGAGAAGCAAAAGCGCAGCTATCTTCCGAATATTGCCGCCGGAAAGTTGCGGCTGCAGGCCTTTGGCGTGACCGAGCCCAACACCGGCTCCGACACCACCCAGCTCAAGACACGGGCGGAGCGCCAGGGCGACGTCTACGTCATCAATGGCCAGAAGATCTGGACCTCGCGCGCGCTCTATTCCGACCTCATGCTGCTGCTTGCACGCACCACGCCGCTCGATCAGGCGAAGCGTCGTACCGAGGGACTTTCGGTGTTCCTCGTTGATTTGCGTGAGGCCAAGGGCAATGGCGTCGAGATCCGCCCGATCAAGGCGATGATCAACCACAACACCACCGAAGTCTTTATCGAGAACCTGCGAGTCCCGGTGGAGAATTTGATCGGCGAGGAGGGAGAGGGCTTTCGCTACATCCTCGACGGCATGAACGCCGAGCGCATCCTGGTCGCTTCTGAATGCGTCGGCGATGGGCGCTGGCTGCTCAACAAGGGCGTCGCCTACGCCAATCAGCGCAGCGTGTTCGGCCGCCCGATCGGACAGAACCAGGGTGTTCAGTTTCCGCTGGCGCGGGCCTACGCCGAGCTTGAGGCGGCCGATATGATGTGCCGCCGCGCCGCGGCGCTCTTCCAGGCCGGCCGCCCCTGCGGTGCCGATGCCAATATCGCCAAGCTGCTTGCCTCCGAAGCGACGTGGAAGGCGGCCGATACGACGTTCCAGACCCATGGCGGCTTCGCCTTTGCGCAGGAATACGACGTCGAGCGCAAGTGGCGCGAGGTCAGACTTTACCAGACGGCCCCGATCTCGACCAACATGGTGCTCGCCTATGTGGCGCAGCACGTGCTCGGTCTTCCCCGATCCTATTGAGGAGGCGACCATGCTTGATATCACACGCGAGACAGCAAGTTTCGTCGCGGGGCTGAGGCCGGCAGACTTGCCCGATCGGTGCAAGGAGGCCGCGCGTACCGGCATCATCGATTGTGTCGGCGTTATGATCGCAGGCGCAGCCGAGCAACCGGTGCGCATCGTCTCGGCCATGCTCGCACCGTCCACACAGAACGACGGGGCGCCTGAACTTCCCTCGGGCCGCAACCTCGCGGCGTCAGATGCCGCGCTCGTCAACGGCGTCGCGGCGCATGTGCTCGACTATGACGACGTGGCGCTTGCTGGTCATCCGAGCGCGGTGCTCGTTCCAGCCATACTTGCCGAAGGCTGGTCGCTTGATTCGAGTGGTGCCGATGCGGTCGCCGCCTATGTCGCGGGCTATGAGCTATGGGCGCAGCTCGCAGATCTCGAACCAGGACACCTGCACGAGCGTGGCTTCCATCCGACAGCGGTGATGGGCGCGCTCGCAACCGCAGCAGCATGCGCCCGCCTGCGCGGGCTCGGTCCCGAGAAAACGGCGCACGCCGTGGCCATCGCCGCCTCGCTGGCCTCAGGTCTTGTCGCCAATTTCGGCACGATGACGAAATCGCTGCACGCTGGCCGCACCGCGCAATCGGGCGTGCTCGCTGCACGGCTGGCGGACCAGGGATTCACCGCTTCGCTGGATGTGCTGGAACACCGAACCGGGTTCCTGCGCGCCCATTCTCCGTCCGGTACCCCAAGGATCGAGGACGGCACGCTCGACATCGGCAGGTGCTGGCGGCTGGCCGAGCTCGGAATCAATGTGAAGCGCTATCCGACCTGCTATGCCACGCATCGCTCGATCGACGCGATGCTCGGCCTGGTCGACCTGCACAAGCTGAACCCATCCGAAGTCAGCGAGATTCGGGTTCATACCGGCGTCACGCAAAAACTGATGTTGCGCAACAGCAACCCGCAGACGGGGCTCGAAGCAAAGTTCAGCATGGAATTCGCGATGGCCGCCGCACTCATCGCGCGCCGGGTCGGTCTTGCCGAGTTGACCGATGAATTCGTTACACGGCCGGATGTCGGTGCCACCTTCGCAAAGGTGCGCTGCACGACGACCGATGAGATTATGCCCGGCGACCAGCCTTTTGCGCCGTCGGACCAGGTGAGCGTTGTGCTCACTTCAGGCGAGGTGTTGGAACACACGCCGGTCGTGCATGCCAAGGGCAGTTGGCAGATGCCGCTCACGCGCGAGGAGCTGAGGGAAAAGTTCCTGGATTGTACGACGCGCGTGTTCAGCCGCGCCCACGCGAGCGACTTGTTCGAGCAGCTCTGGCGCCTGGAAGAGATCGGCTCGTTGCGCTCGCTGCGCCTGACAAGCGACCGGACCGACGCATGACAAGAGCAGGATACGGCGGAGGCTCGAAGCCTCGCATCTGGCACCAGTCGGTCAACGAACTCGACCATTTGGCGGTTTACAAGCGCGCGCTGGAGGCGCACGCGGCCGACATCCTCGGTGACGATGCCGAGCTTGTCGTGCATGGCCTTCCCTCGGGGAGCTATCGTGGAGCGTCGGCCACGGCGGTGCTCGGCAATGCCTATGCCTATCACCGCATTCTCGGCCAAGTGATCGATAATGCGATCAAGGCGGAGCGGGAGGGCTATGCGGCCTTCGTGATCGGTTCCTTCAGCGAGCCGTTCTTGCGTGAGATCCGTTCCGCCGTCGACATTCCTGTCGCCTCGCTCACGGAGAGCGGCCTTCTCGTCGGTTGCTCGCTCGGACGCTACGTGGCGCTGGTGTCAAATGCGCCGGCCGTGCAATGGATGACGAAGGTTGCGGTCGACAAGCATGGGCTTGCCGCACGTGTGCTCGATGTCGTCGCTCTTGATCCGCCGCTTGATGAGCCGGCGCTGGCCGCCGCCTATGCCGACCCTGCGCCTGTGATCGGCAATTTTGCTGCCGCAGCCGAACGCCTGGTCGCGCGCGGCGCCGATGTGATCATTCCGGCCGAAGGCGTGCTTGCCGAGCTTCTCGTTCGTCATGGCCTGCGCGAGATCGCCGGCGCACCGGTGATTGACGTGTTCGCGGTCACCTGGGCTTACGCGCTCATGGAAGTTCGACTTTGGTTGAGGGCCGGGCTTCGCGTCGGCCGAAGCTGGCATCACAGACGCGACGATCCTGCCGTGATCGCGCGACTTTGGGAGGAGAGTGTCCGATGAGCAGGTTTCCCGAGACGCAAGTCGCTGGCGTCTACCACCGCAGACTGGGAGACGTACTAGTCACGGGCTTAAGTGACGGTTACGTCGACATGGGGTACTCGATCTTCCGCAACATTCCGGAGCAGGAGACCAAGGCCATTCTCGCCCGCGATCACCGGATCTCGCCGCCGCGCATTTCAGTGAATGCTTTCGCGTTGCGGGTGAACGGCCGGACCTACCTGATCGATTGCGGCTCCGCCGATCTGATGGGACCGACCTGCGGTCGCCTGCCTGACAATCTCGCGGCTGCGGGCATCGAGCCGGCCTCCGTCGATGGCGTGCTGCTCACACATGTTCATCCCGACCATTCCAACGGCCTGACCGATGCGGCGACTGGCACGAGACTGTTCCCCAATGCCGAGGTCATCGTGCATGAAAACGAGATCAATCACTGGTTCAACGACGAGGCGATGGCGAAGGCCGCGGAGCGACCCCGCCGCCGCTATTTTGAGGCCGGCCGGACTCAGCTCAAGCCTTATATGGCTGCCGATCGCGTCCGCACTTTCCGCAATGGCGAGGTGCTGCCGGGCGTCACCGCAATTCCGATCCCCGGTCATACGCCCGGCCACACCGCTTACGTCGTCTCCTCCGGCGGCCGGTCGATGGTTGTGTGGGGCGACACCGTGCATGTGCCCGAAATCCAGGTGGCGCTTCCGCACGTCACCATGGAGTTCGACACCGACCCCGACTCCGCGGCCAGGGCGCGCCAGATGATTTTCGACATGGTGGTGACTGACGACATGCTGATCGGCGGAATGCATTTGCATTTTCCCGGCTTTGGCCATATGCGACGCGAGGGCGGACAATATACTTTGGCCGCGGAGCAGTGGGCCTTCGAGATCTGATCGGTGCGTCCGATGGTTGAGGCCGCGGAATTCACTTCAGCGCCGCATGCGCTAAAATGGGTTCCGACCTCAGGTGGACACGATGACAAATCGGCAGATGGTGGGCCGCGGAAGTAAGCTGACGATCCGCGATGTCGCGACCGCGGCCGGCGTTTCGACGGGCACTGTTTCGCGTGTCCTGAATGCCAATGCCACGGTTCGTCCCGATGTCCGCCGAAAGGTCCAGCGCGCGATCGACGAACTCGGCTATGCGCCGAATGCGGTGGCGCGCAGCATGCGGATACGCTCGACGCACACGATCGGCTGCATCCTGCGTGAGATCAATATCCCGCAGCTCGCCGGCTTCGTGAAGGCCGCGCACGACGTGCTCGACGACGAGGGGTTCTCCTTGGTGATCTCCAACTCGGAAGGCCGGGAGGAGCGCGAGCGCGAACTGCTCAGCCGCCTGTCAAGCCGACAGGCCGACGGCGTCATGATGGGCCCTTACACGCCGATCGAAGGCGAGTTTGAAGCATTCCTGCGCGGGCTCGATATCCCCATCGTGCTGATCGATCGTGCCCAACAGCCGTGGGCCGACGCGGTCATGGCGGATCACGCAGGCGGCATGCGTGCCGCTGTCGGTCATTTGCTCGATCTGGGCCATCGCCGCGTGGCACTGATTACAGGTGAGCGCGGGCTGTATCCGGCAAGTGAACGCATCCGCGGTTATCAGGAGGCTTATGCGGCGCGCGGCCTGCAACCAGATCTGTCTCTGATCCAGGCAGGCAGTTTCTTGCCCGGTGCAGGATTCCGTATCACCTCGGCGCTGCTCGGCCAACGCAATCCGCCGACCGCGGTGATCTCCGGCGGCATCGACATGCTCTCGGGCGTGCTGCGCGCGGTGCGGGGAAGGGGCTTAAGGATTCCCGAGGATGTCTCGGTCATCGCGTCCGGCCATTCCGAGCTCGCGGAGCTCGTCACGCCGCCGATTGCCGTCATCGGATGGGATCAAGGAGAAATCGGCCGGATTGCCGCCGGCATGCTTCTCGATCGAATCCGGAACCGCGACGTGCAGGAAGCCCATCAGGTGCTGGTGCCAAGCGAGTTCATTCCCCGCGCGTCGGTCGGGCCGCCAAGACGGGAGCCGTAGTGTCCTGAACCAGAAGTTCAAGGCATTTTGGCCTTGGCTGGCACATTGTAAGCGCAGAAGCGTTCGTCCTCCTCAAACAATAAGGACAGTCCGCCGTCTTCGAGTTGATTTGGAGGCCGTAGAACTTCAGATTCGGGACACGATAGCCCGGCCGTACGGCCGACCGAGCTTCATCGGCGGCGATCAAGTCACTGGGCTGGTGGCCCAACTCTTGCTTCTGACAGGTGACAACAAAGGCTATAGAGAGAGTTGGATTTGAAGAAAGTCCTGCTTCAGAATGTCAGCAATTGGTGCGCGAAGATCTGGCGCGGGATCAAGGATTCCGTCAAGCACGCCCCAATGCACTAGCCGAAGGCGAACCAAAGCTGGCAGCTCGAGGCTACGAGCGCCGTCAATTGGTCGTCTCGTGCTGCGCCGCGGCAGTATTGGTGTTTGGTGACGGCTTCGCCGTCAGCTGGTCGCTGCAAAGAAGATCAATCCTGGTGCCATACTGAAATCCGTCGAAGCGCATAGTTTCTTTTGATTTCTGCTGCGAGTAAAGGCTCTCTAAGCTTTTGCTCGCGCGCGGGGGCCGGCGTCATGTTTGTCCTGAGCGATACCGATCTCCCTGCGACAGATGAGAAAGCGCGGTTATGACCTCTGCCACCGTTTATTTCCTGAATGGTCCCAATGCGAATCTTTACGGGCTTGATAAGAATGGAACCTATGGCCGGGAGAGTTTCGTCTCCATCAAGAAGCGCTGTGAAGATCACGCGGCATCACTTGGCTTGACCGTCGATTTCCGTCAGTCAAATCACGAGGGCGTTTTGGTGGACTGGATCCAGGAGGCGAGGGAGAAGGCCGAGGGCATCGTCATCAATGCCGCCGGGCTGACTTATTCCTCCGTCCCGATCCTCGATGCCTTGCTCGCTTTCGAGGGCCCGATCATCGAGGCGCATATGAGCAATATTTGGAAGCGCGAGCCGTTTCGTCACCACTCCTACGTTTCGCGAGCGGCGACGGGCGTGATCGCGGGGCTCGGCGCGCTTGGCTATGAACTGGCATTGACGGCGGTGTCGCGCCTGATCGCCGAAAAGGCCGCCCAATGACATCGGAAGTCATGGCGAGCGCCTTCGATGACTTCGAGACGTGGCGTGATGCGCTTGCCGCAGAGGGTATCGATCTGCGCCAGGCGGACGACATCGCAGATCCCCTCAAGGTCAGGCAGGCGCTGGTGTGGAAGCCGCCGCATGGCTTTTTCGCCCGCTACCCAAATCTCGGGCTCGTGGTCAATCTCGGCGCCGGCGTGGATGCGCTGGTCGGGCGCGATGATCTGCCGGATGTGCCGATCACCCGCCTGTCCGATCCGAAAATGGCGCGGATGATGGCCGGCTATGTGCTATTTGCCGTGACGCGTCATGCGCGCGATATCCCGGCCTTCGAGCGCGCTCAACGCGAGCATCGTTGGCGCTACATTCATCCACGCGATCCTGAGACCATCACGGTCGGCGTGCTTGGCCTCGGTGAGCTCGGGCTGACGGCGGCGTTGGAATGCGCGCGGCAGGGTTATCGGGTGCGCGGCTGGTCCAACACGCTGAAGTCGGTGGATGGCATCGAGACCTCTGCCGGCCTGGCCGCATTGCCGGACATTCTGGGCGATAGCGACATCCTGGTCTGCATGCTGCCCCAGACGCCGCAGACCCGCGGCCTTCTCGATGCCGAACGGCTGGCGCAGATGAAGCCGGGCGCCGTCTTCATCAATGTGTCGCGCGGCAGCATCGTCGATGAGCCGGCTTTGATCGACGCGCTTCGTTCGGCTCATATCGCGGAAGCGACGCTGGACGTCTTTGCTTCCGAACCATTGTCACCGGAGAGTCCTTTGTGGGCAATGGACAATGTTCTGGTGACGCCGCATCTTGCATCGGTGGCGCTGCCGCGGTCGGCTGCACGGCAGATCGGCGAGAATGTGCGCCGGCTTCGGGCCGGGCAGGAACTGCTAAGCCGTGTCGATCCCCGACGGGGCTATTGAGCCCGGCGCGAACTGGCCGCCAACGGCAAAGGCCTCGCGCGCGTAGTCGGCAAATGTCTGCACCGCCGGCCGCAGCGCGTGACGCTTCAGGCGGAGTGCCATGACATGTGTCGGCGGCAGTTTCTCGGTGATGGGCACCACCGCGACGCGGCTGCCATCATAGCCGATAGTGGTGCGCGGAACGGCGTTATGGATCGAATATCCTTGGCCATGCCCGATCAGTCCGCGGATCAATTCGAATGACCGGGTCCGGAACGAGATCCGCGGTTCGATCCCCGATGCCGTGAACAGGCTGGAGAAGTAATCGCGGGAATGCGGCAGATCCAGCAGGATGAACGGTTCGTCGCGCATTTCGGTCAGGCTGATCGAAGACCGGGTCGCCAGAGGATGACTGGCCGACAAGACGATATAAGGCGGCAATTCGCAGAACTTTTCGCCGACGATTTCATCGGGAACGGCAAAGGAATAGGACAGCGCCAATTCCGTCCGCCCAGAGATCAGACCGTCGATGATCTCCTGCTGGTCGCCTTCCTCCAGTTTCACCGAGATGCCTGGCTGGCGCGTGCGAAAGCCGGCCAGCAGCCCAGGCATGAAGCGCGTCGCAAGCGTCAGGAAGCTGCCGACCACGATCTCGCCGTGCAGCGTACTGCCAAGCGATTGGGCACTTTTGGCAAAATCGCGAGCATGGTTGAGCAGCAGCCTCGCGTCATTCACCAGCCGCTGGCCGGCCGGTGAGAGCGTCACACCCTTCGCGAGGTGACGGATGAATATCTGGATACCGAGTTCCGCCTCCATCTGGCTCAGTGCGGCGGAGATCGAGGGCTGAGAGACGTTCAGGCGCTTGGCCGCCTCCGTCACACTGCCCGCGTCGGCTGTCTCAACAACGTAACTCAGCGCCCGGAGCGAGAACCTCATCGCATTTTCCTATGTATCTCCAAACATAAAAATATTTTTCTTATGATAGGGCCTCCGGCACCTTGTCGTCCAGTCGAACAGGAGCCGATTAATGATCCGCACGGGTGAAGAGTACAAACAGGGCATTCGCGATGGTCGCGAGGTCTGGGTCGATGGCGAGCGCGTCAACGATGTGACCACTCATCCCGCGCTGAAGCCGATCATCGATATCAAAGCCCGCATGTACGACATGGCGCGGGAAGAGCGCTACAGCGGCGATCTGACCTATGTCGAAGGCAATGAGAAGTATTCGATCTTCTACCGGCCGCCGACGGAACAGAAGGACTGGCACGACAAGATCAGGGCTGTCGACCATGTGATGAAGGATATCGGTGGCGTCGTCACCCGCGTGGGCGACGAGACGATCGGCGAGATGTGGTCGCTCACCGACGGGCGCGACGTGCTGGCCGAGATTGATTCGCGCTTCGCCCCCAATATCGACCGGCATATCCGCGCCGTGATCGAGAAGGACATCTTCCACGTCTCGGCCAATACCGACCCGAAGGGCGATCGCTCGCTGCCGCCGCAGCAGCAGGATCCCGACCTGATGGTTCATGTTACCCGCGAGACCGATGCGGGCATCATCATCCGCGGCGCGAAATATGAAACCGCGGCCCCCTATGCCGATCAGGCCTATCTGAAGCCGACCGTCGGTGCCTGGGCGAATGAAAAGCTGTCCGACTACGCGGTGGGCTGCATCGTCAAGATGGGCGCGCCGGGCGTCAAGCATATTTGCCGCTCCGGCTTCGCCAATCGCAGCAGCGCCAAGGATTATCCGCTCGCCAACCGCTTCGACGAAGTCGAGGCGCTGGTTGTGTTCGACGACGTTCTGATCCCGTGGGAGGATGTATTCTTCTATCGTCATACCCGCGCGGCGCAGTTCGTGCGCTCGACACTGCACCGTTATTCGGCATTCCCCTATGTGCTGCGGCTGCTCTACACGGCTGACATGATGATCGGCGCGGCGATGTGGAATGCCAAGCAGACCGGTCTGGACAAACTGCAATCGGTGCGTGAGAAGCTCGCCGATCTCGTTTGCTATCGCGAAGGCATCAACGCGCATCTCACCGCCTCGATCGCTATGGCGGAGAAGAGCCCCGGCGGTCTTCTGATGCCGCAGCAATCGATGCTCTATGCTGGCCGCGTGTTTGCCTGTTCGCAGCTTCCGGCGATGATGCACATCGCCCGCGAGCTATGCGGCGGCCAGATCTGCATCACGCCGAATGCCGATGCGTTTGAGGCCGAGGGTAGCGGTAAGTGGCTGAACAAGTTCTATTCACTCAATGAGCAGTGGCAGGCCGACGATCGCCGCAAGCTGCTCGCTTTCGCGCGCGATCTGCTGAACTCCGACTATGCCGGCCACCGCCTGACCTTCGTGCAGTTCGCGCAGGCGCCCCACTTCAATCATCTGGCGGCCGTCTACAACAGCTTCGACTTCGCCGGACCGCTCGACTTCGTGAAGAAGTCGGCGGGTCTGTCGGACCGTATCGACGGGGGACAATCGTGAGCCGCGCGTCGCACGACGTCGTCGCCGTCGATGAATTTCGCGACGCGATGCGGACGACCGCGTCGGGCGTCGCGGTGGTGACGACGGATGGTGAGGCCGGCCGGGCCGGCGTCACGGTCTCGTCGTTGTGCTCGCTATCGATGGAGCCGCCGTCGGTGGTGTTCAGCGTTCACCGCGACAATCGCGGCCTCGCTCTGCTGCTCGCCAACGGCGTGTTCGTCGCCAATGTTTTGTCCGATGCGCAGGAGCGTGTCGCCAACAGCTTCGCCGGGCTGATCCCCGAATTGCGCGACAACCGCTTTCTCGCCGGCGAATGGTCAGAACTGCTCACCGGAGCGCCAGCGCTCGATGGTGCGTTGTGCAATTTCGATTGCCGCGTGGCCAGCCTGTTCGATTTCGGCTCGCATCGCATCGTCACCGGCGAGGTGCTGAGTGTCCGCAAACAAGCTGCGCGTCCTTTGCTCTTCTGCGATCGCACATTCCGTCGTCTCGCTGCCGCCTGAGGATTTGGTTCATGACCCATCAGCGTTTCCGCAAGTTCAATACCAAAGATGCCTATCCCGAGCAGAGCCTCGATAACGACGTCTGCATGGTGGTGCGTGCCAACAACACCGTTTATGTGCGTGGCCAGACGGCGATGGATCTCGACGGCAAGATCGTCGGCATCGGCGATGCCGCTGCGCAGACTGAAAATGCCATGTTTTGCGCCAAGGTGCTGCTTGAAGAGGCAGGTTCGGGTCTGCAGGACGTGGTGAAGATCGTCATCTACATCACCGATCGCGCCTATCGCGAGCCGGTCTACCGGGTTGTCGGCAAGTGGTTGAAGGGCGTCTATCCGGTTTCGACCGGAATTATCGTTCAGGGGCTCGCCAAGCCCGAATACCTGATGGAAATCGACATCATTGCGGAAATTCCGACGTAGCACTGTGTCGATCTTCGACGCCGAAGTATAGCTACGATCATTTTGAGATCAGATCTTTCGAATGAAAGGTCAACGGAGTTTTTTGCGCTAGAAATACTTGAAAATATTGCCGAATTCGTTCGCCTGGCATGGTGTTTGCTTTTCTCTCGGGGTCATAATTCTTGTGAGGTTCCGAGATGAAGCGCGCCTTGAAGTTTACTGCATTGATGTTGCTGTCGACGCTCGCGATCGGCGCGCAGGCATCCGCCCAGGAGAAGCTGGTCGTCAGCACCTGGGGTGGAAGTTTCCGCGATCTGATCGATGAGGCGATCGCAAAGAAGTTTACCGCCGAGACCGGGGTCAAGGTCGAATACATCACCGGCGGCACGATCGACCGGCTGAATCAGGCCAAGCTCGCGGCGGCCAAGCCCGAGAGCGACGTCACCTTCACGACGGCCCACGTCGGCTGGCTCTATGCCAACGACAATCTGTTCGAGAAGCTCGACATGGCGAAGATTCCGAATGCCGGCCATCTGGTCGAGCAGGCCAGGATCAGTCCGTACCACATCGGCGCCTGGGCCTATGTCTACACCATCGGCTATTTGCCTGACCGGCTACCCAAGGGCGTCAGCTTCGATAGCTGGGAAGGCCTGTGGAATCCCGCGCTCAAGGGCATGATCTCGTCGCCCGATTTCGACCCGAGTCATGTGATGGTCGTCGCGGCCAAGCTGTCGGGCGGTGATGCTGCGAATTGGGAAGTCGGCGAAGCCAAGATGAAGGCGCTGAAGCCGAACTACAAGGCATTCTATACCAATGACGCCAACAGCCAGCAGCTGTTCGCCACGGGTGAGACGCCAGTCCAGGTCGTGCTGTCGATGAATGCCTATTACATGCAGAACCAGGGCGTGCCGATCAAGCTCGTGATCCCGAAGGAGGGCGCGGTGCTCGGTGTCGACACCATGGCCATCACCAAGGGTTCGAGGAAGGCGGAGCTGGCCTACAAGTTCATGAACATCGCCCTCGATCCGGAAGTGCAGGCCAAGATCGCCGAACTGAAAAAGGGCAGCCCGGTGGTCGACAATGCCAAGCTCAAGCCGGAGATAGCCTCTTTGACCGGCGTCTTCTCCACGCCGGATCAGTGGGCAAAACAGAGCCTCGTGATCGACGCCAAGCTGCGCGCCGAAAAGACCGGCACCTGGCGCAAGTGGTTCACCGAGAACATCATGGCTCCATAACATGGTCGTGGTCGCGATCCGGCTGATACCGCCGGATCGCGCTCCATCGCTTTAAGTTTGCCCACGTCGAGTTTGTCCATGAACACACGTCCGTTTCTGGGTTGGTTCGTTTCGCCGGCCGGCCTCGTCGCCGTGGGCCTGATCGCGGCGATGCTGGCCGTCTTTCAGTATAGCGTCCGGGCCTATATTCCCGGCTCGCTCGAAGTCGGTGGGTTCACGTTGCAGAATTTCGCGGCCATGCTGCGGCCGCTCTATGCTTTGGCATTCTGGAATACAGTGTTGTTGTGTTTCGAGACTGCGGTGTTCACGCTGATTCTGGCCTATCCGCTAGCTTATGCGCTGGTGCGCACCAATAGTTCGGCGCTGCGCTCCTTCATTCTGGTCGTGTCGGTCACGCCGCTGTTTCTCGGCGAGGTGGTGCGGACCTATTCGTGGATGATCGTGCTCGGTAACAAGGGCTTTCTGAATACGCTGCTGCTCCAGCTTGGCCTGCTGGATCGTCCGATGCAGATGATGTTCACCGTTGGCGGCGTGGTCGCTGCGCTGGTCCATGTGACCATGCCGATCATGGTGATCATGCTGGCTGCAGCGCTCTCGCACATCGACCGCAACTACGAGAAGGCCGCCGAAAGTCTCGGCGCCGGTCCGGTCCGCGTTTTCCTCACCATTACCCTGCCGCTGTCGATGCCCGGAATCGTCGCTGGTTTCTCCACGGCCTTCGCGTGGACGTTCAGTGCTTTCGCGACTCCGCAACTGATCGGCGGCGGGCGTGTCAGTACGGTGTCGACGCTGATCTATCAGCTCGGCTTCTCGTCCTTCAATTTTCCCTTTGCTGCCAGTCTCTCCATCATTGGCCTCGCATTATCGCTGGCCGTGATCGCCTTGCTGAAGAAGGCCGCGAGCCCACTCGAACGTATGGCAGGCACGACATGAAGCGCTCTCCCGGCACCCTGCTGCTTCGATGGTCGGGACGCATCCTCATCGCCGCCATTCTCCTGTTCGTGCTGCTGCCAGGCATCGTAGTGGCGATTTCGGCCTTCAACGATCGTGCGATCTTGTTGTTTCCCCCGCAATCATGGTCGCTGCGTTGGTTCTGGCGCGCGTTCTCTTATCCCGATTTCGCTAAGGGCTTCTGGAATGGCTTGACGGTGACGGTGTGGGCGTCGAGCATCGCGCTGGTGGTCGGCTCGGCCTTCGCCTTCGCCATTCACCGCCACAAATTCAGACTCAGGAATCTTCTCGAAGGCATTTTGCTGTCGCCGCTGATCATCCCGCACTACACAATCGGCCTCGGCGTTCTCATCCTCGCCTCGCAGACCAATCTCGGGCGCGGCTTTCCACTCGTCATCTTCGCCCATGTGGTCATGGTGCTGCCGTTCGTGATGCGCAGCACTTACATCTCGCTGCAGAATCTCGACATCCGACTCGAACTGGCGGCGTCCAGCCTTGGCGCCACGCCGCTGCGGATCCTGTTCACCGTGACGATCCCGCTTTTGATTCCGGGCTTGCTCAGCGGCTGGCTATTCGCAGCAATTCTATCGTTCAACGAATTCACGGCGACTCTGTTCGTCAGCAGCCAGGCCACGCAGACGCTGCCGGTCGCCATGTACAATTACGTCCGCGAATTCGCGGATCCCACACTGGCCGCCCTGTCGGTCATCTACATCGCCGTGACCGCGACCTTGCTCACGATCGCCAATTCCTTCCTGGGCCTCGGAAAAATCCTGAATGTTGATGCGCACTAATCAGATGGCTGCCAATACGTCAGTCGCCGGAAACGACAAAATCCGTCCGGCCGTGCAGCTCGACGGCGTCACCAAGCGCTTCGGCGATTCCATCGCGTTGCATGAGGCCTGGCTGAAGATCGGGTCGAGCGAGTTCATGACCTTGCTGGGACCGTCGGGTTGCGGAAAGACCACGCTGCTCAATCTTGTTGCGGGCTTCCTCGAAGCGGACAGCGGCGAGATCTTTATTGAAGACGCCCTGGTCACCGAAACGCCGGCGCACATGCGCGAGATCGGCATCGTGTTTCAAAATTATGCGCTGTTTCCGCATATGAGCGTCGCGATGAACGTCGCTTATGGACTGAAGACCCGCGGCGTCGACAAGAAGGAGATGGCGCGCCGTGTCGACGAAGCGCTGGCGCTGGTCAAGCTCTCGGGTTTCTCAGACCGCAAGCCCCGGCAATTGTCGGGTGGTCAGCAGCAGCGTGTTGCGCTCGCGCGTGCGCTCGTGATCAGGCCGAAGGTGTTGCTGCTGGATGAGCCGTTCTCGGCGCTCGACAAGAATCTGCGTGGTTCCATGCAGGTCGAGCTCAAGCAGATTCAGCGTGAGCTCGGCGTCACCACGATCTTTGTTACCCATGACCAGGGCGAGGCCCTGTCGATGTCGGATCGCATCGCGGTGATGTCGGCCGGACGCATCCGCCAGATCGCCGCGCCTGACGATATCTATCGTCGTCCCGCCGATCGCTTCGTCGCGTCCTTCGTGGGTGATGCCAACGTACTCAACGGTCGGCTCGTCGAGCGGAACGGCAATGCCGCGGTGGTCTCGATTGGTGATGTGCGCGCGAGCGTTCCTGCAGCATCACTTGCTGAAGTATCGATTGGCGGTTCTGTGGACGTCTTCGTACGGCCGGAACACCTTTCCGTGACGTCGCGAGGGGAATCGGGATCGCTGCCTGGTACTGTGACGACGCAGGTGTTCCAGGGCGGCCATGTCGATCTCTATATCGACGCGCCAGGTAGCGCGCGCGATCATATTTTGCTGCGGTCGCCGGGTATTGCGGCGCTGTCGTCCTGTCCGGTCGGAGCCGAGGTCGGATTGTCGATCGGCTCCGACGACATCGTGGCGTTTCCGCCGGGCGAGGCGCCGTGAGGCGTCTGCGTCTAGAACGACGGCGCCGCGCCCGGATTCTTCGCGCGTGCGACATAATCTTTCTGCTGCGGCCGATAGCGCTCCCACAACGCGCGCAACTCGCCGATCGGCGCGTCGTGCCAGTCGATACGCAGGTCGACGACCGGCCAGTCGAAGATGTGAGCGACATGCAAACCCGCCGCATGCTCGTCGTCAGTCTCACCGCCGGCGTCGAGGCCGGCTTCCAGCGCCGACATCAACCGCTCCGCCAGTGGCTGGCCAACGGTCGCCTCGAACCGCGCAATCATCGTGCTGGGCACCTTGTCGTCGGCGAGCAGATTGCCGAGCGCGAGGCAGCCAGCGCCTTCGGCAACTGCCGCCGTGGCCAATGCCTGAGCGCCGGAATGCCAGGCCACCTGACCGTAACGATCGATCACGCCGACCTGTCGCCATGCTGGCTGCGGCGTGCCGAGTGTGAGGCTGTTGAGAACGGCAGCGGCACCGAGGCCCTGACGCAGCAGCGCAAGACCGGTCGGGCCGAGCACCGGGTCGGTTACATTCTGCGACACCACGAGGCCCAGAGGCCCGACCCACGCGCAGCGCGCCGGCACCGCGATACTGGACGACGTGATGGCGATGCCGAATGCGCCGGTCTCCGGACAACGCGCCGAGATAGAATAGGTCATCGTGATGCTCCCGTATTCGTAAAAGTAATGGTAGTATAGATGATCGAAAAGATAGCTCAAATACTTTGCGAGCTAATCAGTATTGAAAGTATAAGCTCGAATTCCAATCTCGATATCATCAATTATATCGAGCGGATACTTACGTCATCGGACGTGCCGGCGTGTCGCGTGCCGTCGCCTGACGGACGCAAGGCGTCGCTGCTCGCGACCATTGGTCCGGCGGACCGAGCCGGTGTCGTTCTGTCGGCACATACGGACGTTGTGCCGGTGGAGGGGCAGGCCTGGACCGTGCCGCCATTTGCCGGGGTCATCCGTGATCAGCGCGTCTATGGTCGCGGCGCGACTGACATGAAGGGCTTTCTGGCTGTCGTTCTCTCCGCCGTGCCGCGTCTCAAGGCGGCGGCTCAGGCCGTTCCGGTGCATCTGGCGTTTTCCTATGACGAGGAAGTCGGATGCCGTGGCGCGCCGGATCTGGTGCGTGCGCTGATGCAGTCCGTCGCGCCGCCGGTGCTCGCCATCGTCGGAGAGCCGACCGCGATGCGCGTCGTTCGCGCGCACAAGGGCAAGGTGGCGCGTCGCTTGACGGTGATCGGGCGCACCGGCCACTCGGCGATGCCGCATCGCGCGGCCAATGCCGTCGATTCCGCGGTGGCGATCGCTCATGCGTTGCGCGGTTTCGCCGATCAGGAGATCGCACGCGGCGGCGATGCGGCCTTCGACCCGCCATTCACCACCATTCATGTTGGATCGCTGCATGGCGGCAGCATGGTCAATCTCGTGCCGGAACGCGCCACGCTGGAATATGAGATACGCACCATGCCGGGCCGTGACACTGGCGAAATCCTTGCACGGATCGATGAGTTGGTTGCGCGCGAGCGTGACCGACTTCGTGACAGCGCGCCAGAGGCCGACATCATCTCCGAAGAACTGTCGGCCTATCCCGGCCTGGATACCAGCGCCGATGCGCCTGCGGCACGTCTGGTTGCGCGACTTGCAAGCGATACGCGTCCCGCAACGACAGTGGCATTCGGCACCGAGGCTGGCCTCTACGCGGAAGCGGGCATCCCGACGCTGGTTTGCGGACCCGGCGATATGGCGCGCGGGCACAAGGCCGACGAATGGATCGGTTTTGATGAACTCGCAGCGGCGGGCGCGATGATCGACAGGCTGGCCGTTCTGCTAGGCCGGCCGCGTGCAGACTGGATGCGGGAATGAACAACGGAGTTTTGACAATGACGTCCACCATGCAGGCCATCATCGCAACGCAGGCGGGTGGTCCCGACGTGCTGATCCAGGTCGCGCGACCCGTGCCCGTGCCCGCTGCCGGCGAAATCCTGATCGAGGTTGCCGCAGCCGGCGTCAATCGCCCCGATCTGATGCAGCGAAGCGGCGCCGTCCCGTTGCCGGCAGGTGTCACCGATGTGCTCGGGCTCGAAGTTGCAGGGCGCGTTGTCGATGGCGACGCCGGCTTGCGCGGTCAGGCGGTTATGGCACTGGTCAAGGGCGGCGGTTATGCGCGCTATTGCCTTGCCAAGGCATCGCATTGTCTGGCTGTGCCCGAGGGCCTGACGATGGAAGAGGCGGCAGCCCTGCCCGAGGCGCTCTTCACCGTCTGGCACAATCTGTTCGAGCGCGGCCGGCTGACGAAGGGGGAGGCCCTACTGGTGCATGGCGGCGCCAGCGGCGTCGGTACGATTGCGATACGCATGGCCATCGCTCGCGGCGCTACGGCCATCGCGACGGTCGGCAGCGACGCCAAGAAGAAGGCAGTCGAAGCGCTGGGCGCCACCGCGATCAATTATCGTACCGACGATTTCGTTTCCGCAGCGCGCGGTGTCACCGGCGAGCGCGGCGTCGATGTCGTGCTCGATATCGTGGGCGGTTCTTACGTTGCACGTAATCTCGACGTGCTGGCGCCGGGCGGACGCCATGTCAGCCTGTCCTTCATGCAGGGTGGTGTTGTCCCGATTGATCTCGGGCTGGTGATGCGGAAGGGGTTGTATCTGACATCGTCGACGCTGCGACCGAAGTCAGACGAGGAGAAGACGGCGATCGCCGCCGTGCTCCGCGCCGAGGTGCTGCCGCTGGTCGCGTCTGGCGTGGTGAGGCCGCTGATCTGGCGGCAATTGCCGCTCAGTGGCGCCGCACAAGCCCATCGCATTCTCGAAGCCAACGAGAACATCGGCAAGGTGTTGCTGCTGCCGACGGGAGACGCTCATGAGTGATGTCATCGAACTGCTTTATGCGCCGACATCGCCTTATGTCCGCAAGGTCATGGCCTGCGCGATCGAACTCGGCATTGCTGATCGCATCGTGCGGTTGCCAAGCGCCGCGCATCCGTTGAAGCGCGATGAGAGGATCGCCATCTTCAATCCGCTCGCCAAGGTCCCGGCCGCAAAACTGCCGGACGGAACGCTGCTATTCGACAGCCGGGTGATCTGCGAGTATCTCGATGACCTCGGAAATGGCTCGCTGTTTCCGCGCGGGCCCCAGCGCTGGCAGGTCCTCACCGAACAGGCCCTCGGTGACGGCCTCCTCGATGCCGCTCTGCTGACCCGCTACGAGAACACCTGCAGAAGTGATGAGCATCGATCGGCCGACTGGATAGACGGCCAGATCACCAAGATCGCCGCAGCACTCGACCAGATGGAAAACACGGTCGCTGAATTCGGCGCACGCATCAGCATCGGTAGCCTCACCATCGCCTGCGCGCTTGGCTATCTGGATTTCCGGTTCGCGTCATTCGACTGGCGCACAACGCGGCCGGCGCTGGCCATTTGGTTCGAAACCATGTCGCTGCGTCCGTCTTTGCGAGACACGTTTCCAGCGGATGGATGATTGAGACATTCGTCGGGAGCATGCCTCCGCATGCTTCATCGAGCCGTACAAGGCATGATACCGGAGCTATCGAAAATGGCGATGACCAAACCCTCCCTCAAATTGACACATGACGGCGCGCTCAAGGCGTTGGCTGGTGCCATAGCCAAAGCGGAAGAGCTTAACGCACCGCAGAACATTTCGATCGTCGATGACGGCGGCAACCTGCTGGCATTTGTCCGGATGGATGGCGCCAAACTGCTGTCCCGGGAGACCTCGATGTCCAAGGCCATCACCGCGGCTTCGCATCGTCAACCGACGTCGCGACTCGATCCGGCCAATGAGATCAAGCTTGCCATTGCAGGTGGGGGCCGACTCACCAACCTCGAAGGTGGACTGCCAATCATTATAGGAGGCCAATGTGTCGGTGCGGTCGGCGTGGGGTCTGGCACCGGTGCACAAGACGTCGAAGTAGCCCGCGCCGCATTGGCGGCGATCGGAGCGGAGGATCAAAAGCCATGAAACCGTGCGAGGCGAACCAGGTTCTGCCTCGCTCAAGGTAATAACAAAACCTAGTCACCTGAATGTTTTCGATACGGTCAGGCCGGACGCCTTGATCCTGTTGCTGCGCTGATCGGCAAAGGCAGCGACGGGATATCGACCATATTCGCTGATTATGGTCCGTTTTCATTCGCGCTCGTTGCGTTTTGGCGTCGTTGTTTCTTGTACGAAACTGGTGCGACCCGTGGACATTCGTCACAAAGGTCGTGGATGAGCGTTGAAGGGTTTCCGCCATTGCAGGAGAAGCGGAAGTGACCTGTTCAAGCTGTTTTTGCTCTATAGCGAATGACGAATCCTGCTAGAGCCCGAACGGAGGTCACGCCGGCAGGCCTGCCAGCCGCAGGCCGGTTTCGAACTGGACGAGATGCTCCGGCCGCCGGATCGGAAGCCAGTCTGTGAGGCGGGTGGCACGAAACGTGGGATCCAGCTTCCGCAAATGTTCGACCGCGATGTGCGCCTGCTCGGTCCGACCAGCGAGCGCGTGACTTGCAGCGATGATGGCCGCGGCCATCAAAAAGCTGGGCAATTGCCTGAAGGATTGTTCGGCCCAGGATGCGGCCATGTCAAACCGCCCTGCAAATAAATGAGATAGGGCCATGCCTGCCTGCATGCGGAACATCTCCGGATCCAGCGGGCTGAAACGCATCGCGCGCGTAAAGAACTCGATTGCAGCATCGGGGTCACCGCGCTCCGCTCTGAGAAAGCCTCCCAGGAACCAGGCCGACGCTAGGTTCGGATTGAGCACCAGCGCCTTGTCGACCAGCGTGATCGCGCCCTCCACGTCGCCAGCGAGATGGGCAAGGGCATGTCCGCCCCTGGTGAGCGCGACAGCGTCGTCCTTGCCCAATTCCACCGCAAGGCGGGCCAGTCGAACGCCTTCCGCGATTTCCTGTGCCCGGTCGGTCATCCAGCCATTTACCTTTCGCCAGAAATGACACCAGGCCGCCATTGCGTGGGCAGAGGCAAACTCCGGATCGAGCTGCATGGCCTTGTAGAACAGCGGCAGCGCCTCGTTCATTGCCTCCCGCGTGCCCCGATGCAAATGAGGCATGGCACGCAAATAGTTGTCGTAGGCACTGAGGCTGCCGGTCGGCTTCCGCCTCGCACGATCGATCTCCGCCCGCTCGAGCTGCGAGGCGATCGCTCCGACGATGCTGGTTGCGATCTGATCCTGAAGTTCAAAGATGTCGTCAAGCGTCCCTTCGAATCTCTCGGCCCAAAGATGGGTGCCTGTCGCCGCATCCACGAGCTGGCCCGTGATACGAATCCGGTTTTCGGACTGGCGCACGCTGCCTTCGACGACGTAACGCACGCCAAGCTCGCGTCCCACCTGCTTCTCGTCTACCGTCTTGTCTTTGTAGGTGAAGCTCGAGTTACGGGCGATCACGAACAGCCAGCGAATGCGCGACAAGGCGGTGATGATGTCCTCGACGATGCCATCGGCAAAATAGTCCTGCTCGACGTCGCCACTGAGGTTCCGAAATGGCAGGACCGCGATCGATGGGGAATCCGGCAGGGTCAGAATGGGTCCGAGCCTTTCGCCTGCGTTACTTGAGTCCATGACCAAACTGTTCGCGGGCAATTTTTCTTCGGCAATCTTGCCGACGAAGCGGATGCCCCTGCGTGCAACCGTCCGGATCAGGCGCTGCTCCTTGCCGGTGTCGCCGATCGCCTTGCGCACCGCATTGATGTGGCTCGTCAGCGTCGACTCGGAGACGATCCGTCCTTCCCACACGGCCTGCAGCAGATCGTCTCTTGTCACGACCTGATCCCGGTTTTGGACCAGAAAGAGGAGCAGATCGAACACCTTCGGTCCGATGGCTATGAGCTCGGAGCCTCGCTTGAGTTCGCGCCGGTCGGGGTCCAGGCAATAGTCTTCAAACGAGAACGGCACTTCCGCGCTCCCCTTGGACAAGAAGCCAAGCAAAATTCAACCGCAATTCAAGACGCCTACAAGGCCTTTCCGGCCGTAGGGGCGCATTCTCATCAGGAGCAGGGCCATTGGTGGCCACCAAATCGAGGAGCGTCATGAAGATTGTTGTTGTTGGCGGCCCCGGCCTCATCGGAACGAAGCTTGCGAGCAAGCTGCGTCGGAAGGGCCACCAAGTGATTCCAGCAGCTCTCGGCAGGGGCGTCAACACGATAACGAGCGAGGGCCTCGATAATGCACTTTCCGGCGCTGAAATTGTCGTCGACGTCGCGAACTCTCCCTCGTTCGAGGACGACGCGGTTCTGAGTTTCTTCGAAACTTCGGGTCGCAATTTGCTCGCGGCTGAGGCTGCCGCCGGCGTGCGTCTCCACGTCGGGCTGTCCATTGTCGGGGCAGACCGGCTTCCGGAATGCGGTTACTTCCGTGCCAAGCTAGCGCAAGAAAATCTGATCAGAGCTTCGAAAATTCCCTACACGATCCTGCGCGCGACGCAGTTCTTCGAGTTCGTGGGCGCGGTCGTCGATTCCTCCACGGATGGACAAATCGTCAGGCTGTCGCCCGCTTTGTTTCAGCCCGTGGCATCGGACGACGTTGCCGATGCGCTGGCCGACGTCACGCTCGCAGCTCCAATTAACGGCGTAGTCGAACTGGCCGGTCCGGAGCGATTCAGCCTCGATGAATTCGGCCGGCGTTACCTGACGGCGACGAAGGACCGCCGCAAGGTCGTCGCCGACATCCACGCCCGCTATTTCCGCGCGGAACTAAACGATCGGTCTCTTATGCCGGGCAACAACCCCTGGCTCGGCTCGGTGCGTTTCGAGGACTGGTTGAGAAGGCTTAGCCAGTGAGAAGAACGAGCGACGAACGCTCTTCACGTGCCTACATCATGCGAGCATGAAATCATGAGCAAGCCTATCTTGCGCGATCCCTCGCAGGAGGATCCGCCGGTCGAATCTGAGGCGCGCCAGGGCACCCAGCCCACCGCCGACCGGCATTCTGCCGATGCGGAAATGGCGCGTGTTCTCAACACGGCTCCGCTCCGTATGGCGTTGGACCCCTCCGGTGGCGGGATCGCCCACTGGAAACACGAACCACTGCACGATGTCGTCCAGCCCATGACCGATCACGTCGTCATGGCTTACAACGGCTCGATTCAACGCATGGAGCGGCGGTCAGGAAGATCGGCTACGATTGGAACGTTTCGTCCTGGGGTTGTGATAATCATTCCGGCCGGATCAAGCTCCCGGTGGGATATTCCGAAACCTGTCGATGTCGTTCAGCTCTATCTTCCGCACACAACGCTCGATCGCGTTGCACGCGAAGCCGATACTACCACATCGGTCGATCTTCTGGAGCGAACGGCGCATCCCGACCCGATTACATCCCGATTGCTCTTGAGCGCGGCCGACGTCCTGGAGGGCAATGGGGCTCTGGATAGGTTGTTCAGGCATCAACTGACAGACCTCCTGGCCACGCGCATCCTGGTCGCGCACACCGGCTCGCCAAACACGTTCCGGCCGACCTTGGGTGGGCTTTCGCCGAAGGTCCTGCTCCGTGCCATCGAACGCTTGCGCTCGGACAGCGATGCCGACGTCTCACTGGCTGCACTGGCTGCAGATGCCGGCCTGTCGCGCTTTCACTTCTGCCGTGCCTTCAAGGAAAGCACCGGACTTTCACCTCACGCCTGGCTGCGCCAACACCGGCTCGAGCAGGCAATGAACATGCTTCGCGACACCGACGCGTCGATCGTCTCGGTCGCAGCGGCACTTGGCTACGCCTCTCAAACAGCCTTCGCGGCGGCGTTCAGGCGTTTGACCGGCGAAACTCCGAGCAATTGGAGACGGCGGGCGCGTTAGCAGCAATTCCTCTGCAATTACCTCAATCGCTCGGGCGCGGCTGCACACCTCCTTCGGTAAATAGGCATGTGCACGACCCATGCCGACCTCGTCAACGCTGAGTTGCTCTCGTTCATCGCGTCCCAGCGTCTCTGGTTTCTTGCGTCGGAAAAACTCAAACCACAGGAGTAGGTCACATGCGACTTGTCATCATAGGCGCCGGCTTCGCCGGCATGTACGCAGCGCTTTCCGCTGCCCGGCTGCGCGATATCAGGGGCGCTTCACCTGAAGAACTCGAGATCGCGCTGATCGCGCCGGACCCGAGGCTGGTCATTCGCCCGCGACTTTACGAGCCGAAGCCAGAGACGCTGACCGCGCCTCTGCTGGAGGTCCTCGAAGCCATCGATGTCGTTTACGTGCAAGGCAGCGCAGAGACGGTCGACACCAAGTCTCGCACGGTGGAAATCGCCACCGCAAAAGGTGCGAAGAAGAACCTCTCTTATGATCGGCTGGTCGTCGCCACCGGCAGCCGGCTGTTCCGTCCGAATATTCCGGGCCTTGCCGAACACGGCTTCAGCGTCGACCAACTCAACGATGCGATGGCCCTCGACCGGCATCTGCACAGTCTGGCCGATCGGCCGGCAAAGAACGGGCGCGACACTGTCGTCGTCGCCGGCGGCGGGTTCACCGGCATTGAGGCGGCAACGGAGATGCCTGCGCGGCTTCGCGCGATTCTCGGCAAGGATGCCAGGCCGCGCGTCATCATCGTCGATAGGAACAGCGCAATCGCTCCCGACATGGGCGAAGGCCCTCGGCCGCTCATAGAGGAGGCATTGCGCAAACTCGGCGTGGAGGGTCGGTTCGGCGTCGGCGTCGCCGAGTTGGACAAATCCGGGGTCACGCTTTCGAACGGCGAACGCATCGAATGCGGGACCGTGATCTGGGCTGCCGGCATGCGTGCGGCTCCATTGACCACGCAGATCCCCGCCGAGCGCGACAATTTCGGCCGGCTGCTGGTCGACCGCGATCTGCGCGTGCTGTCGGTGCCCGGTGTCTTCGCCACCGGCGATGCCGCTCGCGCAGCGTGCGACGATGTCGGCAACTATGCGCTGATGTCGTGCCAGCACGCTACGCGGATGGGCGCCTTTGCGGGCAACAATGCCGCCGCTGAACTCTTGGGAGTTCCGACTATGCCGTACCACCAGAAGGCATACGTCACCTGTCTCGACCTCGGAGAAGCCGGCGCGCTCTTCACGCGCGGCTGGGACCGCAAGGTCGAGATGGTTGGCGACGAGGCAAAGAAGACCAAGCGGGAGATCAACACCGTCTGGATCTATCCGCCGCGCGCCGAGCGCGCCGCTGCTCTGGCGTCGGCTGACCCCGAGCGTGTCACCGATCTCTGAACACCCAACCAGCATTGAAGCGCTTTCCGCGCGGGAAGCGTGGCCCGCCCAGGATCGAGCACCAAGATCGAACGCAGGAGATGAATCAGATGATCCACAACACTCAGCAGGAGACAAACATGAGCCTAGATATTACCGCACACCCCGTTAGATCGAAGCCCGACGAATTGGTTCCGTCGCGCTACGCGCTGAAGGTCGGCGAGATTGACGTGCTGGTGGTCAGCGATGGGGTACTACCGCTGCCCACCAAAATGTTAGGACACAACGCCGACCCGGCCATCCGGGCGGCCTGGCTGAACAACATGTTCCTGCCGCCGGACGCTTTCGACTGGGCGCTGAATGCGGTCGTGGTGCGTAGCGGCGGTCGAACCATCCTCATCGATGCTGGACTAGGGGGCGACCCGGACTTGCACTTGCCGCGGGCCGGGCAGTTGGTCAAGCGACTGGACGCCGCCGGCATCGATCTCGCGTCCGTGACCGACGTGGTGCTGACCCACATGCATATGGATCACGTTGGCGGGCTGCTCGTCGAGGGCGTGAAGGAGAGGCTGCGTCCGGACCTGCAGATTCACGTGGCTGCCGCCGAGGTCAAATTCTGGGAGTCACCCGATTTCTCCCACACCGCCATGCCGCCGGGGTTCCCGGACGCGCTTCGGTCGGCGGCCAAGCGGTTCGTCAACCAGTACCACAACCATCTGCGTCAGTTCGATGAGGAGCACGAGGTGGCTCCGGGCGTGGTCGTCCGCCGCACCGGCGGCCACACCCCCGGGCACAGCGTGGTCCGCCTGGCGTCCGGCGGCGACGCCCTGACGTTCGCCGGCGACGCCGTGTTCGCGGTCGGGTTCGACCAGCCCGACTGGCACAACGGCTTCGAACACGACCCCGAGGAGGCGGCGCGCGTTCGGGTCCGTCTCTTGCGGGAGCTGGCTGCGACCGGCGAGATGCTGGTGGCCACTCACCTGCCATTCCCGTCTGTCGGTCGGGTCGCGGTGGACGGCGACGCGTTTCGTTGGGTACCGGTTTTCTGGGACTACTGACCGCTTGTTGGCTTAAATCCGAACTAGGGCGCGTGCTCATAACGTAAAGAGTTCACGCCCTAGTTTGCGCGCTGCTGATTGCGCTCCCCGATTCGATCAGCGAATTAGTGAACATGCACAATTGCGAGCGCACCATTGCGTGGTGGCGCGACTGGAGAAAGGCTTGCCAATCCGAAGGGCCGGAGCAGGGATACTGTCCTGCGAAGCGCGATAACGCTCAAGCTCTTGACGTTTTCCACACGGGCGAAAAGACGGTGACCATCGCATCGTTGATCCACACGTCGATCGGCCCAAATTGCCGCACAATGGAGTCTGCCGCTGCGAACACCTCATCCGGATTTGAGACGTCAGCCGGCGCGACGAAACCGGCGCCCCCAAGCCCCTCGAGTTCGCCCTTCACGTCATTCAGTGCGTCGGCATCGCGCGCAATCAATCCGACGCGAGCGCCGGCTCGCGCAAAACGATGCGCGGCGGCCCGGCCCACACCAGCGGAGGCGCCCGTGATCACGACGTTGCAGTTTCGAAGCTCACCAGACATGTGCGAACCGTGTCTCACATATGGATCAGTCTCTCCGGGTGGCCGGGCTTATGCCGCATGCTGATCTCACATCAGACCAACCGCGCGTCCGGCGAAGAAGTTCCTGAAAATCGCGGGCTTATAGGACGGTCCCGGAGTCAGCTTGTTCTTCGCAAAGGGACGACGTTACAACCTTATCGGACGCACCCATGGCATCCTCCACCGCATCAGATGTCCTGGTCGAGACGCTGCTCGACTGGGGTGTCGATACCGTCTTCGGGCTTCCGGGTGATGGCATCAATGGCATTATCGAGGCCCTGCGCACGCGCCAGGACCGGATCAAGTTCGTCCAGGTCCGTCATGAAGAAGCCGCGGCCTTCAACGCCTGTGCCTACGCGAAGTGGACGGGCCGGCTCGGCGTATGCCTTGCAACATCAGGTCCCGGTGGCATCCATCTTCTTAACGGTCTCTACGACGCCAAGCTCGATGGGCAATCCGTGCTGGCCATCACCGGCCTGCAATTTCACGACTTGCTCCACACATTCACGCAGCAGGACGTGGAACTCGACAAGCTCTTTATGGACGTGTGCGTCTACAACAGCCGCGTGATGGGCCCGCACCACGTCCAGAATATCGTGGAACTGGCCTGCCGGACCGCGCTTGCCTACCACGGCGTTGCCCACGTGACCGTTCCGGTTGACATGCAATCGCAGCCTGTAAGCGCAGGCAAGAGATCGAAACGCAACGTGCCAAACCATGTTTCGGATCTGATGGCCCGCTCGGCGCAGACCGCAAGCGACGAGCAGCTCGCCAAAGCATCCGAGATCCTTAAGGTCGGCAAGAAGACAGCCATTCTTGCAGGCCGCGGAGCGCTCGATGCGCGCAACGAGGTTCTCGCTGTAGCGGAGCGCCTCGGCGCGCCGGTCATCAAGCCACTTCTTGGCAAGGGGGCGATCCCCGACGACAGTCCGTATTCGGCCGGCGGCATTGGCCTTCTCGGAACCAAACCCGCGCAGGAAGCACTGGAAAGCTGTGACACGCTTCTGATTGCCGGCAGCACGTTCCCCTACATCGAGTTTTATCCAAAGCCGGGTCAGGCGCGCGCCGTCCAGATCGATGTCGATCCGCAGCGGATCGGGCTGCGGTATCCAGTCGAGGCAGGCCTGGTGGGTGATACCGGCAAGGTACTTCAGGCTCTGCTGCGGCAGCTTGATTATCGTGACGATCGTTCGTTCCTGCAACAGACCCAGGAGGGGATGAAGGAATGGAACGCGTTGATGAGCCAGCGCGGCACCAATAGCCAAAAGCCGATGAAACCTGAGCGCGTAGCGTACGAGCTCAACAAGCTTCTTTCCGATGATGCGATCGTGGCAACCGATTCCGGAACAATCACCACCTGGATAGCCCGACACCTGGTCATGCGCGGCAATATGATGTTCTCGTGCTCCGGCAATCTCGCGACCATGGCGTGCGGCTTGCCCTATGCGATTGCGGCTGCGGTGGCTTTCCCGGGCAGGCAGGTTGTGGCGTTTGTTGGCGACGGCGGTCTCACCATGCTGATGGGCGAGCTTGCCACCTGCGTGAAATACGGCCTCGACGTAAAAATCGTGGTTATCAAGAACAACTCCCTCGGGCAGATCAAATGGGAGCAGATGGTGTTCCTGGGCAATCCGGAATACGTCTGCGATCTGCAGCCGATCGACTTTGCAGCGGTGGCGCGCGGCTTTGGTGTGAGCGCGTTCAGTGTCGACGATCCGGCGCAGTGCGGCGAGGTGCTGCGCGAGGCGCTGAGCACGCGCGGCCCGGCATTGATCGAAGCGGTGGTCGATCCGCACGAACCGCCGATGCCGCCGAAGGCGACTTTGACGCAGATCACGCATTTGGCCGAATCGCTCGTTCGCGGCACGCCGGCGAAGGGCAAGATCGCACTGACCATCGGCTCGGATGTGGTCCGCGAAATCATTTGAGTCGGAGCGATGGGCGAAGAGACAAGGATCAGGCGTCTGGCAGCACGGTCGTATCGCATTCCGACGGATGCGCCGGAAGCAGACGGTACGATCGCCTGGTCGGCTACGACGCTCGTGCTGGTCGAGGTCGACGCCGGAGGTGTAACCGGCGTTGGCTATAGCGCGGCTGCCCCCCGCGAGGCGGGCGCCGACACGATCATTCTCGCCAACGGTTTTAGTTGCCGCGAACAGATCGAGCAATGCACGGGCCGCCGAACGAAGCACGTCGCGGAAGTGATTGCTGACGCCATGCACTGAGCTCTGACGGGCACCGGCATTGCCGCCTTTTCAAGTGAAAGGCGCTATCGGAATGCCCCTATGGGCAATCCTGCAGAGCGAAACGGTTGCTCCTCATGCGCTGACCACCATTGGGCCACGGCTTGCGCGACGCGATCCCAAATTGATGTAGGCAAGTCGGGGATCGCGATCCTGACGAGGTAGCGATCGCGTGTCTTGTCGTGGAACCACTCCGCTGCACCGAAATCGAAGCCAAAGCTTCCTGCGTGACGCAACGGCAACCCGGCTTTCCTCAGGTCGCCGCACAAATCCGCTGCCATTTGCCTCGTTTGCCTCTCATCAAGCATTCGCTTTGGCGCGAGCGTCACATACAGCCCGTGGCCAAAATGAAGCTCTCCCGACGAGCCGGCGAGCGTGGATGCAAAATAGCGCGCAGTCCTTCTGCCGTTCCGCAAGATTGCTGAGACGCGCTTATTGGTGAGATCCCGATAGGCTCTCGTTCCGACATAGGGCGGGAAATGCGCCGGCAACGCTGCGCCGCCGAACAGTCGAACGGCCTTTCGCATCTCCCTCGCAAGCGCCTCCAGTTGTGCCTGATGCACACGGTGCGCTTCGCAAGCGACAAAGACAGCGGAGCCGAGCCGGCCGTATTCCAACCCAAGGGAGTCGAGCTTGGTGTGGCTGCGTACAAGCACGATCGGAATTTCCCAACGATGCGCCCAATTCAGGACGCGGCGGATGCGCCCCGAGCCGCTGGAGAAGCAGGTTGTGTCGAAAACGATGAGATCAAGGCGCGGGTTTGCGCCGCGAAGCGTCGTCTCGAATGCGGCCGCGGGTGCACATGAGTCCAAGAGAAGCACCCGCAATCGTCGCGCCCGAGACGCGACCTCGCCGGGTGAGCTTTTCAGCAGCATCGGCCGCAAATGGCGGGCATGACTTTCGATCAGCTCCAGCGTTTCACTATAAGAGCCAGGTAGTACCAAGATGTCCGCCTCTGGCATCATTTGTGCCGATGCCAGCAGCAGCGCCGATATCGCGGCCATCCCCGAGGAGGTATAGATCGTCTCATTGGCTGCCGCGTCGTCGAATTGATAAAACGACGGGCCCCGTACGTCCAGGTCGGCGCGCTGGTAGCCATAGCTGAATTCGAATGGTCCCGCGCGCAGCCGATCCGGATACGCCCATGCAGTCTCCGTGAGCGCCCAATCGTGCAGCGCATGCTCAGCCTTCAGGGCCGCGGCCAGTTGAAATTTCCGTTCAATGACCTCAGCGACCGAGGCGGGATGGTGCAACGACAGAGGAGTGCTGAGGAAGCGGTTCAGCAAGTTGAGCTCTTCGTGCTTTCTGTGGAGATATGCCTCGAGGGTTTCCATGCCCGGCCTTCATTTTTGTCCGCGCATTATGATTAACGTATCTACGAGGAATTGGGTCCTTGGCCGGTCCGGTCGGCTCACGAGCTATGGAATGCATTACGGCTGGGGCAGGCGACTTCCGCATTGCCGCCATGAAACCGGGCTGCAGCGAGCCTTAGGTCCGGGTCAGGAAGTCCATTAGTCCGAGCCACAGCAGGATTGCCAGCCAGAACAGTCCGGCAGCCGCAAAGATCAGGGTTCGTGGCCCGCGGTGCCAGAGTTCCATGAATACGGCAGCAACGACCGAGGCCTTCAGAGCGGCGATGCTGAGCGCGACCATCGCGTTGCCGTTCCCAAGCGGGATGTAAGACAGGCTGACCGTGAGTGCGAGCAAAGCAAGCAGCACAAGCCAGGCGGCGAGCAGCGGAATTGAAGGGCGCGAAGGCATCACGACACCGATCTCCCGGGAAGATAGATGAGAGCAAACAAGAAGATCCAGACTACATCGACGAAGTGCCAGTAGAGTGCCGCGCTATGCAAGGCTGCTCGATGGCGCAGGTCCGCTGATCTGCGGATCAGCACGACAAGCGTCGCGAGGATGGCGATGCCAACGATCATGTGCAGCGCATGGATCGCGGTTGCGATGAAATAGAACGCGAAGAACAGCTGGACGCCGTTGGCGAGCGGACCGTCGAATGTAAAGTCGATGCTGGGAACGAGATGTTCGTCATATTCGCTTCTATATTCAACGCCCTTGAGCACGATGAACACGAGACCGAGAATGATTGCGCCGGCAAGCAGAGCGGGGCAAGCTCTTCGAGCCTCCGCGTTATAAGACTCCACCGCCCAAGCGACCAGAAAGCTCGACGTGAGCAGGATCGCCGTATTGGCCGTGCCGATCAGAAGATCGGTGTGTCGGCCTGCAGCCAGGAAGCTTGCGGGATAGGCGTGCCGGTAGACGAAATAGGAAAGCACCAGGCCGCCGAACAGAAGCACCTCGGTCGCGATGAAGACCCACATGCCGAGTTCAGCGGTGTGATCACGATGCTCAACGGAAATGAACTGCGGCGCAAACGAGCGGGTCTCAGGCATTTTGTGGTTCTGCCTTGAAGTCGGAGGAATACTGGTACGGCGCACGCGTGACGACCGGCTGCACCTCAAAGTTAAATTCCGGTGGCGGCGAGGGTGTCTGCCATTCCAGTCCCGGCGCGTTCCACGGATTGGCCGGCGAGCGTCGCCCGAAGAAGGCGGAATAGGCGAGATAGAGTAATGGGAGGAGGTAGGCGACCGCGAGAATCACGGCGCCTCCGGAAGACAGCACATTCCATAATTGGAATTCGGGCGGATAGACATGGTAGCGCCGCGGCATCCCCTCGGCGCCGAGGATGAATTGCGGGAAGAAGGTCAGGTTGAAACCAACGAAAATCAGCACCGCCGCGGTCCGCGCCCAATATTCCGAGTAGAGCCGGCCACTGATCTTCGGCCACCAATAGTGCAGGCCGCCGAAATAGGCGGTTACCATGCCGCCGACCATGATGTAGTGGAAATGCGCGACGACGAAGTAGGTATCGGTCGCATGCACGTCAAAGGCCAGGCAGGCGAGGAACAATCCCGTGAGGCCGCCGATGGTGAACAGTCCGATGAAAGCTAGCGCATAGAGCATCGGCGCATCAAAGCGGATCGAACCCTTGTGCAGCGTCGCGGTCCAATTGAAGACCTTGATGGCCGAGGGCACCGCGACCATGAAGCTCATGAAGGAGAAGACGAGACTCGCCAGCACGGATTGGCCGCTGACGAACATGTGGTGTCCCCACACCAAGAAGCCGATCGCCGCGATGGCAAGGCTTGCCCAAGCCACGAAATGGTAACCGAAGACTTGTTTGCGCGCGAAGCAGGAAATCAGTTCGTTGACCACCCCCATGCCGGGCAGGATCATGATGTACACTGCGGGGTGTGAATAGAACCAGAACAGGTGCTGAAAGAGCAGGGGATCGCCACCGATCCGTGGATCGAAGATGCCGACACCGAAAACGCGCTCGACTGCGATCAACAGCAGCGCCATCGCCAGCACCGGCGTGGCCAGTACCAAGATCAGAGAGGTCGCATAGAGCGACCACAGAAACAGCGGCAGCCGGTTCCAGGTCATTCCCGGCGCGCGCAACTGGTGGATGGTGACGATGAAGTTCAGCCCGGTCAGGATCGAGGAGAAGCCGGAGATGAAGATGCCGGTCACCGCCGCAATGACGTAGCTGTTGGAGTAAAGTGTTGAAAATGGCGCGTAGAAGGTCCAGCCAGTGTCGACGCCGCCGGCAACAATCGCAAACAGCGTCACGGTGCCGCCGAGCATGAAGAGATACCAGCTCATCAGGTTGAGCCGAGGAAAAGCGAGATCGCGCGCGCCGATCATCAGCGGCGTGATAAAGTTGCCAAGGGTGTTGGGAATGGATGGGATGAGGAAGAACCACACCATGATGATGCCATGCATGGTGAACAGGCGATTGTAGATGTCGTCGGCGACGAGATCCGCCTGCGGAGTCGCGAGTTCGATCCGCATCGCGGTCGCCGCTGCGCCGCCGACGAAGAAGAAGAACGTAATGCTGGCGAAATACAGGATCGCGATGCGCTTGTGGTCAGTGGTCAGGAACCATGAGCGCAGCGTGTAGTCGGCGGTGAGATAGTCCTTGGTGCTCATGGCTGGCTTCCGATCGATTTGATGTAGCTGGCCAGGCGCAGGAGCTGATCCTCGTTCACCTTGCCGGCGAAGGAAGGCATATCGGCCTGGTAACCCGCGACGATCTGGCTGTCCGGCAACAGGATCGAGTCCCGAATGTATTTTTCGTCGGCAATCACGATGCTGCCGTCAGCCAGCGGCACTGGGCTGCCATAGACGCCCTCGAGCGGTGGCGCGCGGATCTTGCTGCCGGCGCCGTGACAACCGCTGCAACCGAGCTGCCTGAAGAGGCTGGCGCCTTCCTGGGCGAGCGGGCTGGACGGGCCTTGCTGCGTGAGCCAGTTGGCGAAGTCGGCGGCTTGCATCGCGACGATCTCGCCGGTCATGCCGGAATGAGCGGTCCCGCAATATTCGGCGCAGAATAGATGATAGTGACCGGGCGTTGTGGCCTTGATCTCGAGATCCTGGTAACGGCCCGGAACGACATCGTGCTTCAGCCGCAGCGCCGGAATGAAGAAACTGTGAATGACGTCCTGCGACACCATGACCAGACGGACCGGGCGCCCCACCGGGATGTGCAGTGCATTGATCTCGGACTGGCCGCCGGCGTGTTGGACTTTCCACATCCATTGCTTCGCTACGACGAAGATCGACACGTCGTCCCGATGAGCGTTGTAGCTGTCGAGAAAGAGCGTGGCGCCCCAGATGAAGAGAGCGAGAAAACCGATCAGCGTTGCAGCGGTCCAGGCGATCTCCAGACGCCAGGTCTTTCCGATGCGATCGCCGCGCTCGGCCGGATTGCCGGCGCGATAGCGCACGCAAAACAATAACAGAAGAAAGAACAACAGCCCGAGCACCAGCAGGCTGACGAAAATGAGACCCGCAAACAGAAGATCGACGTCGTCGCCGTGAGGCGATACGCCAGACCGCCAGAATGGAATCCACTGATGCCACATCGCCGGCGCTCGTTACCGGGGCTTTCGTGGGCTCGACTGCAAGCGAATAATCATGGCTTTGGCCAACCGGGAAGCCCACGTTTCGAGAGAACTTCCATGGCGCGGGAAACGGGAATCCGAACGATCCCCCGATTGCGATCGACCCAGCCATACGTCTCGGCGATTTGATCATTGGCGCGCCGGACGCTCTGAAGTTCCTCGCCGGGTGCGATTTCGAGCGGGGGCGCGTCCGAGCTGAGCGCGGGGCGGGCGTTCGACGTGACGTGTCGCATCGACGCCGGAAAAGCGAGAGGCATCATCAGCGGTACCGCAACAACAAAGGCCGCGAGGCCAGCCGCAATGCATGCGATCGCTCTGCTGCTCATGTCGGATCGCTCGTAATCGAAGCTGGCTTGCGCATCCATTTTCCGGCCCTCGAGCGTGGCATGACAATTCCGGCGAGCGACCGCAGTTCCAATTTAGGAACGATTCCGACGCACATGGATTGATCGCGCGTGGAGCGTTCGTAAGCGGGTCAGGGCCGGATGACCCAGATCTTTTCTCCCGTTGCCGATACTTGGCTACGGCTGTTTTTGCTCGGATCTGCAGCGGTTCTTGTCGGCGGGACGGTGGGCATCATCGGCTTTGCGCGTTCCGCTTACATTACCTCGACTGAAGTCCGCCCCGCCCAGCCGGTACCGTTCAGCCATCGCCATCATGCGGGCGAACTTGGTATCGATTGCCGCTACTGTCACAGCGGGGTTGAGACCGGTCCGCAAGCTGGATTGCCGCCCACTGAAACCTGCATGACCTGTCATTCGGAGATATGGACCAACTCGACCATGCTTGCGCCCGTGCGGCAGAGTCTTGCGAGCAACACGCCGATCCAATGGACGCGTGTTGCCAAGCTGCCGGACTACGTCTTCTTCCGTCATGACGTCCACATCGCCAAAGGTGTGGGCTGCGTGAGCTGCCATGGCCGCATCGACAAGATGGCGCTCACCTATCGCGAGAACTCCTTCACCATGGATTTTTGTCTCGATTGCCACCGTGATCCGGTGCCGCAGCTGCGCCCGCAGGATCGCATCGCGGACATGACCTGGAAACCGTCCGCGGACGCGCGCGCAGCCGGCGCGGCGATCGCCGCGCACGAAGGCGTTCGCCTCGGCGAGCTCACCCATTGCTATGTGTGCCACCGATGACCCGCAACCCACCACAACAGCCACCTGGCGCGGGCGCGAGCGGCGGGCGCCTTTGGTCCGGAATCGAAGAGCTGGCCGACGACCCCGCCTTTCAGGCGTTCCTTGACGCTGAATATCCGGCGGCAGCGGATTTCTCCCCGACGGCGCGGCGCGAGTTCCTCAAATTGATGGGGGCGTCCTTTGCGCTGGCGGGGCTCGCTGGCTGCGAGAAGAGCCCGTTCGTGGCGGCGCTGCCTTACGTCAATCAGCCGGACAATGAGACAATCGGCCTGCCACGCTACTATGCAACGGCGGTCATGCTTGATGGCTTCGCGCAGCCGGTCGTTGCGACGACCTTCGCGGGCCGTCCAACCAAGCTTGACGGCAATCCAGACCATCCGATGACGCAAGGCCGCAGTGATGTCTTCATGCAGGCGGCCGTGCTCGGTCTTTACGATCCGGACCGCGCTCAAGGGCCTTCGCGTCGGGGAGAGCCCGCGTCCTGGAAGGAGGTCGAGGCTGCGGTCGTCGCGCTCAGAAGCGGATGGGCGGCAGCGCAGGGCGACGGGTTGCGACTGCTGACGTCGCCGATCACGTCGCCGACCTTGCTCCGCCAGATCGACGCGCTGATAGGGCAGTTTCCGAAGGCGCGCGTGCATCTCCATGATGCGACGGGAATTGCATCGCGGCGCGATCTCACCATGGCCGCCTATGGACAACCACTCGATCTGCATTACCGGCTCGACGCGTGCGACATCGTCATCAGCTTCGACGATGACTTTCTCGGACCGGGACCAAACCAGGTGCGCAATGCCCATGGCTGGTCGACGGCGCGGCGACGCTTCGCCGATCGGCCGGGGCTAAAGCTGCACATGGCGGAAAGCGTGCCTTCGGCAACGGGAGCGATGGCCGGGGCGCGGCTGATTGCCGATTCGTCGCGCACGCCGCTACTTGCCCAGGCGCTCGCCAGGGAGCTCGGCATCGCCACTGCAGCCCTGCCCGACCTGACATCGGAGGAGCAGAGTTGGATCAAACGCGCGGCCGCTGCCTGTCTGGGCGCAAAGGACCGCGCGCTCGTGGTTTCCAGTCCTTTCGGCGAAGCGGTGACGGCTGTCTGGACGGCGCGCATCAACGACCATCTGAACAGCGCGGGCCGGGCGCTGCTGTTGACCGCCCCTGTTTCGGGGCCGGCGAATGCGGGCACGCTCAAGGAATTGGTCGCCGATATCAGTGCCGGTCGCGTGGATTCGCTTGTCATTGTCGATGCCAATCCAGTCTACAGCGCTCCCGCCGCGCTCGGCTTTGCGGATGGGTTGCGGCAGGTGCGGACATCGCTGCATCTCGGTCTGCAACGCGACGAGAGCGGCGCACTCTGCGAATGGCAATTGCCGCTGACGCATGCGCTGGAGAGCTGGAGCGATGGCCGCGCGGTCGACGGCACGGCAACCATCATCCAGCCGACGGTCACGCCATTCTACGACGTTCGCAGCGCGCACCAGATTTTTGGCATGATGCTCGGGGAGATCAATCCTGCCGCAGATAGTGCGGTGCGCGAGACATGGCGGTCGATCTTGTCGGATAATTTCGATGTGCGCTGGCGACGCGCGTTGCGCGACGGCTTCATCGAAGGGGCGGCTAACCCGGTGGAGGCGAAGCCGACCGCCGCCGCCGATCTGCCCACAACAGCCACCGCGAAAGGGCTGGACGTGGTGTTCCGGCCAGATCCGACCGTGTGGGACGGCACGTTCGCCAATATCGGCTGGTTGCAGGAACTGCCAAAGCCGCTGACCACGCTGACGTGGGGCAATGTCGTTGCGATCAGCGCAGCGCTCGCCAAACGGCTCGTCGCCTCAAACGGCGACCCGGTCGAGGTGACGATCGGAAATCGCCATGTCACAGGCCCGGTCTGGATCATGCCAGGCCAGGCGGAGAATACGATCGCTCTCTACCTCGGCCATGGCCGGACGGGAGCAGGGCGCGTCGGCAACGGAGTTGGGTATAACGCCTATCGCGCGAGGCCGCCCGACCAGCTTTGGTTGGCGAAAGCCAGCCTACGCAAAGTTGGGAGCGCCGAGACGCTGGCAGTGACTCAGATGCATCATCGCATGGAGGGCTTTGATTTTGTTCGCGAGGTCAGCGCGAGCCATCCCGGGTTGAAACGCGCGGAGGTTGAACCAAGTATTTATCCGTCCTGGCCTTCTGCGAGAAATGCCTGGGGCATGGTGGTCGACCTCGATGTCTGCATCGGCTGCAATGCCTGCGTCGCGGCCTGTACGGCGGAGAACAACGTTCCGGTGGTCGGCAAGGAGCAAGTCGAGGCCGGGCGTGAAATGCATTGGATCAGGGTGGCACGCTACTACGAAGGCGAGATCGAGCGACCGAGAAGTTTTTTTCAGCCGGTGCCATGCATGCATTGCGAGCAGGCTCCCTGCGAAATGGGATGTCCCGTGCACGCCACGACGCATAGTCCCGAGGGCGTCAATCAGATGGTCTACAATCGCTGCATCGGCACGCGCACTTGTTCGAGCTTTTGTCCCTACAAGGTCCGCCGATTTAACTTCTATGATTATCGCGCGCCGCCGGATTCACCTGTTCACGCGGCCCACAATCCGGAGGTCACGGTCCGGTCCCGTGGGGTGATGGAGAAGTGCACCTATTGCACGCAGCGGATCGAGGCAGCCCATGCTGCGGCCGACAAGGAGAACCGCCCCTTGCGGGATGGTGACGTTGTCACCGCCTGCCAGCAAGCCTGCCCCACCAGGGCGATTGTCTTTGGCGACATCAACGATCCAGAATCCGAGGTGTCGCGGGCGCGGCGCGAGGGGCGCAACTACACGCTGCTTGAGGAATTGGGTACGCGGCCGCGCACCAGCTATCTGGCGCGCTTCCGTGACGGTGGAGACGACCAGGGATGACCGATAAATCGGCCGATATCCTGCCCATCCGCCAGAGCATGGGCGGCATCACCGAGCAGCTCGCCGGGATTCCCCTGCATTTTCCGGTCGAGCGGCGCTGGCTGATTGCGATGATTTTCGCGAGCTTGCTGCTGCTTCTGCTGGTGGTCTCGGCAACAGAGCTGTTCACGGTTGGCGTCGGCATCTGGGGCATCAACATCCCCGTCAACTGGGCGTTTGCGATCCACAATTACGTCTGGTGGCTCGGCATCGGTCACGCCGGTACGCTCATCTCGGCGCTGCTGCTGCTCACCGGGAGCGAGTGGCGTAACTCGCTCAATCGATTCGCTGAAACCATGACGCTGTTCGCGGTGGTCTGCGCCGGCATCTATCCCGTCCTGCATCTCGGGCGCCCCTGGTACGTCTATTGGATGTTCCCCTATCCGGCGACCATGCACATCTGGCCGCAATTCCGCAGTCCGCTGGAATGGGACATCTGGGCGGTGCTGACCTATCTCACGGTGTCGCTTGCGTTCTGGTACGCCGGCCTCATTCCCGACCTCGCCGCTGCACGCGACCGCGCCACAAGACGCGGCTGGCAGATCTTCTTCGGCATCACCTCGCTCGGCTGGCGCGGCTCGGCCTCACACTGGGTGCGCTGGCAGCAGGCCTATCGCATCACCGCGGCGCTCGCCGTTCCGCTCGTCGTTTCCGTGCATAGCGAGGTTTCGCTGCTGTTTGCCTCGGGTCAGATTCCCGGCTGGCATTCGACGCTGTTTCCACCGTACTTCGTGCTCGGCGCGGCATTCTCGGGCTTTGCCGTCGTCTCGATCATTGCGGTGTCACTGCGCACCTGGTTCGGTTTGGGTAACCTCGTGACCGAGGACCATCTCGACGTGCTCGGGAAGGTCCTGCTCGCAACCGGTCTCATGACCGGCTACGGTTACGTGTTCGAGGTGTTCGATGTGCTGTATTCCGGCAACGCCCACGACATGCAGACGTTGCTGGACCGGATAGGCGGCGCCTATGCCTGGACCTATTGGGGCGCGATCGTCTTCAACTTTATTCCTCTGCAATTGTTGTGGTGGAGAGGCGTGCGCCGGCGCGGCTGGTCGCTGCTCCTGATCTCTGTTTCGGTCGCGGTGGGAATGTGGCTGGAGCGCTACATGATTCTCGTGACCAGTCTCTATCGCGATTTTCTCGTCTCATCCTGGAGCCACTTCACGCCGACATTTTGGGATTGGTCGACCTATGTCGGCACCATCGGGTTGTTTCTGGTGCCGTTCCTCATCGCGATCCGGTTGATACCGACGATCTCGATCTTCGAAACCAAGGAACTCCTGTACGAAGAGAAAGAGGAGCAAGCCCATGGCTGATCGCGCCTACGGACTGCTCGCGGAGTTCGAAAACCCGGAAGCGCTGGTCGCGGCAGCGAGAGAGGCGCGGGAGCGGGGCTACCGAAGCCTCGACGCATTCACCCCGTTTCCTGTCGAAGGGCTTGCACAGACCTTGCGCCTTCCTGCGCCAAACATCGGCCTTGTCGGGTTGATTGGCGCATTTTCCGGCGCGGCGGTAGCGCTGCTCATGCAGTGTTACGTCAACTATGATTTTCCCCTCAATGTCGGCGGCCGTCCAGTCTACGCGCTATCGGCGTTTGCGGTGGTGACCTTCGAGCTCACGATCCTGTTTTCCGCGCTCGCGACCATCATCGGCATGCTTGTGCAGAACCGATTGCCGCGGCTCAGCCATCCGGTGTTCGCTGCAAGTCGCATCCATCTCGCCAGCAAGGATCGCTTCTTTCTCTGCGTCGGCGGCGACGATCCGAAATTTGACGAGAGCGGCACAAGATCCTTCCTGCGGACGACGGGGGCATTATCGGTGGAACTGGTCCCGTCATGAGGAGCATCGTTCTTGCTATACTGGGGCTATGCCTCGCCGGCTGCGACCAGAATATGGAAGTGCAGCCGAGCTATCGGGAATATGCGCCGGCGCCGCTGTTTCGTGCGGGCACGCTGCGAAATCCGCCCGCTAACGTCGTAGCGCGCGACGATCTTGAGCGAGACAAGGAGGTCCGGGACAAGCCGGCGCTTACGGATGGGGTGCTCAAGCGTGGCCAGCAACGGTTCGGAATCTTCTGCTCTCCCTGCCACGGCACTGCCGGTGATGGCGATGGCATCATTGTCCGGCGCGGCATGCCGCATCCGACCAGCTATCACGACGAGCGCCTGCGCGCCGCCGACGATCAGTATCTGTTCGACGTGATCACGAATGGCCACGGCGCGATGTATTCCTACGCCGCGCGGGTTCCGCCGCGCGATCGGTGGGCGATCGTCGCCTATATCCGAGTCCTGCAGCTGGCTCGGCACGCCTCGGTCGACGAGGTGCCGCCGGACAGGCGCGACGGCCTGCAGGCGGCACAATGAGAGGCGGGCGCATCGCGTGGGCGGCTGCGATCGTCCTCAGCGCCATCATCCTGATCGCCGGCCTTGTGCTCGATCGCCGCGCCGCGCTCGCCGCCTATCTCGTGGCATGGATCGCGCTCGGCGCGATCGCGATCGGCGCCCTCGGCGTCCTGATGACAAGCTATCTGGTGCGCCGCGCCTGGACCGAGGCGCTGCATCCGGTGCTGGTAGCGGCGACTGCGACGCTTCCGGTCGTCGGAATCTGCCTTGTTCCAGTGCTGATCGGGATGAAGGAGATCTATCCCGCGGCCGCCGCTACCAGCACTCTGCCGCCGTTCAAGGCCGCCTATCTTGCGCCGTTGTTCTTTACTTTGCGCAGCGTCATCTACTTCGTGATCTGGTCAGCTTTAGCCGTGTGGCTGCGCAATGCCTGGTCTCATAGCGAGCGCATGACCCGCGCGGCGTCCGCGGGCTTGATCGTGTACGCGCTGACCGTATCGCTCGCCGGCATCGACTGGATGGAATCGCTTGAACCGCACTTCCATTCGTCGGTCTACGGGCTTCTCTACCTCACTCTTGCATTGCTGAACGGCCTTGCCTTCGCGATCGGCTGGAGCATCCTGACAGGACGGCAGATCGGCGGGTGCGCGGGCTACAGCGCGCTGCTGCTCTCGACGATCCTCCTGTGGGGGTATCTGCATGCCATGCAGTACATCGTGATCTGGGCCGGCGACATTCCGGATGAGGTGATCTGGTATCTGAAGCGTTCGGAGAACGGCTGGCAGTTTGCACTGGCTATCCTGGTCGCCGGTCAGTTTGTGCTTCCGTTTTTCGCCCTTCTGAGTGGGCGTGTACGCGCCGATCGGCGCTGGCTTTTGGGATTATGCGCGCTGACGCTGCTGATGCGCGTGCTGGAGGCCGCCATTCTGATCCTGCCCGCGATCGACCACGTCGCGCCGCTAACCACGGCGGTGATGCTGGCGGCCGCGCTGGTCTTTGTCGGGGCGCTTCTGCTTTGGATGTTTGATGCCATGCTGTGTGAGCGCGCGCGTTGGATCAGCGCGACGGTGCAACATGTTCGCGCCGAAGGAGAACCAGGATCAGGGCGGCCAGCCCGATGATCGTCATGAGGGCCGTGCCGGCGAGCAGCCGCCCGACAGCGAGCGTATAGGTGCCACTCACGGGATCGAAGCCGTAACAGATCAGGCCAATGTGATCGGCAACCGACCCAACCTGTCCCCGACCGGCATCGACCAGAGCAAGGCGCAGGCTCGCGGCATCCAGCGCAAGTGCCGAAAGGCCGCGGACGACGCGGCCATCCGGGGTGACCACGAAAGCGGCGAGGGGATGCGCAAACTGATCGTGTTCACTGTCGTAGCGGAAATGAAACCCGAAGGCGTTGGTCAACTCGCGTATAGCAGCGGCGTTCGTGCGCAGGAAGTGACTGTTGCGGACCAACTCCCCATCGCTACCGATTTGCTCGTGCTTCATTGTTAGCGCATCGGCCACCGAATCCTTCGGATCCAGGCCGACCACCACGAATCGAAAGTCCGCGCCGGGTTTCAGGCCGCTATTTTTCAGCGCCTCCGCCACGATGGAGATCGTCGATCCGCAGAGGCTCTTGCAGGTGTAGTCGGCAAGCACCCAGACGGATGGCGTCGCGCCCAGCCACTCCCGCAACGGCTTGATGTCTTTTTCGCCTTGCACGAGCAGCGATAGCGGAAGAGACCCATTCGGCGGTGGCACGGCTTCCACCCCCGCCATTTCACTCACGTTAACGCGCGCCTGCGCCGGGACTCCGGCGAGCAATATCGCAACAGTTGCGATTGCGGCAGCTCGCATCATGAGCACGTCGACCTTTCAGCCAGTGCCTAACGCTGGGTCTTGAACGGGGTTCCATTTGCGGCATTCAACCCGAGGCGGTCATCTCAAATAAAAAGATGCCGGCGGATCTACCGGCATCATTGAGTTTGTGCGTCTACTTGCTGGACTGACCGACGCTCGGTGCCTTGTCGAGCTCTTGGGCCATCTCGAGGTGGTGCTGCAGCGTGGGCAACGTTTTGCCGGCCCAGTCTTTCAGATCGGCATTGTCGCCACCCTTGGCATAGCGTTCGAAAAGCGACACCGCGTCCTTGTGAGCGCTGACCTGGTAGGAATCGTAGTCCGAGCTGAAATCCTTGCCGGATGCATCCTTCAGCTTGTTGAGCTTGCTCTGGTGCGAACTGTCGAGCGCCGCGGGCACCTCCGCCTTGACCTTGCCGCTGGTGACCAGTTGCTTCAGCTCGGCTGAGGTCTTTGAGTGGTCGGTTACCATCCGCTGGGCAAAGGATTGCTCCCGCGCATTGCCCTTTTGTTCGGCGAGCTTGCTCGATTCGATTTCGAACATGTCGCTGATTGCGACCTCCTTGACGAAGTCGGCCGTGGTCGGCGCAACACCCAGCATTGAATTGACGCCGGTCTTCTCGCCGGCGGATTGAGCAAGAGCTGAGCCTGCCAGCAGAACGCAGCCCAGCACGATGATTGCACGCGTCATGATTTTTGTCCTTCCGGATTTCAGTGGCGCCATGGTTGCAGACTGAAGGTGCCCATCAACCCGCGGAAGAGGCTGTTGTTCCTCAGGGCTGGCTGCGGCAGGGGCGTTTTGATGGTACGGGCTGGGCTGGTCGAGGAGCAGCCGCGCCTATCGCGCGGTGATTCTTGGCTCGAACCTGTCGGCAAAGGCCATCCATTCCGGAAGCGGCGCGCCGTCACGGTGTCGACCGCCAGCAACAGCTGCCGCCCAGGCGCTGACGGCTCCGAGCAGGGCGGCGACCGCCAGTGAAAAGGCCAGGATGATTGTGCTGCGACGCGCATGAGCAATTGCCGTCCTCGAACTCGCAATCGCCTGATCGGTTCGCCGCTCGGCGTCGCCGGCGGAAAGACCCGTAAGTGTCTGGACCTGCTGAATCAGATAGGTCCGGTCATCAGCATTTACCCCGCTGTGGCTCGACGAAGTCATGAGTATCCGGCCGGCTTCGGCACGTTCGACGCTCATATCGACGTTCGGAGGTCGACGTGGTTGGCGGAGAAGCCGATCGAGTTCGTAGCTCAGAAGTGGTTCGGCTGAGGTTCTGTTTCCCATTGCAAACGATGGAGATGAGCGATTGACCGCTGCTGCGCTCACGATCGCCGTCAATCCGGCCCCGATTAGAACCGCGAGTGCCCAAGCCGTCAGGCCATGAAGACCATCGCGCGTTTCCTCCGAATTGGCGGCAGCGCCAAGGTCATTGCGGACAGCGCCAACGTCGCCGCGCGTCCGGCCAGCAATGTAGCCGCCGAGGCCGAAACTGACGATCGCCTGCAGAATCAGAAAAAGGCCTGATAGCAGCGACAGGGCGGCAGATGCATCTCGCCAAGTTGGTGAAGTCGAGCTGATCCCGAGACCGATGGTGACGCCAAAGGTCACAAGGGTGAAGGCAAACGCCGCGGCGACTAACGCGCCTGCGATAATCGGCGTCCAGCGCAGATATCTGACGTCATCAGTAAACGTCGGCACTCCGTCTTCGACGAGCGTGGCAGCCTCGATCGTCATGGTCGAATCCCTCAGCGCAGACCGAAAAACGAAAGGATGGCCAGTATGACGACGATCAGGCCAACCAGATAGATCAGCTGGTTCATTTCAATCCTCCTTGATCGCTTGATAAGCGCAGGCGGGTTCGGAAGGTTCCTGTCAGACCTGATGATGCGGCGCAAAACGCGCCATAATGGCTATTCGTTCGCGGTGATCGCGCTGGAACGTTGCGGGCCGGAAAAGCCGAAAGGCTGCACACCGCTACTGATGCAGCCTGCACCCAGCGAAGCATCAAAGACCATTGTCGATCACAATCCGCCCCGCTGATTTTCAGGCGTCTGGGGATCCTTCTCGTTCGGATGCAACCCGATCATCACTTGGACTTGGGGAACAGGATGCTACGGCTCCTTCCACTTCCTTGACCAGCGCTCGGTGGTGTTCAGCGAGCTTGGCAAACAATGCTTTCTTCGTCGCATTGGTCGCCAGCTTGCTGATTAACTCGCACTCCTCGGCTTCATTCCGAAGCCTCTCCAGGTGCGCCTGCATGTCTTTCATTTTGGTGCGCCCAAACTTAGAGCTACGTCCAGCTCAGCAGCTTGTTCGATTTGCCGCGGCTGGCGGAGAAGCTTCTCCCGCTCGGCGCCCGGAGACAGATTTCTGGCGCGCGTCCGAGCCCGTTGCGCTGAGCTGATCAGTCGCTCATGCAATGAGCCGATCGGCTTGGACCGATTGCGCTTTCGTTTATCGCTCATATTGAGAGCTTAGCATCGGGCTGCCAGGGGAAATTCAACTATGTAAAGACCCTGCGCAAGGCTGCGATAAAATTGGATTGATTCTCCGACAATGGCGGCCATCCACGCTGTCCGCTATGCCGCTGACAGCCGATCTGTTCGGGCCCGCAGCCGATCAGGGCTAGTGCCGCTGCAAAGGCTGACCTCACTTAACATGTGTGATTGTACCGCCAGGTCGCGCTGGCACAGGCTATTGGGAGGCGGTCGCTAATGCCGAAGGTAAGGGGAAGAAATGATGCTCAGCGAGGAATTTAGTCAGAAGACGATCGCCGCAATGGACCTGGCGCTGGAGAGGGCATGCAGATTCCTGCCTATCGGACTACCAGAGCATGAAACAAGGAAGTTCGTTGCAGAGAAGATCATTGAATGCGCCAAGAACGGCAACCAAACTCTTGCCGGCCTCACCGAGGTGGGACGCCGCGCGATACATGAGCTGATCGCAAGAAGGAACGAGACCGCTGATGAGATGACTTTAACCCACCCTGATGGCAAATAAGCCATGCATCTTGCTCATCGGGCTGAGGAGGTATCGCTCAGAAGCCTCAAGCGCACCTGTTCTCGACAGGGGGGGCGGGTTAGCGTGCCCCGCCCAAAGGGCGAGGCCGACCTTTTGCGCTGCAGCGCAGGTAATTGCCACCAGTTCAATGATGGTGCTGCCCTTGGCTTCGCCACCTCTCGCTGACCAAGTAACTCCTGCCGAGAGGAAGCGGTCTCCGGTGTCGACGCCACGATCGCCCGGGGTGCGGCGCGCCTAGAGCCCGGTTAACATAGGTTGCGACCGTAGTCGGGGACTCGCATAGTCTCTGCTCAGTCTCGGCCCGGTCAATCGGCGCGCACGCCGCCCCCTTTATGGGCCGATGTTCCTCCCGCTGAACTCCCGTGCGCCTAAATTCCGGCGTTGACCCTCGGTCGCGACAGGACAGGGCGCGCCTCGACGCTCGCTTTGCCCTTATGTGGACAGCCGCTTGATGGTCTTGACGGCCTGGTTGGGGCCGCGCCAGCCCAGGAACTCAAGCTCCTTTTCCTCAAGCGCATTCGTTGCGAGAAAGAACTGCTGGAGCTCCTGGTGCGCTCGAGAGGGAAGATCGCGGATGTCCTTCAGATCGGTCTCGAGCGGAGTGCGGTCGGGCACCGCGAACAGGCGATCGTTTCTCTCCGTCTTGCTCTTGCCTTTCTGTTCGACTTCGAGAATCCCTATCGGTCTGCACCGCAAGACCACGCCGGGATAGGATTGCGCATCGTGAATCACTAGGACGTCGAGCGGATCACCGTCCTGCGCCTTGGTCGATGGGACAAAGCCCCAATCGTACGGATAGCTGAGACCGGCCATCAGAGGCTTGGCGAGCGTAAAGACGCGCAGCTTCGGATCGAAGTCAAGCTTGCAGGTGCTTCCGCGAGGAGTCTCGATCACTGCAAAGATTTGGTCATCGCCGGCCCAGGTCGGAAGCTTAAAAAGGTTCGTCATCTTATCTTCCTGTTATCTCGCGCGGTCTGGTGCGTCAGGCCCCTGGCCGGGGGGCTCACAAAGCTTGTCGCGCCGACAAACTTATCTGTCTGCTCTTTGAGGACGCCATCAAACCATTCCTTAGCTATCGACCGCCCTCCGTTGGTTTCTCGGCCCTAGCATGGCTGCGTGCCTGCCAGCTCTCAAGAAGCGTCTCCATCGTGATCGTCTCGACCTGCTCTCCGAACCGGTTCATGTAGATATTCATCATCGCGTCGTGGGTCTCGTCAGCCGAACTGCAAAGCGCGTCCTGGACGAGGATGACGCGGAAGCCCCAGTCGACTGCGCCGAGCATGGTGCTCAGAACGCAGACGTCAGTCTCGCCGCCGGTTATGATGACCGTATCTACGTCGGCGCCGCGCAACTGCTCGTGCAGGTCGCTGCCGGTCCATGGCGAATAGACATGCTTATCGAAGACTTTGGCGGGAGGAACAAACGTCGCAAGGTCTGGGACGAGGCCAACCATGTCGGGGCCGATCTGATCGATGGTCATCGACGCCCAGCGCTCATAGTACTGCCGCCACATGCCGACGCCGTGCCCGGGCTTCCGGGCGGGAATGAAGCGGGTGAAGATGGTTCTCTCAGGGTGGGCGGACGTGATCGCGACGATGTTTGGCAAGACGCGTTCAAGCCAGGGCATATTCCACTCGGTGCCCTCCGCAAACATTCTCTGCATGTCAACGCAGAGGTGAACCGCGCTATCGCCCGGCGCGCCATACCGAAGTGTGTCGCTCTTTGACATGGCAAATCCTGAAAACGGTCCAATCGGCGGACTGCCTAGTTAGTTCCAATCGCCCGTGATCGCGTGCCAATGCCCCATCGCGCTTTAGGCCGCTTCCGAAACCTCCTCTTCCTCGGCTTCGAGATTGATCACCGAAGTGGCCAGTTCTGTCAGCGCTTGATCGGTCGCCTCCTCCTCGGCAAGGGTAGCCTGCAGCAGCTTCGCCGCATCCGCCATGCCAAGTTCTTCCGCCCAAGTCCGCAGGGTCCCGTAGCGGGAAATTTCGTAGTGCTCTACCGCCTGCGCTGCGGCCAAAAGCCCGGCATCGAGTGCTGGCATTCCCTTGAAGTCGCGCATGATCTCAGCGCCTTCATCGGTGATGCCATTGATGGCCTCGCATGTTTTGCCGCGGGCCGGCTTGCCAAGCATCCGGAAGATCTGATCGAGCCGCTTTACCTGTCCCTGGGTCTCGCGCAGATGTTTGTTGAAGGCGTTCGCAAGCTGCCTTGAGTGCGCTGCTTTCGCCATTTTCGGCAAGGTCTTGATGATCTTGTTTTCGGTAAAATAGATGTCCTTGAGGGTCTCGTGGAAAAGGTCGCTCAGCTTCTTCGGTTGTCGCGTCCGCCGGGATGTCGCTCGCTTGGCCATAACTCCTCCGGTGTAAGTATCTAGAATTTGACACGTCACTTGTCCTGCTCGGCCGGTCAACCTGCCGTGTGCTTAAAGGTTCCTAGTACATGGGCTGTTCATCGCGAGCCAAGACAACCAGCGCAGCCCGGTTGAGCCGCGCAAGCCCTCGCGACGACCCGCCGGCGCCAACGCCGCCGACACAGATCCAGATCGAAAGATCCTGGTTCGTTCAGAACGTGATGCAGATTCAGCTCGATATCGAGATAGTTAAAGAGCTAGCTCGGCATGCCGTCGAGCCAAGTCGCGCCAATCTGCAGCGCCATTTCCAGCGGCGTGATTCCAGGCGGCCCACCACAGCAGCATCACACGATCCGAACCACCATCCTGGCCCGCCAGCTTGGCCTGCTCGGTGGCCGTGTCTCCCGATGGTCTAATCTGCCGCATCCAGGTGGCTAACGATGCAGCGGCCGCAGTTAGGTATACCCAAGGTTTATTTTTGTTCGTGATGCGTCATTCAAGTTGATCTTAATTCCGCCGTTCGGAGGCTCGATTCCTCCCGCCACAGCCAGTCGTTGCTCAACGCAAGACGGTTTAACAATCCTTGTGTCGGCGATCTTCGGGGGGTATGCCCTGGAACGGGCCGACCGCGATCAATCTCGTATTCGGCCCGCCGCCGCTATAGGGAATTTGGTCGTATCCCCGCGCACCGGTGCACCCCGCTATTTGTCGATCAAAACGAGCCGTTTGCTTGGAAGGAATCTCGCCGTGACAGAATCGAAAGCCGTCATCATCGACCGGCATCCAGGCCGCTCCACCCAAACCATCGGGATTGCGCGAGAGCTTGGCACGGATCCGGATTTGATCCACGAGCCGTCGGTTGGCGTGGTCGGCACTAAAGGCGACAGCCAGTGCTACATGGGCGTGACGGCGAAGGTCGATGCCATCCACGACAGTCTCAAGAACCGCATTGGCAAGGGCGCGGGCCAGTTGAAGCTGCGCCTGGTCCAGCCGGAATACACGATCGCGACGTCGGACGGCATCCGCAATGGCACCCGCGAAATGCGCTATTCGCTGATCGGGCGTGAGGTCACTCACGATGCGCTCTGCGAGCATTTGAGCGCGACCGGCCTCGCCGGCACCATCGCCGTCGTAGCCTGTGACAAGCCGCCGGTCGGCACGCTGGCCGCCCTGCTCGAGCACAATCAGCCCGCGATCATCATGTCGGATGGGCCGATCCATCCCGGCACCGATCCGAACACCGGCGAGAAGCTCGACATCGTCAGCGCCTATCAGGTCGCCGGCAACCCGGACGCCGAGTACCGCGATCACATCGCCTGTCATGCCTGCCCCGGATACGGTAGCTGCGGCGGCATGTTCACCTACAACACCATGCAGACATTCATCGGCGTCGTCGGCATGCAGCCGCTGCACATGGTGGCGCCACCGTCCGACGATCCCCGCCGTCTCAAGGAATTCCCGGACCAGCTGGTCGAGTACCTCGCGCAAATGATCGCGAAGGACCTGAAGCCACGCGACATCGTGGTTCGCGATTCCATCCGAAACGCCGTCATCGTGGCAATGGCGGTCGGCGGTTCGACCAACGTCACCCTGCATGCGCCGGAGATCGCGCGCGCCGCAGGCTTTGCGGACTTCTGGAATGAGGTGATGACGCCGGCCGAGTTCAATCATCTGTCGCAGTATGTCGTTCCGGTCCTCACCGATGCACGCCCGTACGGCAAGTATTCGATGGTCGACATCGACCAGGTTGGCGGCGTGCAGGTGATCGTGCGCGAATTGCTGGAGGCCGGGCTTCTCAACGGCGACGTGATGACCTGCACGGGCGAAACGCTGGCGCAGCAGGTCAAGCGCCTCGGCACCAAGGCCGTCGATGGCAGCGTGATCTATCCCGTCGCCAAGCCTTATAAGCCGACTGGAGGCCTGCGGGTTCTCGGTGGCAATTTGTCGCCGGAATTCTCGGCGATCCTGAAGCTTGCCGGCGTCGAAGGCGGACTGGAAAACAATCTGTTCCGCGGCAAGGCACGTGTGTTCGAAGGCGAGCAGGACCTGCTTGACGCGCTCGACAAGACGCCCGAGCGATTCCAGAACAACGACATGATCATCGTGCGCTACGAGGGGCCGAGCGGCGCTCCGGGCATGCCGGAGATGCTTGACCCGACCTCGCGCATCACCACGCTGTGTCGCGAGCGGGGAATCGTGGTGGCGCTGATGACCGATGCGCGGTTCTCCGGCGGATCGGTCGGCCTTGTCATCGGCCATGTCGGCCCCGAAGCGGCCCTTGGGGGACCGATCGCCCTCGTTCAGGACGGCGACGAGATCGTCGCGGACTTGAACAAGAACGAGCTCAACTGCACGGAGCTGTCGGATCCTGCCGTTCTCAGGCAGCGCAAAGCCGCATGGGACAAGGTGGTGGCTGATAACGACGGCATCCACCCGAATTGCGGCGACGCGGACACCCGCCTGCTGCACCGCGCACGGCTCACCGCCGTTCCTGCCACCCACGGCGGCGGCCTGCATCCGAATCGCGAGGTCTGGGTGCGCCAACCGCGCGAAGCAAAGCCGTCGGGTTTTGTGCCGACGAACAAGCACCGGCCGGAGACGAAAAAGGCGTTCTAGGAACGGCGACACGGCGCCCCAGGGCGTCGTGCCCGTGCGGATGCGCGCGGTCGCCAGTATGATGCGCTCGCCCGAAGCGCGTTTGCTGGCGCCGGCGTTCCAAATTCGCCATCAACTGCTCGACGGACGTCCTCGAGTACACCATCATTGATTTCACTGGTGGGCCCGGCAGGACTCGAACCTGCAACCAGACCGTTATGAGCGGCGGCGTATTGGTCAGCTTTGTTGATTTTGCTGCATTTCGTCCGAGTTCGATCGCTATCGTTGCGTTATGTTCTCGCCATTACTTTGCGTAGACGACCCACTCGGTCTTGCGCAGCGGCGCGAGATAAGCCGCGAAAGATTGCGCATCGGCGAGATGGGCGTCATCGCCGAAGAAGCTCAGGGCGCGCGGCGTGGTGCGTGGCGACGAGCTTCTCCAGGAACAGTCGACGGAGCAGGCGGGAGAGCACGCGTACGGGGAGGAAGAACCTCGGGCGACACGACACCCAGCGCAGGCCATCGGGCGAGATGCCGCCACCTGGCACGATCAAGTGCACATGGGGGTGATGTGGGTGAGCGCCGAGCCCCAGGTTTGCAGCACGGAGGTGATGCCGATGCGGGCACCCGGATGCTTGGGATCGGCGGCGATCGTCGGCATGGTCTCGGCCGAGACCTTGAACAGCAGATCGTACGACAGTCTTGTTCTGGTAGACGATGTCGGCGATGGCCGGCAGCGTGAACACCACATGATAGTACGGCACCGGCAAGAAGTCGGCCTCGCGGTCAGCGAGCCAGTCCTTGGCGGCGGCGCCCTGGCGTTTCGGGCAACGCCGCTTGCGGCAGGAGTTGTGGGCGATGGTCGTATAGGCGCAATCCGCGCAGTGCGCGACACGCCTTAGGCTCAGCCGAGCGGCCGGACCTCCCTGAGCTTGGGTGCGACATACTCCAGCAGGCTCATGCCCTCGCTGATCGTCTTGGTGGCAACGCGGGTATAGGGGCTCTCGTACACCGACCAAGACAAGCGTGAAGGTCGCCCTGTCGCTGGCCGCTCCACAAAGCAAGGATCAACGCCACTTTGATCTCGTCGGATGCGACCGCGAGTATGGCGGCTATGTCTTGCTCGGTCCAAATCTTGTCTTTGCGCCTGCCACGTAAGCCGGCCGCCTCGTTCGCATGGGTTCCTTTGCGAACGACCTGAGCCGCGCCAACGTCGTCCAGGCGTAGTCCGCCTTGCGTGGCGTTGCGGCGAAGGAATCGCGCCGGGTTTTGAATTCACCGCGGGCCCGACGATCCGCCAATGCTGCCAACGGCAGGTCTCCGAACTCGTCTTCGATCAGCTTCATATAGGCGAGGAGAGCTGGTCCCGGTTGTCTGAACAGAATCTCCGTATCGATAAGTGGAGCCTCTGCCGGGGTTAGGCTGCCGCGCGGAGCGGCAGCGAGGTCAAAGTAGTGCCTCGACGAAAGTAGCTTGCCGCGTCTTGATGACCTCCGAGCGCATCACCCGCGCGAACACGGCCACGGCGGAGATGCCGGTCGCAATCGCGGCGTTCGTCGTGTCGAAACCGATCGCGGTAACGACGATCACTGCCAGCAGGAAGTTCGGGATCGCCAGCAGCACGTCGACGAGGCGAGCGAGCACGATATCCACCCAGCCGCCCAGGAAGCCTGCGAGCAGGCCGATGAGGCCGCCGGTGACGGCGGCGATAGCGACCGCGATGAGAGCGCTCGTCACCGAGGCCGCCGTGCCGTAGACGACGCGGGTATAGAGGTCGCGACCAAGGTGATCTGTGCCGAACCAGTGTGCGGCACTCGGGCTGAGCAACTTCTCCGCGGGAACACCGGCGATCGGGCTATGACTCGTGAACAAGCCTGGCGCCAGCGACCAGGCAATCACGATCAGGATGACCGCAAAGGAAAGCGCGACGGTCGGCGGCACGCGAAGAGCTGCCAGCCGGCCGATCGCCGTGACGCGCGAGGTGGAGGAGAAGGAGGCGAGGGTCATGGCGTCACCGCCGGGGATATCGCTGCGGCGCTGTCGTCCGCAGTGGTCGGGCGGACCCTGTGAACACCGATCAGCTTCACGCGCGGGTCGAGCAGCGGGTAGACGAGATCTGCGGTCAAATTAACCAGCACGAACACGACCGCCGCGAGCGAGACAACCGCCTGCAGGACCGGCAAATCCTGCGTGCTCACCGCACGCTGTACCAGGCTGCCAATGCCGGTGCGGCCGAACACCGTCTCGGTGATCAGCGAGCCGCCGAGCAGCTCGCCGATGGCGAGCGCGATGACGGTGACGACCGGGAGCGAAGACGGCTTGAGCAGATGTTTTGCAAATAGGCGCATCTGCGTCAGACCACGGCCGCGCGCGACCGCCGCGTATTCCTGCTCGGACTCCTTGTCGAGGTTCGCGATCAGCACCTCGGCGATCCGCGCGGAGACGGGGATGCCCAGCGCGACCGCGGCGAAGAAGGTCGCCCAAAAGCTGTCGGGCGCGATCACGCGGAACAGGCCGAGCTGGAAGCCGAACACGTGGATCAGCACCAGGCCGATAACGAAATTGGGCACCGACAGGAACAACGACGGGAAGCCGCGCAGCAAACCCTGGCCGAATCGTTTCGGAAGAAATTGCGTACCATAGGCGATCGTCACCGCCAGCAGCAGCGCGATCGCGAACGCAGCGGTGGCGAGGATCAGCGTTGACGGAAGAACCTCCGCGATCAGAGTTGCGACGGGTCGGCTGGACCGCATCGACAGGCCGAGGTCGCCGATGACGAAATGGGACAGCGACGTCCAGAGCTGAACCGGAATCGGCTGCTCCAGGCCCTGGGCGGCGATGATCGCCTTGATCTCGTCCTCGCTGAACCCGTTTTGGGGGTCACGCAGGACGTTCGTGATGGGGTCGCCCGGCAAAATGCTGACGACGACGAACGTAAAGACGTAAGCGAGCAGGATCACGACGAGCGCCTGCGAGAGGCGCTTTGCGGCATAGGCAAGGTAAGCATTGATCATGCCGGCGCCCTCGTCGCGCTATTCGCTCGCATGGCGCCTTACTCGCCCTTCGTGGCCGTGTAATAGCTGGCGTACGCGATGCCGTTGTAGACTTCGCCCTTGAGCCTCGGGGACTGCACGTAGATCCGCTGGACGATCTGCGTGCGCGGAATGAAGTAGCCCTGCTCCAGGACGTAGGTCTGCAGCTCATCGAGCAGCGGATTGCGAACCTCGAGAGAGGCCGCGCCGGCAATCTTGTCGCGCAGCTCGTTGAGCTTCTTGTCGCTGTCGCCGAGATTGAACCAGTTCTCGCCATTGTTGGCATCGGTGAGGATGCTGGCGACCGTGCCGGCATCGATGAAGCTGCGGGTCACCTCATAGGCCGGCACGGCCGGACCGCCGAAGCGGACCTTCTCGCCGAACGTCACGACGTCATAGGCGCGAATGGTGACCTTCCAGCCGATCTTGGCGAGCTGCTGGGCAATGAGTTCGTCGATCGACTTCGCCGTCGCGAGGTAGGGGTTGGAGTGAAGCGTGAGCGACAGCTGCTTGCCGTCCTTGGTGCGGATGCCATTGGCCCCTTTGACCCAGCCAGCTTCGTCGAGCAGCTTCTCGGCCTTACCGGGGTTGTAGGCCAGGAGGTCGCTGTGATCGGTCGCACCGGGGACGTTGCTCTGGATGAAGGACGTCGCCAGCTTCCAGTCGGGCGTATAGATGGTGTCGATGATCTCCTTGCGGTTGATAGCGGCCTGGAGCGCCTGGCGTACCTTCACATCGTTATACGGCTCCAGCTTGGTGTTGACCGCCAGGCCATTGACAAAGCCGAGATAGCGCGGGGTTGCGGTAGTAAAGCCGGCGTCCTTGAGAGATTTCAGCTCCTGCGGCGAGGGGCTGTAGGCGACATCGGCCTGTCCGGATTGAACCGCCGCGACCCGCAGCGATGGCTCGGACACGATCTTGTAGGTGATTGAGTCGAGATAGGCCGGGCCGGTGTGGCCGACGGCGGCGGGACCCCAATTGTAGTCCTTGCGCTTGACCAGCTTGACGAAGTCGCCCTCCTTCCAGGCGGCGACCACGTACGGCCCGCTGCCGGACGTCTTGCCAAGGTCGGCCTGCTGGGCTGCGGGCTGCGCGAGCGTCTTTGGGGAGATGAGAATCGAGCCGTGATAGCCGAGCGTCGGAATGAAGCCGAGTGTCGGCGCCTTGAAGAAGACCTTCACGGTGGTTGCGTCGACGGCCTCGGCGCGGTCATAGGTCTTCGGGAAGAGGCCAACCGGGTTGATGCCCTCACTTTTCCGGCCAGCGTACCAGATGTCCAGATTGGCGATGACGGCCGATGCGTCGAGTGCGGTGCCATCGGAGAACGTCACACCCTTCTTGAGGTGTAGGGTGAACTGGGTGGCGTCGTTGCTCTGTTCCCAGCCTTCAGCGATCCAGGGACTAACCTTGCCATCAGCATCGACATAGACGAGCTTGTCGGCCACGTGGCCCCAGATGTGGCCTTGGAAGCTGGAGATGGAGCTGTTGTTTGGAATCCAGGTGCCGCCGAGCGAATCGATAAGGAAGGTGATGTCACCGCCATTTGGCGGAGCGCCGGCACTTTGAGCTGGGGATAGGCCGTCATCGCCGTCAAGGTAGCCGCTGCAACAACGGAGGTTGCGATCAACAGCCGCCGTCGGGAGAGCAAGAGCGAAAAGAAGCGCGCGGTCATAGATAACCCCTGATGATTCGTGGCGTCGGTCGGCCCACGGTCCTATGGAGATACTTCGGCACGGTCGACGTTTCTGCCTAGAAGAAGTGAAACGAAGAGACATAGCCATTCCAAATTTCGCTGGAGACGGGCAACAAATGTCTCGGGATCGGAGCAATGAGCGCGACGGCCATTTCGTCTCGGCGCGAATGTGCTCGATCGAGGTTGTCTTATGACAAGAATTAGTCGACTGTCGTTCCTGGCCGAGCGTCAAATCGAGTTCACTTTCGAAGCGCTCCTCTCAGGCTCGTCAAATCGCTTGGTGCATCGCCGTCTTGAAAAGACATTCTGCTAAACGCTGCGCGCGGTAGAACGGCATTCGTGCTGGCGACCGAAATACGAATTTTGCTACCATCGAATTGCGCGTCGGAGTTTGCGAAGGTGACGCCGTCTCAGCTGAGACGGAGCAAGTTCGATTTATGACGGATGCGTCGCTACTTTCCAGGCCTGCCGATACGAAGGTGGCGCCCGCAGCCAATCGCACGGAGCCGTTCCACCGTGCCGGCGAAACCGTTGTAACGGTGGTCGCCGATGTTGCGCGTCCATCGGAAGTATCGAGATTGCGCGCGCGTGCTCCGATCTGGCGCTCCGTCGCTTTACCCTGGCTTCTCCCGGTCGGCCTGCTGCTCATCTGGCAGTTCCTCTCTGCAACGGGGATCGTGTCCACGGCAATCGTGCCGGCGCCATCCGACATCTGGGACGCCGCGCGGCAGCTTGCCGAACGCGGGGAATTGCAGCACGACATCCTTGTCAGTCTCCGCCGGGTTGCGATCGGCTTCAGCATCGGTGCCTTCGGCGGACTGTTGATCGGCCTGGCCGTGGGGCTGTTCGAGCCGGTGCATGAACTCTTCGATCGATCCTTGCAGATGATCCGGACCATTCCGCACCTGGCGCTGGTGCCGCTGATGATCCTCTGGTTCGGCATCGGAGAGGAGCCGCGGCTTATTCTCGTCGCGATGGGGTCGCTCTTCCCGGTCTACATCAATACGGTCGGCGGCATCCGCAATGTTGATCCCAAGCTGATCGAACTTGGAAAATCCTACGGCCTCGGGCGCGCCGAGCTGGTCTGGTCCATTATTCTCCCCGCAGCGCTCCAGCCCATCCTGGTCGGCATGCGCTATGCGCTTGGCGTGGCCTGGCTCACGCTCGTGGTGGGTGAAACGATCGCGTCGCGGGACGGCGTTGGCTACCTCGTGCAGAATGCCCGTGAACTCCTGCGCATCGACATCATCGTGCTGGCCATCATTCTCTATGCCATGGCAGGCTGGCTGTCGGATTTCATCACGCGCTTGATCGAACGACGGCTGCTGCGCTGGCATCCGAACTATGCCGACAGGGTCAAGGCATGAGCGGAGCCAGCGTCAGCCTGCGTTCGGTCGGCAAATCATTCGCCGGCCGCAAGGTCCTTGACAACGTCGATCTCGATATCGCGGCCGGCCAGTTTGTCTCGATCATCGGGCCGAGCGGCGCCGGCAAGTCGACGCTCCTGCGTCTTGTGGCAGGGCTGGACGCGCCTTCGCTTGGCCGCATCGAGCTCCGGACGACCGGCCACAAGGCGGACGTGCGACTGATGTTCCAGGAGGACCGGCTGCTGCCGTGGCGGACGGTCCTCGGCAATGTCTTGTTGGGCATCAAGGGCAGGAAGGACGAGGCTGGTCGCATCCTCGAAGCCGTTGGGCTGCAGGGACGTGAGAGTGAATTTCCGGTCGGGCTGTCGGGCGGCCAGCGCCAGCGTGTGGCGCTGGCACGGGCGCTGATTCACGAGCCTGACTTGTTGCTGCTGGACGAGCCGTTCGGGGCGCTCGACGCCATCACCAGGGCTGCGATGCAGTTGCTGCTGGGGCAACTGCTCGCCGTGCGACCTCGCACCGTCGTGCTGGTGACGCACGACGTCGAGGAGGCGTTGCTGCTCTCCGATCGCGTGCTCCTCGTCAAGGATGGCGGCATCGCGCGCGATCTGATCTTCGACCAGCCGCGTCCGCGGCACCGCGGCGATCGGGTGCTGTCGGCTCTGAAAGAGGAACTGCTCGACGGCCTGCTGACGGCCGAGCGCGATTTGGTTGCCGTTGCATAACAAGACGGAGGGATGAAGTTATGACTTTTGGTGGTTGGACGCGCGGTGGCGCGGGTATCTCGCGGCGCTCGGTGCTGTCGATCGGTGCTGGATTTGCCGCGGCTGCGACGGGGGTGGGCAGGGCTCCGCGCGCGAATGCCGCCGATACCGTGCCCCGGCAGCTGACTGTCGCGGTGATCGGAGACGGCCGCACCGGCGTCTGGGCATCGCTGCGGGCCGGCGTCGGCGGCCGCAATCTCGAGCAGGAGCTCGGCACCAAGATCGTCTGGCAACCCGGCTTCACGGCATCGCTGCCGGTGATGGAGGCGATCAAGGCCGGCTCCGTCGATTTCACCTTTGCTACCGCAACGGCGGTCGTAAACGCCGTTCCGGCGCGTGTTCCGATCGTGCCGCTTGCGGCCTATCCCTTGCCGGTCGATGAGGTCGATTTCCTGGTGCAGGCCAGTTCGTCGATCAAGACGGCGGCCGATCTGAAGGGCAAGAAGATCGCCCACCAGAACGGTACGACCGGCACCTACAGCCTGATCAAATATCTGGAGACCGCCGGCCTCAGGTTGTCTGATGTGCAGGCCGTCAGCCTGAGCGGGGCGGATGCGTTCACGGCTTTCGCGCAAGGAAGCATCGACGGCTGGATCCACTGGCAGCCGGCCACGGCGTTGGCGCTGACAAAGCTTGGCGGCAAGGCCCGCCTGCTGCCCGACGTGAAAACCTACGATTACGCCTTCTACGTCGCGCGCAGTGATGTCGCGGCGAAGTATCCGCAGCTCTTCGCCAAGTTCGTGAAGATCATCCGGGAGACCCAGGCCTATATCTTCGCGCATCCGGCCGAGTCCGTTGCGCTCTGGGCGTCGCAGGGCGGCTTTCCGCCGAACGGGACTGAGCAGGCCGTCTACGAAAAGCTTGTCCGCGATGCCAGATTGTCCGAATCGACCGCCGTCGCGCTGAGGCCGATCGATGAAGCAGCCGCGGCGTCGACCCAGGATCTCGCCGACAATTTCCACGCACTTGGCGTTCTGCCCAACAAGGTCGACGTTCGATCGTTCCTGCTGGGCGCTCAATTCGACACAGCAAAGAAGGCGGTCACGCTGGAGCTCGGTGCATAAGCAGCGGCGGGCGGCCCAACAACACAGAGAAGCATCATGAACGCTCAAGCCGGCGAGACAGTGTCGATCACCTCTGCCACCATCGGCCATTTCGGCCGCTATCTGCTCAGTGCAGGAACGAACCATTTCATTTCCGATCAGCGTGTGGCGATCGGCGGCCCCGGCGAGGCAATTACCGCCGGCGAACTGCTGCTGTCGTCTCTTGGCAGTTGCTCGCTAGGCCTCATCCAGAAGACGGCGAAAGAGCTAGGCATCGTTCTGCGCGAGGCCGGATCCGAAGTCTCGTTCCGGCGTCACGCCACCGATCCGACCCAGTACGAGTGGATTCGTATCGGAGTGCACCTGTCTGGCGTGACGGCGCGCGAGGCTGAAACGCTGGTCGACGGCTTCACGGCCAACTGCCCAATCTACAACACGCTGAAGCGTGGCGGCCCCGTCGAGATATCATGGACGGTGAGCTGACCTATGCCTGACAAGAAACTTCACCTTGCCGCCTTTGTCTCCGCGGGTCCGGTCTCCGGCAGCCACGCCGGATGGCGGCATCCGGAAGCGGACGGCGATCTGCTGTCCGCCGCTTACTACCAGAATATCGGCCGGCTGTTGGAGCAGGGGCGTTTCGATCTTCTTTTCATTGCGGACATCCTCGCGATCCCGGACACGCTGGGCGGCAGCCTGGACAGCCAGCTTCGCTACGGCGCGCTTGGGGCGCTGCGGCTCGATCCGCTGGTGGTGCTCTCGATCATCGCGGGTGCGACGAAGAATCTCGGTCTCGGCGCCACCATTTCGACAACCTACGCCCAGCCCTATGCACTGGCGCGGACGCTCGCGACGCTCGATCATCTCAGCGGTGGCCGCGCCGCTTGGAACATCGTCACCTCCTTCCAGGAGGCGGAGGCGCGCAATTTCGGCTTGACCGAGCAGCTCTCGCGCGAGGAGCGCTACGAGCGCGCCGACGAGTTTCTTGAGGTCGTGACCAAGCTGTGGAATTCGTGGGAGGACGGTGCGCTGGTCCGAGATCGCAAGACGCCGCTATTTGCCGATCCTGCGCGGGTGCACCGGATCGACCATTCCGCCAAATGGTTCAACGTGCGGGGCCCGCTCAATGTCAGTCGGCCGCCGCAAGGGCGCCCGGTCTTCATCCAGGCCGGCGCTTCCGATCGCGGCCGTGATTTCGCAGCCCGATGGGCGGAAGTCGTCTTCGTGACGCCAGGCCTGATCGACGTCGCGGTCGAATTCCGCAACGATCTGCGCGCCCGCGCTGTGCGGTTCGGTCGCGATCCGGACACGGTCAAGGTGTTGCCCGGCATCGTCCCGGTGATCGCAGACACGGACAGGCAGGCGAAGGCGCTGCATGACCAGCTTCACGAACTTTCGCATCCCGAGTCTGGTCTCTCGACATTGTCCTATCATCTTGGCGTCGACCTCTCGCGCTTTCCGCAGGATCAGGTCCTGCCTGAGAACCTCGATGTTCCCGGTGTCGAAGGGCACTACCGCGAAGTCTCCGAACTGACGCGACGCTCGGGCTTGAGCCTGGCCGAGCTGGGGCAGCGCTACGGTGCGGGGAGAACCACCAGCGGATTTGCCGGCACGCCTGGTTCGGTGGCCAATCGTATGCAGGAGTGGTTCGAGGCTGGTGCCTGCGACGGCTTCATGTTGCAGGTCCCATATCTTCCAGGAGGCTTGGAGGAGCTGGTCCACGGCCTCGTGCCGGAGCTGCAACGTCGCGGCCTGTTCCGCACCGAGTACGACGGTTCGACCCTGCGCGATTCGCTTGGCCTGCCCCGCCCGGCTGGCTGACGGCCGCCCTTGACCTACCCGACGTTATGCTCTTGAGCTTCGCAATTCGGACCCAATCCGCTTCGCGACGTCCTCCTCAACTCACAATCGGATCCCAAGATGTACCGAGACGTTGCGGGGAGGGACCCATGTGCGCCAACCGGCGGCGTATGCCCGCTTTGCCCGGATGAGCCCTGGGATGGGACCAGAAACTCGAGCGGTTTAGTCCTCTGACGCAAGGCGGACGCCGAGCAAACGCAGCAATCGCTTCGCTGATACGTGCCAATGTGCCTTGGCTAACCTCGGACGCGCGCCGCAGCTTCCGATTTGAGCAAAGACCGATCGATCTTCTGTGCGCTTGCAAGCGGCATGCTATCGACAAACCAGATGCGGCGCGGATGCTGGAAAGCTGCAGCGTGTTCGAGGGCGAGCTTCTTGATTTCGTCCTCGGTCGCGGAAGCGTGCGGGCGAAGAGCGACAAAAGCGACGGGCTTCTGACCTTTAATGTCATCGTCGACCGGGACAACGCAGGCCTGCGCCACGGCAGGGTGCCGCTCGAGCATGGCTTCGACTTCGCCAGGATAGATGTTCTCGCCTCCACAGACGAACATGTCGTCGCGTCGTCCGACAAAAGCGTAGAAGCCGTCGTCGTCAAGGCGGAACACGTCGCCGGTGACGTAATAGCCGTCCGGGGTGAAGACCGTGCCGAGTTCGGGGCGGTTGTGATACCGATTCATCAAGGCTGGGCTTTTGATCTCCAAAACACCTTCCTTGCTCTCCTGTCCGGTCTCGTCGCGCAAACGCAATTGCACTTTCGGATGGGCGTAGCCCAGTGTGAAAGGAGGCGTGGGTCTGCCGTCCGGGTGGCCGGCGAAGACGATCGGTCCGGCCTCGGTTGTGCCATAGGCATTCATGACTCGCGCGTTTGGCAGCATGCGGTGAATCTGCTCGAGCAGACTCTTGCTCACCGGCGCGGAGCCCATTCTGATCACCCGTACCGACGACAGATCCGCCGATGCCAGCGCGTCCCGCTCGCGCAGCATCATCGCGATCATTGGCGGTACGGCGGTGAGCCAGGTGCAACGATAGCGATCGATCGCCCGGATATAGGGGACAGCTGAAAATTGCCACAGCAGCACGGTCGTGGCGTGCGATGCCAGCGCCAGGAAGGACAGCGCCAGCGCATTCATGTGGTAAAGCGGCGCGGCGATCAGTACACGTTCGTCTGCCAGCGGTTCTGTTTCCCGCCGCGTTCGTGCTACCCAGAGGTGCGCCGCATGACTGAGGACGACGCCTTTGGGCCGGCCGGTCGATCCGGATGTGTAGAGGATGAGCGCTGGTTCGTCGGCGCTTGGTGCGAATGCTTCGAAAGCACTGGGATCGGCGAGCTCCGCGAAACTGTTCAACCCGTCCCGTGAAAGCAAAGTGTGCGCAGTGCCTTGTGGAGCCAACGCAAGCCGCTGCTCGTCGCAAAATAGCAGGCGCGCGTTGCTGTCGTTGGCAACATAGTCAATCAACTCTTTCGGAAAGCGATAGTTGATGGGAACGGCGACCAGCCCGGCGCGCATGATGCCGAGCACTACGGCGATGAACTCGACGGAGTTCGCGGCAAGAATTGCGATACGATCACCCTGGCTGTAGCCGCGCTTGTGCAGGCCCCTCGCCACGGCATCGGCGAGGTCATCCAATTCGCCGAAGGTGCAACGTGTTTCCGCAAGCCCAGCGTCAAGGCCTATGAAGGCCAGCCGGTTACGGTCAGCCGCAGGATCGATTATCTTGCCGAGATTGCTTGCCGTAGTCATGCGACGACCTCGATCAGCGCCCCGAAAGCCGGCAGCGCAACCACCGTGCGTTGGCTCGTCGAATCGTGTGGCAATCCGAGGGATGCCGCGCGGGCGGCAACGATCTGCGGATCGGAGCTTCGCAATGTCACGGCGGCGAAGCGCTCGATCCGCTCTGCGCCGACTTGGGAAAGCTCTCCGAATCTGGCGGCAAGGGTGGCGGTATCGGCTGCCGTGAGTGCAAAATCTCCGTCGATGGCGCCGAGACGATCGAACCGCTCCCGCGTGGCTCTCGGATCGGTGCTGGCGACGGTCAGCTCGACGATCCCGGTGACAGCATTGGGATGATAGAGCCAGTTCTTTCGCCAGATCAGTTCGGGCGTGTGATGCTGGCAAAAATAGACGCGCCCGGCCGCGAACGAATCCAGCGCCAGCCGTACGGCAGAAAACCGTGCCTCGTACTCCTGTCCCTCAATGGTCAGCGGGCGCGCAAAGTTCTGCACCGGCTGCGCGTCGAATCCCGCCTTTTCGACAGCATCGCGTGTCGTGCCGGCATCCTTGCTGGCAAAGACCAGCCCATTGAGGCCGATCGGGCTGTCGATCAGCTCCTGGCGCACCTTGTCGCCGCCGCGGGGAAGTCCGATCAATTCGAGGTAGGCATGCTCGAAGACCATGAGGTGATTGATAGAGCCGAGCGTCGGATGGGAGCCGCGAGGCGTAAGCTGAAAGCCGAGCCCTTCGAACAGCCGCGCGGCTGTGTCCGTTTCGAACTGCGTGTTGATCACTATGTGATCGAGCTGGATGCTCATCTAACGATCCTGCTGTGGCGTCAGATAGACACCCCGGCCGCTCGCGACGAGCTTGCCGGCGGCATCGTAGATCTTGGCTTCGGCGACCGAGAACTGCTTGCCGAGCTTGATCGCCTTGCCGACGGCACGCAGGTCGCCTCTGGCCGGGCTGTGATAGTCCACGCGCAGGTCGATGGTCGGCACACCGCGCCCGTTGCTCGACACCAGTGCCCAGTCGGCGGTGAGATCGACGAGCGTTGCAAGAATGCCGCCATGCGTGTAGCCGCCTTCGACATTGACGACCCATTCTTCGCGCCATTTGGCGGTAAGTTCGATTTCGCCGTCGCCGACCGACGTCACGTCGAGCCCGAGCCATTGGTGATAGGGCGCCTTGAGCAAGCGCGCCCGGATGTCATCGATCGAAGGGGAATTGTTGTTGGCCATCGGATATGAATCTTTCGAGGGGGGAGACAAAGCCGGTTACGGCGTGACGACGACCTTGCCGAGCACCGTGCGGTCTCGGATTTGGGCCAGGCCTTCGACGGCCTGATCCAGAGGCACGGCGCGATCGATCAACGGATCGATTTTGCCCGCTGCGATCAGATCGAGCAGTGCCGTGAGGTCTTCCTCGTAAAAGCTGTTGGAGCCGCGGATGTTAAGCTCGAAGCTCCAGACGTAGCGGAGATCCTCCTTGGGGTCGTATCCAGCAGTGGCGCCGCAAACCAGCAAGGTGCCGCCGCGCTTGAGACAACGCAGCGACGGCAGCCAGGTATCGCCGCCGGTGAAGTTGATCACGACATCGACACCGCCTTCATGCGTCCGCCGCTCCGGCTTACCGTATCGCGCGATCGCCCATTTCGAGAAATCCGTGGTCTGGTAGTTGACGACGTGATCGGCGCCGAGCGCCTTCAGTCGCGCGCATTTCTCGTCGCTGCCGGCGCAAGCGATGACCTCAGCTCCGAGCAGCTTGGCCAGGATGATGCTGGCGGTGCCGACACCGCCGCTCGCGCCGAGGATCAGGACTTTGTCGCCGGCCTTTATCGTGCGATGTGTGATCAGCATGCGATGCGCCGTGCCATAGGCGACGGGAAGCGAGGCCGCCTGCTCGAAGGTTACGGCATCGGGCAGGCGGATCAGTTGGCGCGCGTCCGCAGCGACATATTCAGCCATGCCGCCGTCGGTCATCTCGCCCATCAACCCGACCCCGGGCTTGAGCGGATTGACCAGCACGCGGTCGCCGACTTTCCAGTCGGTGACGTCGTCACCGATTGCGCTGATCGTGCCGGCGAGATCGAGGCCGATCACCACGGGAAGCGGAACTTTGATGCCGGGCATGCCGCGCACCGTGAATACGTCGTGATAGTTGAACGAGGACGCGCCAACGCGAATGACGACATGACCCGCAGTCGCTTGCGGAATTGGCTTGTCCGTGACGATCTGCAACTGATCGAGGTCGCCGTGGGCGCGGAGCACTAGGGCTTTCATTGTGCTGGTCATGAGATGCGATATCCTTACTTGAGGGCCTTGGAGCGTTCGTAAGGCCCGGTAACGAATAGGTCGTCGTTGAGTTCACCTTTGATGAAACCGCCAGCGGCGAGCACCCCGTGCTGGCGCTTCAGGCTGGCGATGTCCGAGGGCTCGAAGGCAACGCGATTCATCGCGTCCCAGTTCTCGACATAGACGCGCGCATCCTTGGTGGGCAGGTTGGCGCTCTTCTCAAGAATGGTGACAACCTCGTCTTTGTGCGCCGCGCCCCACGCCAGCGTGTCGCGCAGGGCGGCAATGACATTGGCGACCGTGTCAGGTTGGCTGGTGATCAGCGCCGTGCTCACTGCACCGACACCGTTGTAGGGCAGCGCGTCAGACTTTGTCAGTTTGCGCCATTCATCGACGAAGCTGCCGAGCTTCCTCACCTTCAGTTCGCCGTCGATCTGCGCGACGGTCACCGAGCGAAGCGCCACGGCATCGACCTGCTTCTGGGCGAGGAATTGGACCAGGCGGGACTCGTTGCCGCCGACCAAAGTGAAGTCTTCGCTCTTGATGCCGTAATTGCCCGACAGAATCGCGCCGGCGATGACGGAAACTGACGAGCCCGCGGGCGACATGCCGACCTTCTTACCTTTCAATTCGGAGATCGACTTGATCGGCGAGTCGCTCGGCACCACGATCTGAACGTCGGCGGGCTGCGTCGCGGTGAAGATCTTGATGGGCACGCCTTCCGCGGCGGTGCTGAAGACACCAGCGAGCGGGGCACCGAAGGCCAGATCGATCGAGCCGGATGCGAGCGCGCGCAACGGCGCATTAACGTCCGGAAAGTGGACGAATTCCGCATCGATACCGCGCTGATGGAGGAAATCCTTGGACTGCAGCACTGAACCATAGCCGAGGCTTACACCACTGGTCCAATAGCCGATGCGAACCTTTTGCCCGGCCTCGGCCGGCACGGCAACGGCGACGGCCACGACAGCCGCGGCGGCAAGCAGAAATTTTTGGAGCTTCATGGAGGGAGCCTCATAGCTAAGGGATCAAGATTTCCATCGGAATAGTGCGCGTTCCAACGGCTTGAGCAGGCCGGCTTCGAGCGCCAGCATCAACGTCACCAGCAAGAGCGTCCAGGCGAACACCTTGTCGCTCTGCACGAGGTCGGCGGCCTGGCGCAGGCGATAGCCGATGCCGTCGGATGATCCCAAGGTCTCGGCGACCAGCGACACCCGCCATCCGAAACCGAAGGCGAGGCGCGCCCCCGAGAAGAAGTGAGGGAGAATGCTCGGCAGGTAGACCTTGAAAAGAATTTGCGACCGCGACATTCGGAACGATCGTGCCAGGTCGACATATTGCCGGTCGACCGCCAGCGTTCCCTGCCAGACATTCGTGAGGATCAGTGGAAAGGCCGTCATGAATACGACGAAGACGGTCGTGGCGTCCGATATGCCGAACCAGATGATCGCGAAGATCGCCCAGATGGCCGACGAGACGGTGTTGAGAATGGAGAGGATCGGCTCAAAGAAGGTCGCCAGTGTGCGATTGGAGCCGAGGATGAGACCAGCCAGTGTGCCGGTGACTGCCGCGATCGCGAAGCCGCTGAAGACGCGGCTCATGGTAGCGCCGACATCGTGGCGAAACGTCGTGCTTTGCAGGAGATCGCCGATGGCACCGAGGACCTTGGCCGGTCCCGGCAAGACAAACGACGGCACCTTGCTTGCGGCATACCACCACAGCAAAGCGATAGCGCCGAACAACAGGCAACGCTGCAGAAATACGCCGGTGAAGCGGCTCAACGAAGGCATATCTATGCCTCGACCCGCAACTGGCGGATCTGCTCGCTCACGACCGGGTCGGTTGGGATCCGTGGACGCGACAGGTCCAGCGTCTTGATGCTGCGGATGCGGCCGGGCCGCGGACTCATCATGACGATTCGATCCGCCAGCACCACGGCTTCTTCAATGTCGTGGGTGACGAACAGAATCGTAATGCCGTGCATTTTTTGCAGGCGGATGACCTCGCCATGCATCTGGCTGCGCGTCTGCGGATCGAGCTTGGAAAATGGCTCGTCCATCAGCAGGATGCGCGGCTCAACGACGAGGCTGCGCGCAAGCGCTACCCTGCTGCGCATTCCGCCGGAGAGCTGGTGCGGCCACGATTTTGCAAAATCGGATAGGCCGACATGTGCCAGCATGGCGTCCGCCTTCGCGCGGCGGGTCGATCTGTCCATGTGCTGCGCCTCGAGGCCGAATGCGACGTTGGCGCGGATGCTTCGCCACGGCAGCAGGCGATCTTCTTGGAACATATAGGCGATACGATCGCGGTCGCTTCGCAGATTGTTGACGGCGCCATTCACGCTGATCTCGCCGCGATCCGGCTGCAGGAGGTCCGCGATGATGTTCAGCAATGTGCTCTTGCCGCAGCCGGACGTTCCGATCAGTGCCACAACTTCGCCAGGCGAGACGACGAGCGAAATGTTCTCGAGAACCTTGAGCGCGTCGAAGCTTTTCTCGATGCCATTCAACGCAATAGCGGGCGTTTTGACGTCGTGCGCAGACAAGTGGAAGTTCATCAAATGGCTCGATGGGTGATGACGCAACCCTGAGAGTGGAGGGCGCGGTGAGCCACACTTAGTCAAAAGATGCAGTTGCGAAAAGTAATCTCGCCGATCCGCATGGAATAAGAACGATACTTTCGGTTCTTGGACCTATCGAGTGATTTCGTTCTCAATCTAAGGCGCGTGAGGGGAGAATATTCTGGGCAAGGATTTTCGGCCGATGCGGAGCACCGTGGATGAAAGGGAAGCTCGGCGGAACACGAGTGTTCGTATCGCGCAATGACCGGCTTTCATGCAGGTGGTCGTAAAACAATGTCGTGCACGTTAAGCGATGCGTTGACGCGATACTTTTGTCATGCGAAATACCCTTTGTAAATCAAGGATTTGGCATGCTTTTCTCTAAGGTGGCGTCGACGGTGGCAAATTGTTTCAAGTGCGAGCGGTTGCCGGGCACATTTTCCTTTCGGCGTTTTCTCACGATGACTTGGCTCATCGCAGCAGCAGTTCTGGTCCAGGCGTCGCAGGCGCCGACACACGCGGCTGACCGTGTGAAAGTTGGTCTCGGCATCCCGCCAACGGTGACAGAAGGCAGCGTGCAATCCATTGCGGATGAACTCGGACTGTTTCGCGACGAAAATCTCGACGTTGAATATGTGGTGCTCGCCGGCGCTGGCGCATTGCTGCCGCAACTCTTGCAGAAGAACATCACGATCGCGCTGCCGCTTCCCGAGACGCTCCTCTCTGCGCACAAACCAGGGAGCGAGCCGTTGCCAGTCTCGTATTTCTATAATGCTGGTCCGAGAAATACGCTCGAGCTCGCCGTCAAGGCAGACTCTGATATTCGCACCATCGCCGACCTGCGCGGCAAGAGTATCGGTGTTGGCGCGCTGACGTGGGGAACGATCCCACAGACTCGTGCACTGCTGCGTGCTGCAGGGTTGACGCCGGGCAAGGACGTGCAGATCGTTGCAGTCGGTGTTCTCGGCGCCGGCTTTCACGCGCTGCGCGAAGACCGCGTACAAGCGCTGAACTTCAACAGCACCTGGATCGATTTGCTCGAGCAGGAAGGCGTGGCGGCGCGCAGGCTCGCTTATCCGCCTGCGTTCCGCCAAACGGTAGTGAACGGATATATCGCGCATCGTTCGACACTCGACGATAATCCGGGTCTGCTCGAGCGCTTCGGGCGCGCCTGGACCAAGGCGCTGGTGGTGTGCGATACCAACCCGCGCAGCTGTGTCGAGGCATTCTGGCGAAAGAATCCGTCGGCGCGGCCGCAGGGTGACGCCGCCGCGGCTCTGGCAGCCAATGTCCGCCTGCTGCAGCGATGGATCGAGCCATTGCTACGCGATTCGGACGGTAAGGCGCGCGTGCCGGGTGCCTACGATCTCAACGTCATCCGCACCTATGTCGGCGAGATGTATCGCTATGGCGAATTCGCGTCCGAAGACATTCCTCTCGATGCCTATTTCAGCAACAAACTGGTCCCAGGCTTCGTCAAATTTGATCGTGACGCTCTCGTCGCCCGCGCTCGCGCGCTGCCATGACCGCTGTTGGACTTGAGGCGACATCCCGGCCGGCGCTGGTTGCGCTGTCCGGCGTCCGCTTCTCATATCCGGGGCGCGCGAACGCTCCGGTGCTCGACGACTTGTCGCTTTCGGCGGAGGCGGGGGAGTTCCTTGCCGTGCTGGGCCCCTCCGGTGGCGGCAAGTCGACGCTCCTGAAGCTTCTCGCTGGACTTGCAATCGCGCAGGCGGGACGGGTGATGGTGGGCAACACGGAGGTCCGTCGTCCGCATCGCGATGTCGGCATGGTGTTTCAGCGGCCGACATTACTTCCGTGGCGTAATGTGCGCGATAACGTCTTGTTGCCCGTCGGCTTTGCCCGCGGCGCCAGCAGCGAGGAAGCGGCGCGGGCCGATCGCCTGCTTGAGATGACGGGGCTGCTCGAAAGCGCACATCTTTATCCCGATCAACTCTCCGGCGGCATGGCGCAGCGCGTGGGGTTAGCGCGTATGCTTCTGCATGATCCCCGTCTTTTGCTGCTCGACGAGCCTTTCTCTGCTCTCGATGCGATGACGCGCGAGCGGCTGTCGCTTGAACTTCAGCGCATCTGGATGACGGAGCGGCGGACCGCGATCTTCGTCACACATTCGATACCGGAGGCGCTGTTCCTTGCCGACCGCGTCGTGGTGCTCGCCGGGCGCCCGGCGCGCATTTTGGCGGACATCAAGGTCGATCTGCCGCGCCCGCGCACGCTTGAGACGATGGGAGGCGGGACATTCAACACATTGGCGCTCGAACTGCGTCGTCTGTTCGACGCCGTCGCCAGCAATAGTGGAACGGCACGATGAAGTGGTTGAGGTGGCTGGTGCCGCCGCTGGTGACGCTATCGGTCATTCTCGCAGCATGGAACTACGCGACAGGTCCCGGCGGCCTCCCGCCTTATTTGCTGCCTGCGCCCTCGGCCGTGGCTCAAGCCCTGTGGTCAGGACTGGCCTCGGGAGAGTTTTGGCCGCATATTGTGTTCACTATGTCGTCTACGCTCATTGGCTACGCGATTGGCTCGATCCTCGCGATCGTAGCGGGTGTGCTGGTGGCGGAAAGCCAACTCTTCGAGCGCTTTGTCTTTCCCTATATTGTGGCAATACAGGCCACTCCCAAGGTCGCGCTCGCGCCGCTGATCCTCGTCTGGTTCGGTTTTGGTCTCGCGTCGAAAGTCGTTCTGGTCGCTCTGATCTGCTTTTTTCCGCTGCTCGTGAACACGATCGGCGGCATCCGCCGGACTGATCCGGAGCTGGTGGCGATGGCGCGATCCTTCTCACGTCCGTCCTGGTGGATATTTCTTCATATCAAGCTGCCGGCGGCTGCGGGCGCGATCTTCGCGGGCCTCGAGATCGGTATCGTGCTGGCACTGATCGGCGCTGTTGTCGGCGAGTTCGTCGCGGCCGAGCGCGGCGTTGGTTACCTGATCGACGCGGCGACGGTGAACATGAACGTAGCTGCGCTGTTCGCGGGCGTTCTCATCCTTGCCGTTTTCGGCGTCTTCAGCAGCTTCGCCGTTCGGGCGGTGCAAAGGCGCGTCGTATTCTGGGAACACGTGCCCAGTGATCTGCCAACCGGGGAGCGTCCATGACATCGAAGTCCAGCAAGATCGATCAACGCCTCGCTTTTGCGTCGGCGACCGAACTCCTCCTTCGGCTGAGAAACAAGGAGTTCTCGGCCAGGGCGCTGCTCGAATTTCATATCGAGCGGCTCGAGAAGGTGAATGGCTCGATAAATGCGGTCATCTTCACAGACCTCGCCGCTGCACGTGCACGCGCCGACGAGGCCGACGCCGTGGCGGCGAAAGGGCAGACCTGGGGGCCTCTCCATGGGCTGCCTGTCACTGTGAAAGAGAGCAACAATGTTGCCGGTTGGCCGACGACCTATGGCGATCCCGCGCTGAAGGATTTCATCGCACCGCGCAGCGCCGTGATTATCGATCGGTTGCGATCCGCAGGCGCAATTATCTTCGGCAAGACGAATGTTCCGCTGAATCTGATCGATTGGCAGAGTTATAATGCAATCCATGGCACCACGCGCAATCCGTGGGATCTCAATCGAACCCCCGGCGGCTCGTCCGGAGGCGCCAGTGCTGCACTTGCTGCCGGACTGACGCCGCTAGAGCTTGGTAGCGACGCGGGCGGGTCCATCCGGATGCCGGCTCACTTCTGTGGCGTGTTCGGTCATAAGCCGACGCCTGGAATTGTTCCCGATATCGGCAACGAGCGCGCAGGCAGTCTGATCGGCAACGATCTCGTCACGAGTGGGCCACTTGCGCGTTCGGTCGCCGACCTCTCGCTCGCTCTGAATATTCTGGCGGGACCGGCAGGCGATGCAGCCAGCGGATGGCGCCTCGAACTGCCAGAGCCGCGGGCGACCCGACTGAGAGATTTCCGCATTTCGATCATCACCAATTCGCCGGTTGCGGAGGTTGACGAGCCCTATCGCGCGGCGATACGCGCTCTGGCTGCTCGATTGAGGGAGGAGGGCGCGAGCGTCGTCGAGGAGGCCCTCCCGTTCACCGATCATGCATCATACCATGCGACTTACGTGCAGCTGTTGCGCGGCTCTGCAACGGCCCGGCTGCCCGTTGCGGTATTTGACAATGCGGTACGCCGCAGCGAGGAGCAGGGAGCAAACGTCACTCCTTATGTCCTGCAGACGGCTCGGGCCTATGCGCAACGCCATCGCGATTGGCTCCTGGCCGAAGAGAGACGCGCGCACTTGAAGAGAGATTGGGCTGACTTCTTCGAACGGTTCGATGTGGTGATTGCGCCGGCGACGGTCAGCGCAGCATTTCCGATTGACGAAACGAAACCGCGCGAGGAACGCACGCTGCGGGTTAATGGTCATGACGTGGATTACAACGACCAGCTGTTCTGGGCCGGCCTCGCAACGCTCCCGTCTTTGCCAGCAACAGCAGTGCCGATTGGTTCGGTCGATGGGTTGCCGATCGGCGTGCAGATCATCGGTCCGCATCTGCATGATCGCACGACGCTTGCCTTTGCCGCAGAATTGGAGCGGTTTTATCCATTTGTCGCTCCCGCGGCTTTCAGCTAGTCGCTAGATGAGTCGATCTTCTTGACGCTCCTGGCGCATGGCAGACATCGGTTTACTCAAGCGGTCGTTTGCCATGGACTTTCGGTAGAACTATTTTATCTGCTGGCCAGGTTGCTATCGCGCCGGCGCCCGAAAAACAGCTCGGTAGAGCGCGGGGCTGGTGCCAAGACGTGTCCTGAAATGATGACTTATCGGGTAGGCCAAGGGCCGGACCGTCGTTTCCGCTCTACTCCTAACAGCAGAAGTTGGCGCTTGCCGCCGGCAGGTCTCCGAAGGGCCCAATAAGAGAAATACCTGCTATCATTAGACGCATAACGATAACACGTACCTGGACAGCAACAACCGGCGGTCCTCACCTGCTGATTGCTGATGAACAACTCCGGTACTGGCGGGGTATCGAGGGATGGCGCGATCATAGAGATCCGGCTGACCAAAGTGACTATGCCCGTGCGTGCAGAGTAACGACCTGGCTGGGATTAATCGCCTGCCACCATGGCAGCGCTGTCGTGTTATCTGGGCCCATATCTGACGATCCCTTCGTCCATCCCGGATGCCGGCTCGTCGAGGTAAAGCGGACATAGGTCCGATTGATCGACGTTCGTCCTCGACCCACGACATCCGCAATGAAAAGCCTCCGCCATCTGGCGGGGCTTTATGTGTTTCAGCCTAGGGGACCAACTTCGCCCCGATTAGGGGACCAACTTATAGGGGACCAACTTTGCCCGCGGCTGCAATCCCACACTCAAGTCGAATATCAACTGCAGCCGGTTGTACTTCCACACCTGATGCACTTTATGAAGGTGCCGTTCCGCACCAGTCGAGGCGAGTAGTCCAGGTTGGACGGCGCGAGTTTAAATTTGTTCCGCGTCCTGCAGTGTTGGTGCCTCTTACATGAGGTCTGACGACACCTAGGAGCGGACGCAGAGTCAGATCATGCGGATCCGAGTCAGGTCTGCTGCGAACCGATATAAGATGCTGATTTCACTGGTGGGCCCGGCAGGACTCGAACCTGCAACCAGACCGTTATGAGCGGCCGGCTCTAACCATTGAGCTACAGGCCCCGCCGCGAGCCGCCACAATCCGTGGGCCGGCAACGGTGCCGGGTCCGTTTACAGGGTGAGGGGCGATCGGGCAATCCCGCCGGCTCTAGTCCACGGAAACCCCGGCGAATTCCACGACTTTCCGCCATTTCTCGGTTTCGTCGGCGACCAGCTTGCCGAATTCGGCCGGCGCCATCGGTTTGGGGATGCCGCCGACCTCGGCCAGGCGCGCGACGAGCTTGGGGTCCTTCAGCGCTTCGCCGACCGCCTTGTTGAGGATCTCGATGACCTCCGGCGGCGTGCCTTTCGGCGCCGAGATGCCGTAAAACCCGACCGATTCGAAGCCCGGTACGGTTTCAGCGATGGCGGGAACATCGGGCACGCTCGGCCAGCGCTTTGGCGAGGTGACGCCGAGCGCGCGGACATTGCCACCGCGCGCCTGCTCCAGCGCCGACGGAAGGTTGTCGAAGATCAGCTGCACCTTGTTGGAGATGATATCCGGAAAGGCGATCGCCGAGCCGCGATAGGGCACGTGCTGCATCTCGCATTTGGTCATCGCCTTGAACAATTCCGCCGACATGTGCACCGAGGTGCCGTTGCCCGACGAAGCATAGGAGACCTTGCCCGGATTGGCCTTGCAGTAATCGATGAACTCCTGGACGGTTTTCACCGGCATCGCGTTGGAGATCACCAGCATGTTGGTGAGCTGCATGATGCTGGCGACCGGGGTGGTGTCGCGCAGGAAATCATAGGGCAGCCTCTTGTAGAGCGAGGTGCTGATCGCGTTATTGGGCGCGACGAACAGCAGCGTATAGCCGTCCGCGGGCGAATTGATCGCGGCGGCGGCCGCGATGTTGCCGCCCGAGCCGGTGCGGTTCTCGACCACGAATTGCTGGCCGAGATGATCGGACAGCCACTGGCTCATGATGCGGGCGACGATGTCGACAGGCCCGCCGGCGGCAAATCCGATCAGCCAGCGCACCGGGCGGTTTGGATAGTCGGCGGCGGAGGAGGGGACGGCAAGGCTCAAGAGGCAAATCAAACCAAGGGACGTCGCACGCAAAAAGCGAAGCATTATGTTTCCTCGTCATTTTCTTGTTACCGTTGCGGCCATGCTTTCATAAAATTCCAAGCTTGCCTACAACCTCTGCAGCATAAAGATCGATCAATCTCGCGCCGAAGATGTTGGGAGGCCGCCAAATGAAAATCGCGTTGATGGTTTGCGCCGCTATTCTGCTCACCGGCGGCGCGGCCGCACAGGAGGGAGGCAAGGCCATTTCCAAGACCACGATCACCCTGGGGACGGCGACGCCGGGCGGCGGTTTCCCGCTCTATGGCAATGCCTTTGCCGACGCCATGAATGCGGCAGATCCGAGCCTCTCGATCGAGCCGCGCAATACCAAGGGCTCGAACGAGAACATCCCGCTGCTCGAAGCCGGCCAGCTCGATATCGCGACCGTGGCCGGAGAGCCCGCCTATGAAGCCTTCATGGGCATCGGCCGTCCCGCGACCAAGCTGAAGATCCTGACCGCGATGTATTCGAGCCCCGGCATGTTCGTGGTGCGGGCCGACCGCCCATACCGGACGATCCGTGATCTCGTTGGTCAGCCGGTCGCCTTCGGCGCCAAGGGCTCGGGTCTGCCGATCCTGTCGCGCTACATCCTCGACGGCATTGGGCTGAAGCAGGACGAGGACTTCAAGTCGATCTATCTCGATCGCGCCGGCGACGGGCCAGCCATGGTGCAGGATGGCCGCGCCGCGGCGCTCTGGGGCGCAGGTGTCGGCTGGCCGGGCTTTGCCGCGATGGCGGAAAGTCCCACCGGCGCGCGCTTCATCGCGCCGAGCGCGGAAGAGATCGCGCGCATCCGCGCCAAGCACACTTTTCTGAAGCCGCTGACGATCCCACCGAACAGTTACCCGAAGCAGACGGAAGCGATCGCCTCCGTCGGCTCGTGGAGCTTCATCCTGGTGCGCGAAAGCCTGCCTGATGATGTTGCCTATCGGCTGGCGAAGACGCTGCACGGAATCGAAGGCGAGTTCTGCAGGAAGCTGGCACAGGCCTGCGAGACGACCGCGGCGAACACGGTGGCGGCGGCGCCGAATGTCGAGCTGATTCATCCGGGTGTGCTCAGGTTTTTGCGCGAAATCGGGGTAGCGAAGTAGCCTGTCGTCCCGGGCAAGCGAAGCGCTAACCCGGGACCCATACCACCGGCGTAGTGGTGTGCTCCGCTGCAACCGCTTGTTTGCGACATGACAGCTGCCTGTGGTTATGGGTCCCCGCGTTCGCGCGGACGACGGTGGAGTTCATTTCTTCACCAATCCACACGCTGGATCCAGGGGGCCGAACGCGTCTTCGCCGGAAATCTTGGTGAGGATCTTGTAGTAGTCCCACGGATATTTCGATTCCTCCGGCGACTTGACCTGTACGAGCCAGAGGTCGTGGACCATCAGGTTGTCCTCGCGCAGCTTGCCATTGCGGGCGAAGAAATCCTCGATCGGCTTTTCGCGCATCTTGGCCGCGACCTTCAGGGGATCGTCGGTGCCGGTCTCGTTGATCGCGTTCAGGTAATGGATCACGGAGGAATAGACGCCGGCCTGCCACATCGTCGGCATCCGGCCCAGTTTGGCGAAATAGCGCTTTGACCATTCGCGGGTCTTGTCGTCCATGTCCCAGTAGAACGACGTCGTCAGCAACAGGCCTTGCGCGGTCGGCAGCCCCAACGAATGGATGTCGGTGATCAGCGCCAGCAGCGCCGCCATCTGCTGGCCGCCCTTGAACACGCCGAACTCGCCAGCGGTCTTGATCTCGTTCATGTTGTTGGGCGGCCCGCCGGCAATCCCGATGATCTTGGCTTTCGAGGCCTGCGCCTGCAGCACGAAGGACGACAGATCGGGCGTCGCAAACGGCGGCCGCACCGACCCCAGCACCTTGCCGCCGGTCTTGGTGACGACGCTCGCAGCATCCTTTTCGAGCGAGTGCCCGAATGCATAGTCGTCGGTGATGAAGAACCAGCTGTCGCCGCCGCGCTTCACCACCTCCTGCGCGGTGCCGACTGCGAGCGCCCTGGTGTCGAACACCCACTGCATGGCATAGGGCGAGCAGAATTTGCCGTGAAAATCGGTCGCTCCCGTCGAGTGCGTGATGAACAGCCGCTTCCGCTCATTGGCGACGTTCTGCACGGCGAGCCCGACTGCGGAGACCGGCACGTCGACGATCAAGTCGACCTGATCGACGTCGTACCAGCGCCGCGCGATGCTGGCGCCGATATCGGCCTTGAGCTGGTGGTCGCCGACGATCACCGTAACAGGCTTGCCCAGCACGTTGCCGCCGAAATCGTCGATCGCCATCTGCGCCGCCGTGACCGAGCCCTGTCCCGTCGGCGTCGACGCCGGCCCGTTCATGTCGGTGAGCACGCCGATCTTGACGACGTCGTCGGAGATTTGCGCCAGTGCCGCCGTTGAAGCCAACATGGCGCCGGCCAGCGTGGCGAGCACGGAAAATGGTTTACCGAACATTCTTGTCTCTCTCCCTGGACCGGCACGTAGGCCGTTATTGCTTGTTCCGGGACGTAGGCCCGGCTGAATTGGTTTCTTTTGCAACCGGTTCGGGGTCGGCGTCAACGCGTCCTTTCGGAGCAGGAACATTCGGCGGCACCTGTTTATTTCGCGCCTGATACAGTAGACAGGCCGGCCATGGTTACGACCCAGCGACTGCCGGCTTCGCTTACGCCGCTGCAAACCGCGCTCAGCGCCCTATTCCGCGCGCTCGAGCCGCTGCAGCCGATCGAATTGCCGCTTGCGGACGCGCTGCGCTGCATTGCGGCCGAGATGCCCCCGTTGCCGGCGCATCCGCCGCATGATGTTGCCGCCACCGATGGTTGGGCGCTGCGCGCCAACGATCTGGTCGGCGCCTCCTCCTACTCGCCGTTGCCATTAGCCATGCTGCCTGCCTGGGTCGAAGCTGGTGACGCCATGCCCGCGGCCTGCGACTGCGTGCTCGATGCCGATCTGGTCGAGGTGGCCGGGCCGATTGCGCAGGTGCTTAGCGAGGCGATCCCGGGGCAGGGCGTCAGGCGCAAGGGCGAGGACATTGCGGAAGGGACTCTCGTTGCCGAGGCGGGCCGGCGCGTGCTCCCGCGTGATCTGCTGATCGCACGCACAGCCGGGATCGAGCGGCTCAAGGTGCGGCGGCCGCGATTGCACATCGTCAATATTCCGGGCGCGGTGGCGACCGCGAGCCTGGTCGCGGACAGCGCGCGTTCCGCGGGCGCCGAGGTTATCAGCCGTGAGGCCGGGGCGCGTGATGCCGAGTCGATCGTCGCCGCGTTTGAAGATGCGGCCTGCGATCTCCTGGTCACCATCGGCGGCAGTGGCGTTGGCCGCACCGATGCGGCGGTGAGCGCGCTCGCTGCGCGTGGCGAAGTCATCGCTCATGGCATTGCCCTCCAGCCTGGCCGCACTGCCGCCGTCGGCCGCATCGGCACAACGCCGGTCGTCGCACTGCCCGGCGCGCCGGACCAGGCGTTTGCGGCGTGGTGGGCGTTGGCGCTGCCGGTGCTCGATCGGCTGACCGGACGGCAGCCGCGGAAGGCATTGTCGCTGCCGCTGTCGCGCAAGATCGCATCGCTCGTCGGCATCGCCGAGTTCGTGCTGCTGGAGCGGCAGCGCGATGCCTGGATGCCGCTTGCGGTCGGCGAACTTTCGCTCGATGCGATCGGGCGCGCGGAGGCGTTTCTGGTCGTGCCCGGCGGTTCCGAAGGATTTGCTGTGGGCACGCCGATCGATGCCTATATGTTGAGGGAATGAGTTCCGACATGACCAATAGCTCTGCGAAGGGCCGCGACAGTGTCGAGCAGGACCAGTTCCTGACCATCCTGGCGCGCGAGGAGGCGCTGGCGCGGTTCGAAGCGGCGCTGTTTCCGCGGCCGGTCGCCAGCGAAACACGACCGCTCGCGCAGGCGCTCGGCTGCGCGCTGGCGGACGACGTCGTCGCGCCGATCGACGTGCCGCCGTTCGACCGCTCCAATGTCGACGGCTTTGCGGTGCGCTCCGCCGACCTTGCGCGGGCCAGCGAGTCTACACCGGTGCGGCTGGTGCTGAACGACGAGATCATCGCCTGCGGCACAGCGCCGGCGCGGCCGGTGCTGTCTGATACCGCGACCTCGATCGCGACGGGCGGACCCGTTCCGCGCGGGGCGGACGCGATCGTGATGGTCGAGCACACGCAGCCCGCGGGTCAGCGCGCGATCGAGATCCGCCGCGCCGCGTCTCCCGGACAATTCGTCTCCTACGCGGGCTCCGACATCGCGCGCGATGAAACGCTGCTGCGCGCCGGCACCATCATCGGCTCGCGCGAGATCGGCATGCTCGCTGCCTGCGGCATCGCTAAGGTCGATGTGGCGCGGCGGCCGCGCGTCGCCATCCTGTCGACTGGTGACGAGTTGGTGCAGCCGGGCCAGCCGCTGCGCCCGGCCGCGATCTACGACACCAATGGCGCCATCGTCACCGCGGCGATCTCCGAGAATGGCGGCGATGCCGTTTTCGTCGGTGCCATCGCCGACGACGAGGCGCAGCTTGAAGCCGCGATGCGCAAGGCGCTTGCCGAGAGCGACATGCTGGTGCTCTCCGGCGGCACCTCGAAAGGCGCGGGCGATGTCTCCCATCGCATCATCGCGCGGCTCGGCAAGCCCGGCATCATTGCGCATGGCGTGGCGCTGAAGCCGGGCAAGCCGCTGTGCCTTGCGGTGTGCGACGGCAAGCCGGTGGTGATCCTGCCGGGCTTTCCGACCTCGGCGATGTTCACCTTCCACGACATGATCGTGCCGGTGCTGCGGCGGATGGCGGGCCTGCCGCCGCGCTCGGATGCGAAGGTGATGGCAAAGGTGCCGGTGCGGATCGCCTCCGAACTCGGCCGCACCGAGTTCGTCATGGTGTCGCTGGTCGAAGGTACGGAAGGGCTGATCGCCTATCCCTCCGGCAAGGGCTCCGGCGCGATCACCTCGTTTGCGCAGGCCGACGGCTTCCTGAAGATCGATGCGCTGGCCGACCAGATGCCTGTCGGCACCGAGGCTGAGGTGACGCTGTTCACGCCGCATGTGCGCGTGCCTGACCTGGTCATTGTCGGCAGCCATTGCACCGGGCTCGATCTCGTCACCGCGCTGCTGGCGCGCGCCGGGCTGTCGGTGCGCTCGATCGCGGTCGGCAGCCTCGGCGGGCTGGCGGCGGCCAAGCGCGGCGAATGCGATTTCGCGCCGATCCATCTGTTCGATGAGAAGAGCGAGACCTACAACACGCCCTATCTCGCCGAAGGGCTTGAGCTCGTGCCGGGCTGGCGGCGGATGCAGGGCATCGTGTTCCGCAAGGGCGATGAGCGTTTCGAAGGCCTGTCGGCGCAGGATGCGGTGCGCGCCGCGCTCTCCGATTCCGCCTGCATCATGGTCAACCGCAACCAGGGCGCCGGCACGCGCATCCTGATCGATCGCCTGCTTGGCGGTATCAGGCCCGACGGCTACTGGAATCAGCCGCGCTCGCACAATGCGGTCGCCGCCGCTGTCGCCCAGCATCGCGCCGACTGGGGCATGACCATCGCACCGGTCGCGCACGCGTCCGGACTCGGGTTCATTCCGCTGGCGGAGGAGCATTACGACTTCGCGCTGGTGACAGCGCGCAAGCATCGCCCGGCAGTGCAAGCTTTTCTCGAAGCGCTCGCCTCGGACGAAAGCCGCGCGGCGTTAGAGCAGGCGGGTTTCCGCCCGGCGTAGCGAGGTACGACGCTCTCTCCGTCGTCTCCGCGAAAGCGGAGACCCATAACCACAGGGAGGTGTTGTGGCGGGAGCAAGCGGTTGCAGCGGAGCACATTACAAAGGCCTGTGGTTATGGGTCCTGGGTCACGCCCGGGACGACAAGAGGAGAGATCACGATTCAAATTTCAAATAGCGGATCCGTAGGATGGGTAGAGCGAAGCGAAACCCATCGCGATGGAGCAAGCGGTGCGAATGATGGGTTTCGCTTCGCTCTACCCATCCTACGTGTGATTCAACAGCCGACGTGATTCCGCATTCTCGCGGCGCAACGCGCCCGAGCTTTGCGTCACTTTCCACCCTCCTCGATAGCAGAGGGCGCAGGGAAAGCCGGGTGCCGGTTGCACCCGTGGGTCCCGTGCAACAAAAAGCACGGGGGTAGGACCACAGGTTCAACCGAAGCATTCCGGCTTTCCCTGCGCGATGGTTTACGGCTTACTTCGTGCTCTCCTTGGTGACCGGGCTTTCTTGCCACCATCACTCACAGATCATCTCTGCGAACTTAGCGCCAGCGTCGGGGCGCCAGGACCACACGACTTCGCCGTCCGTGATGCCTGTGCTCGTCAGTCACACCCATCTCGTCCACCGCATCTCACCGCAACGTTCGTGACGATCGCGACCCGCCCCTCATCCGCCGTGAGACGCGCGGAGTTAAATCACTGATTTGCCCGACGGCGAAAGCGGAATGTTTTTCGCGGCGTGAGTGGACAGGGCAAATCAGATTGAAATCGTTGAACAAATTTCCCTGGCCGGAAATTCGCTCTTGCCGATTCCAATTCGCCGGCGATTTCGGCCAAACTCGTTCCCTGAAACACATCGAAAGTTCGGCGCAACCGTGGACCATAAGCCCGACGATGAGCGATTAGTCGCAGACGAAGGTCGCAGCCTGCTGGGCCTCGTAGCGGCGGCGCTCGTCGTTGGGGCCGTCACCGGATGTGTCGGGGCGAACTTCCGCCTCTTGCTCGAGCAGGCCGATCGCTTGCGCGATGCGGTAATCGCCTGGGCGCATGGCCACGGCGTCTTGGGATTCCTGATTGTCGTGGGCGCATGCGCTGGTGCCACCTTGCTCGCGGCGTGGATGGTGCGGCGGTTCTCGCCGCACGCGTCGGGCAGCGGCATTCCGCATGTGGAAGCCGTCCTGCACGGGCAGGTCCCGCCGGCTCCGTTTGGCTTGGTGCCGGTGAAATTCATCGGCGGTATCCTGGCAATCGGCTCCGGCCTGGCGCTGGGCCGCGAGGGGCCGACCGTGCAGATGGGCGCAGGCATCGCGGTCTTCACCGCGCGCATCTGCCGGCTCTGCTGGGCGGACGCACGCGTACTGCTGGCCGCGGGTGCCGGCGCTGGCCTGGCGACGGCCTTCAATGCGCCGATCGCTGGGCTCGCCTTCATACTTGAGGAGCTGATGCACAAATTCGACCGCCGCGTCGCTGTCGCGGCCCTCGCCACGCTGGCAACGGCGATCCCGGTTGCAAGGCTGTTTATCGGCGACGCGCCCGATTTCCAGATCGTTCCGCTGAACACTCCGAGCGCGGTATCCGCGCCGCTGTTCCTTGCGCTGGGGGCCGTCGCGGGCCTGCTCGCCGTTGCTTACAATCACACGCTGCTTGCGTTCATCGCAGCTAGCGACCGGTTCGCGCGGCTGCCGATCGAGCTCCGAGCCGGATTGATCGGCGCAAGCGTCGGCATATTGGCCTGGTTTGCGCCCGAGCTGGTCGGGGGCGGAGATCAGATCACGCAGCGCACGCTGATCGGCCAGGATAGTCTTGCGATCGTCGCCTCCGCATTCCTGATCCGGTTCGCTCTCGGTGCTTTATCATACGCTGCCGGCACTCCCGGCGGACTCTTCGCCCCTCTGCTGGTGCTGGGAGCCCAGTCGGGGCTGCTGTTCGGAGCAGCCTCCCGCCTTGTATTTCCGGAACTCGCGATCGAGCCGCATGCATTTGCGCTAGTGGGCATGGCCGCCTTCTTCGCGGGCGTGGTACGGGCGCCGGTGACCGGCATCGTTCTCGTCGCCGAGATGACGGGCAACGTGACGATGCTGCTGCCGATGCTCGGCGCCTGCTTCGTAGCGATGCTGCTGCCCCCGCTGCTGCACAATCCACCGATCTACGATTCCTTGCGCGAACGCACGCTGCGGCTCGAGCAGCAGATCAGACGGGAATGAGCGGGTGGAGGGCGGTCGCGGAAATGGCTCCGTCATTCCGGGGCGATGCGATAGCATCGAGCCCGGAATCTATTTCACCACCAGCTCATGCGGCCCGATGGATTCTCTGATGTGCAATTGCACATCATAGCTCGCGCCAAGAGGCGCGCCCCGGAATGACAGCAGTGTCAGTCGTGTGCCGCATCGACTGCCGCGAGCCGTTCGGCCTCGGCGATATCCTCGACCGTGTTCGCGTTGAAGAAGGGGTCGAGCGGCTCGGTCGGCCAGGTCACAGTGGCGAGCCTGTAGCGGGCGGTCCAGCGGTCGATCTTCCTGACATCTTCGACGACGAGGGCGTGGCGGAGTTCGTCGCGCAGCGACACGCTCCACAATCCGATCACCGGATGCGACTGATCGCCCGAGGCCGCCACGGCCAGTTGCGCGTCTTCCTTTACCATTGCGTCGTGGAGCCGTGAGACGAGATCGCGCGGCAGGAACGGGCAGTCGCCGGCTGCGCTCAGCACCAGCGACACGTCGGGCCGGTTCGCCGCCATCCAGTCCAGTGCCGCCAGAATGCCGGCGAGGGGCCCTGAGAAATCGGCGACGCTGTCGGCGACGACGGGCAATCCGAACGCGGCGAAGCGGGCGGGATCGCCATTGGCGTTGAGGATGAGGCCGTCGCATTGCGGCCCGAGACGCGCGATCACGCGCTCCAAAATGGTGCGGCCGCCGATCGTGCGCATGGGCTTGTCGCCGCCGCCCATGCGCCGCGCGAGGCCGCCTGCCAAAAGAACGCCGGGAATTATGTCGCGTGAGGCCATCTGCTTCACCTCCCCCGCTTGCGGGGGAGGTCGCTGCGCTCGAAGAGCGCAGCGGGTGAGGGCTCTCTCCATACGGGGAGTCCCATTGCGGAGACACCCTCACCCCGACCCTCTCCCGCAAGCGGGAGAGGGAGTGCAGCCGCTTCTCGGATGCAGTTCGAGCTCATCATGCTAGTCGTCACGCGCTTCGCCCTTGCGCTTGTGCTTGGCGGATTCTTCGTCGACATAGTCGAGGTTCTGGTCGAACACGATGCGCTCCTGGCCTGACAGCGCGATGAAACGCTTGCCGCGCGTGCGTCCGATCAGCGTCAGGCCGACCTGCCGCGCCAGTTCGACGCCCCAGGCGGTGAAGCCGGAGCGCGACACCAGAATCGGAATGCCCATCCGCACCGTCTTGATCACCATCTCCGAGGTCAGCCGTCCCGTGGTGTAGAGGATCTTGTCGCCGGGATCGACGCCGTGGCGGTAGATCCAACCGGCGATCTTGTCGACGGCGTTGTGGCGGCCGACATCCTCGGTGTAGCAGATCGGCGTTCCCTCCTTGCATAAGACGCAGCCATGGATTGCGCCGGCTTCGAGATAGAGCGAGGGCATGGTGTTGATCGCATGCGTCATCTGGTAGAGCCAGGAGGTGCGCAATTCCGCCTTCGGCAGCGCTACGCTTTCGACCGCCTCCAGGAGATCGCCGAAAGCCGTGCCCTGGGCGCAGCCCGAGGTCTGGGTGCGCTTCTTCAGCTTCTGCTCGAAATTGGTGTGGTGCTCGGTGCGCACGACCACCACCTGCAGATCGTCGTCATATTCGACCTCGGTGACGACGTCGTCGTATTTGAGCATGTTCTGGTTGAGGAGATAGCCGAGCGCGAGATATTCGGGGTAGTCGCCGATCGTCATCATGGTGACGATCTCCTGCGCGTTCAGGTACAGCGTCAGCGGGCGCTCCATCGGCACCTTGATCTCGACGCTGGCGCCGGTCTGGTCTGTCCCGGTCACGCGCTCGGTCAGGCGCGGGTCGTCCGGGTTGGGGACGATCAGGGGAACGGGCGGTTTGTCGATCCTCATCATGGCGGCCAGGTTAGCATGACTTTCCCTGCCATCCGATATAAGCATGTCGGAAGCTTAGGGAAATATGGCCCTCCCGTCATTGCGAGCGGAGCGAAGCAATCCATCCATCCCCGCGGAAAGTATGGATTGCTTGGTCGCTTCGCTCCTCGCAATGACGGCGGAGCGGGTGCAATGACGGTGGAACGAGTGGGTTCCTCTTGGGATGAGGTCGGATGAAAGTGATCGGACTCGCGGGCTGGAGCGGCGCCGGCAAGACCACCTTGCTGTCGCGCGTGATTCCGCATCTGCTGGCACAGGGTCTGCGCGTGTCCGTGATCAAGCATGCCCATCACGAATTCGATGTCGACGTGCCCGGCAAGGATTCCTGGGTGCACCGCCAGGCGGGCGCGACCGAGGTGCTGGTCTCCTCAAGCCGGCGCTGGGCCTTGATGCATGAGCTGCGCGGCGCCGGCGAGCCGCGGCTGGCCGAGCTGCTCGCCAAGATGTCGCAGGTCGATCTCGTCGTGGTCGAAGGCTTCAAGCGCGAGCCGCTGCGCAAGATCGAGGTGCATCGTGCCGCCAACAGCAAGCCGCTGCTGTTCCCCGATGATCCCGGCATTGTCGGGATCGCGACGGATGCGACGATTGAAACCCGGCTGCCGACCGCCCACCTCGATGATGTCACCGCCGTTGCCGCCATGATGCAGCGCGCCGCTGTTGCGGTCGACGAAATCCTGGCGAAGAGCGAGACCTGAAATGGCGCAACTGTCCGACGATTGCTTTGCCTCCAGCGGGCCGATGATGTCGGTCGGTGAGGCCGTGCGCCTGATCGCGACTCGGGTGACGGCGATAGCCGATATCGAGACCGTCGCGCTCGCGGAGGCCGACGGGCGCATCCTCGCCAATGAGATTTTAGCGCCGTTGCCGCTGCCGCCTTTTACCAATTCCGCCGTCGATGGCTATGCGGTCGCAAGCCGCGATCTTCCCACAGGTTCGGAACAGGCGTTTCCCATCAGCGGACGGGTACAGGCGGGCGCCGCGGCGAATGCGCCGATCGAGCGCGGTCATGCTGTGCGCATCTTCACGGGCGCGCCGATGCCTGACGGTGCCGACACCGTGTTCATGCAGGAGGACGTCCGCGTCGAGGGCGATAACGTCGTTCTGCCCGCAGGCCTGCAGCCGGGCGCCAATGTGCGGCCGGCGGGTGAAGACATTCCGCTCGGCCACGCCGCGTTGCAGATTGGAAAGCGCTTGCGCCCGCAGGATGTCGCGCTGGCCGCAGCGTTCGGCCTTGTCAGGCTCGACGTGATCAGGCGGATCCGCGTCGCGGTGTTCTCGACCGGCGATGAGCTGGTTTCGCCCGGAGAGCGCCGTGCGGCGCCGCAGCTCTTCGACTCCAACCGCTTCATGCTGATGGCGATGCTGCGGCGACTTGGCTGCGAGGTCAGTGACCTCGGCATTCTGCGCGACGAGCCTGCGAGCCTCGCACGCGCGCTGAAGGACGTCGCAGGCCACCACGATCTGATCCTCACCACCGGCGGCGTCTCGACTGGCGAGGAGGATCACGTCAAGGCCGGCGTCGAGAGCGTCGGCCGCCTGGTGCTGTGGCGGATGGCGATCAAGCCGGGGCGCCCGGTCGCGATGGGCATCATCGGCGGCACGCCGTTCATCGGCCTGCCGGGCAATCCCGTCGCGAGCTTCGTCACCTTCGTTCACGTGGTGCGGCCAACCATCCTGGCGCTGTCCGGCGGCGCGCCGGAGCCGCTGGTGCCGATGCCGGTGCGGGCCGGCTTCACCTACAAGAAGAAGGTCGGGCGCCGCGAATATGTCCGCGTCAATCTGCGTAAAGCGCCGGATGGTATGCTCGAAGCGATCAAGTTTCCGCGCGAGGGCGCGGGGCTGTTGTCGTCGCTGGTCGACACCGATGGCCTGGTCGAGCTTGGCGAACACATCACACACGTCGAGCCCGGCCAGACCGTCGGATTCCTGTCCTATGCAAGCCTGATCTGAAGCCGTCGCGTAGCGATTGACGCTGTGCGAATGCTTCGCCATGGTCGGAAACATGACGACGACAAAACTCGATCTCACCGGTCTCAAATGTCCGCTGCCCGCGCTCAAGACGCGCAAGGCACTGAAGGCGGTCAAGCCGGGTGATTTTCTCGAAGTGCTCTGCACCGATCCATTGTCGGTGATCGATATCCCGAACCTGATCCGCGAGACCGGCGACAAGGTCGAGATCACCGAGCGGAGCGAGAGCCGCATCGTGTTTTTGATCGAGAAGACAAATGGGACGATAGAGAAAATCAATGATGCCTCGTCCGCATCGCAACAATAGCCGTGCGCTGCAATAATCGCTCTGGTTGATACCTACCTTTTTCCTATCGACACATTTTAGCCCTTCTGTCCCAATTGAACCTCTCCGCGGTGTCGCGGAGATCAATGACGCTCGGGCTACACACGAGCGACTCCGGGCGGGGCACGTCTTCATTTATCAGGTTGGCGCCGTCACTGAGCATATTGTGTCGCGTCGGGGGTTGGGAATTCCGAAAAGCGCTTGATGATCTCTGGCGCACAGAAAGAAGTCGTGGAGCGGCAGCGCCGGTTCCGCGACGACAATTTGGTTGGATCAACGAAAGCGAGCACGCTCGATTGAAGAGCGGCCGCAGGGAGGATCGGATGACGACGATTAGCAGCACCGGCGCTGTGGCCGGCGCGGGGCTTGGTTTCCTCGACAAGGAGCACACGATTGCGACCGCCGGCTTCAACCGTTGGCTGGTGCCGCCGGCCGCACTCTGCATCCATCTGTGCATCGGCATGGCCTACGGCTTCTCGGTGTTCTGGCTGCCGCTGTCGCGCGCGATCGGATTGAACGCGCCGAAGGCCTGCCCCGATATCTCGCTGTGGCAGGAATTGTTCACGACCACCTGCGACTGGAAGGTGGCGAGTCTCGGGTGGATGTACACGCTGTTCTTCGTGCTGCTCGGCGTGTCCGCCGCGATCTGGGGCGGCTGGCTCGAACGTGTCGGTCCGCGCAAGGCAGGGTTCGTCGCGGCGCTGTGCTGGGCCGGCGGTCTCGTGATCGGCGCGCTCGGTGTCTACATCCATCAGCTCTGGCTGATGTGGCTGGGCGCCGGCGTGATCGGCGGCGTCGGCCTCGGGCTCGGCTATATCTCGCCGGTGTCGACATTGGTGAAATGGTTTCCCGATCGCCGCGGCATGGCGACCGGCATGGCCATCATGGGCTTCGGTGGCGGCGCCATGATCGGCGCGCCGCTTGCGAACCTCTTGATGAACTATTTCAAGACCCCGACCTCGGTCGGCGTCTGGGAAACGTTCCTGGCGATGGGCGTGATCTATTTCGTGTTCATGATGATCGGCGCCTTCCGCTATCGCATTCCGCCGACAGGCTGGCAGCCCGAGGGCTGGAAGCCAAAGGCCAAGGCGAATGCGATGATCTCGACCAACAACGTCCATCTCGACAATGCACACAAGACACCGCAGTTCTGGCTGATCTGGTGGGTGCTCTGCCTCAACGTCTCCGCAGGCATCGGCGTGATCGGCATGGCCTCGCCGATGCTGCAGGAGATCTTCGCCGGCAAGCTGATCGGGCTGCCTGCCATGGGCTTCAACCAGCTCGATGCGTCGCAGAAGGCGCAGATTGCCGGCATCGCGGCAGGCTTCGCCGGGCTGCTGTCGCTGTTCAACATCGGCGGCCGCTTCTTCTGGGCGTCGCTGTCGGACAAGATCGGGCGCAAGAACACTTACTACACGTTCTTCCTGCTCGGCATCGCGCTCTATGCGCTGGCGCCGACCTTCGCGGCGATGGGCTCGAAACTTCTGTTCGTGCTCGGCTTCGGCATCATCCTGTCGATGTATGGCGGCGGCTTTGCGACCGTACCGGCGTATCTCGCCGACATGTTCGGAACGCAGTTCGTGGGCGCCATTCACGGCCGGCTGCTGACGGCGTGGTCGACCGCCGGCATCATCGGCCCGGTCGTCGTGAACTATATCCGCGAGTTCCAACTCGCTGCCGGCGTTCCGCGCGACCAGCTCTACAACACCACGATGTACATCCTCTGCGCCATGCTGATCGCGGGCCTGATCTGCAACTACCTGGTCAAGCCCGTCGATGCGAAGTGGCACATGAGCGAGGCGGAAGTGGCAAAACTGCAGGCGGCGAGCGCGAGTGCGGATGCGGCCGGTCCGCATGGTTCCTACGGCATCGGGTTCGGCGGACTGGATGCCAAGGCCGCGCTGTTCTGGGCCTTTGTCGGCATTCCCCTGGCCTGGGGCGTCTGGAAGACGCTGGAGAGCGCGGTCAAGATCTTCTGATCGAGCTTGGCGCCGCGGGCGATGCGTTCGCCCGCGGCGCTTTTTTTCATCCATTCAATTGAACGAATAGAACAAGGGAATTTTCGCGATGTTTCGTATCGGAACTGGTGCCGCCGCCGCGCTGTTGATTACGAGCCTGCTGACTGCGGCTTCGGCCCAAACGCCCGCGCCTTCCGCGCCTGCCGCCGCGAGCGAGGCGAAGCCTTCCAGGGCGAAGCTGACGGCGCAAAAGCTGAAGGACATGAAGGCCAAATGGAGCGCCAACAGGGGCAAGTTGAAGACCTGTCGCCAGGAGGTCAAAGCCAAGGGATTGGCGGGGGACGACCGCTGGTTCTACATCGAGGACTGCATGGGTAAGACGTGAGGACAGGCTTGTCCGCGGGAAAGGGCAGGGGGCATGCTGCGGCGGGATGCCCCTAAATGCCTCTTTGGGCGCGATAATTTTCTCTTGGCATCTGGCATGCCAGAGATTAGAGTTGATCTAAAGAGCGGTAAAAACGAGATGTTTCAATGACTGTCCATGATGTGCACGAGGTTCGCAGCTTCGAGCATCCCGGTGCCGGGCGGCGCAAGGCCAAGGCGACGCCGAAGGGACGCCAGATCGATCCGACAGCCGCGCATGACGTCGAGCAGTTGCTCGGCGACCGGCCGCGCCGGCGCGATCTGTTGATCGAATTCCTGCACCTGATCCAGGACAAGTATCACCAGATCTCCGCCGCGCATCTCGCCGCGCTCGCGGACGAGATGAAATTGTCGTTCGCGGAAGTGTTCGAAACCGCGACCTTCTACGCGCATTTCGACGTGGTGAAGGAAGGTCAGCCGGATGTCGCGCCGCTTACCATCCGCGTCTGCGACTCGCTCACCTGCGCGATGCTCGGCGGCGAAAAGCTGCTGGAGCAATTGCAGGACTCGGCGGGTCCCGGCATCCGCGTGGTGCGCGCGCCCTGCGTCGGCCGCTGCGACACCGCGCCGGTCGCGGAAGTCGGCCACAACTTCGTCGATCAGGCGACGGTCGAGAGCGTGCTGGCGACGGCGAAGGCTGGCGAGACGCACGCGCATCTGCCTGATTATGTCGGCTACAACGCCTATGTTGCCGGCGGTGGCTACCGATTGCTGAACCGGCTGCGCGCGGGCGACGTGTCGAACGACGAGATCCTGAAGGCGCTCGACAACGCCTCGCTGCGCGGACTCGGCGGCGCGGGATTCCCCACCGGGCGCAAATGGCGCGCGGTGCTCGGCGAACCCGGGCCGCGGCTGATGGCGGTCAATGGCGACGAGGGCGAGCCCGGCACGATCAAGGATCGCTATTATCTCGAGACCGATCCGCATCGCTTCCTCGAGGGCATGCTGATCGGCGCCCACGTGGTCGAAGCCGCCGATGTCTACGTCTACATCCGCGACGAATATCCGGCGGTGCGCGAAATCCTCGCGCGCGAGATCGCAAAGCTTCCGGCCGGCGGTCCGCGCCTGCATCTGCGTCGCGGCGCCGGCGCTTACATCTGCGGCGAGGAATCCTCGCTGCTCGAGAGCATCGAGGGCAAGCGCGGATTGCCGCGGCACAAGCCACCTTATCCGTTCCAGGTCGGCCTGTTCGGCCTGCCGACGCTGATCAACAATGTCGAGACATTGTGGTGGGTGCGCGACATCGTCGAGAAGGGCGCGGACTGGTGGAAGAGCCACGGCCGCAACGAACGTCAGGGCCTGCGCAGCTATTCGGTCTCCGGCCGCGTGAAAAATCCCGGCGTGAAACTGGCGCCGGCCGGCATCACCGTGCGCGAGTTGATCGACGAATATTGCGGCGGCATGGCCGATGGCCACACCCTTCACGCTTATCTGCCGGGCGGCGCCTCCGGCGGCATCCTGCCGGCGACGATGGATGACATCCCGCTCGATTTCGGCACATTGGAAAAATACGGCTGCTTCATCGGCTCGGCCGCGATCGTGATCCTGTCGCAAGCGGATAGCGTGAAGGCGGCGGCGCTCAATCTGATGCGCTTCTTTGAGGACGAGAGCTGCGGGCAGTGCACGCCGTGCCGCGTCGGCACGCAGAAGGCGGCGATGCTAATGGAACGGCCGGTGTGGAACCGGGCGCTGCTCGAGGAACTGGGCCAGGCGATGCGCGATGCGTCGATCTGCGGTCTCGGCCAGGCCGCCTCGAATCCCCTGTCCTCCGTGATTAAATACTTCCCCGACGAGTTCAAGGAAGCTGCGGAATGACGACGATCCAGTTCGAACTCGACGGCAAGCAGGTCGAAGCGAAAGCAGGCGAGACCATCTGGCAGGTGGCAAAACGCCAGGGCCAGGAGATCCCGCATCTCTGCTATTCGCCGGCGCCGGACTATCGCCCCGACGGCAATTGCCGCGCCTGCATGGTCGAGATCGAAGGCGAGCGCGTGCTCGCCGCCTCCTGCAAGCGCACGCCGTCTGTCGGCATGAAGGTGAAGACGGCCTCTAGCCGCGCCGTTGCCGCGCAGAAGATGGTGATGGAGCTTCTGGTCGCCGACCAGCCGGCGCGCGAGACCTCGCACGATCCTGATTCAAAGTTCTGGCACTGGGCGGAGAAGACCGGCGTCACCGAGAGCCGCTTCCCGGCGGCGGAGCGCTGGGTGGGCGATGCCAGCCACCCGGCGATGCGCGTCAATCTCGACGCCTGCATCCAGTGCGGCCTGTGCGTGCGCGCCTGCCGCGAGGTGCAGGTCAACGACGTCATCGGCATGGCCTATCGCAATGCCGACGCCAAGATCGTGTTCGACTTCGACGATCCGATGGGAGAATCGACCTGCGTCGCCTGCGGCGAATGCGTGCAGGCCTGCCCGACCGGTGCGCTGATGCCCGCCGTGATGCTCGACGAGAAGCAGACCCGCGTTACTTATCCCGACCGCAAGGTGGATTCGCTCTGTCCGTTCTGCGGCGTCGGCTGCCAGGTGACCTATCAGGTCAAGGACGAGAAGGTGATCTATGCCGAAGGCCGCGACGGCCCGGCCAATCACAACCGGCTCTGCGTCAAGGGCCGCTTCGGCTTCGACTACATCCATCATCCGCATCGCTTGACCAAGCCGCTGGTGCGGTTGCCGAACGCCAGGAAGGACGCCAACGACCAGGTCGATCCGGCCAATCCGTTCACGCATTTTCGTGAGGCGAGCTGGGAGGAGGCGCTCGAGATCGCCGCGCGCGGCCTCGTCAAGATTCGCGACGAGAAGGGCGTGAAGGCGCTCGCCGGCTTCGGCTCGGCGAAAGGATCCAATGAGGAAGCCTATCTGTTTCAGAAGCTGGTGCGCACCGGCTTCGGCTCCAACAATGTCGATCACTGCACGCGGCTGTGCCACGCGTCATCAGTGGCGGCGCTGACGGAGGGCCTGAATTCCGGCGCGGTGTCGGCGCCGTTCTCGGCGGCAATGGATGCCGAGGTGATCATCGTGATCGGCGCCAATCCGACCGTGAACCATCCGGTGGCGGCGACCTATATCAAGAACGCGGCCAAGCGCGGCGCCAAGCTGATCGTGATGGACCCGCGGCTGCAGACGCTGTCGCGTCACGCCGATAAGCATCTCGCCTTCAAGCCGGGAAGCGACGTCGCGATGCTGAACGCGATGATCAACACGATCATCACCGAAGGCCTGACCGACGAGCAGTATATCGCCGGCTACACCGAAGGCTTCGACGAGCTGAAGGCCAAGATCGTGGACTTCACTCCGGAGAAGATGGCGCCGATCTGCGGTATCCCGGCCGAGACCTTGCGCGAAGTGGCGCGGCTCTACGCCCGCGCGAAATCCTCGATCATCTTCTGGGGCATGGGTATCAGCCAGCATGTCCATGGCACCGACAATGCGCGCTGCCTGATTGCGCTGGCGCTGATCACGGGTCAGGTCGGCCGTCCCGGCACCGGCCTGCATCCGCTGCGCGGCCAGAACAACGTGCAGGGCGCGTCCGACGCCGGCCTGATCCCGATGTTCCTGCCGGACTACCAGCCTGTCGGCCGCGTCGATCTGCGCGGCAAGTTCGAGGAGCTCTGGCAGAAGAGCCTCGATCCGGTGCGCGGGCTGACCGTGGTCGAGATCATGAACGCGATCCATGCCGGCGAGATCAACGGCATGTATATCGAGGGCGAAAATCCCGCGATGTCCGATCCCGATCTGCAGCATGCGCGCGAGGCGCTTGCCATGCTCGATCACCTCGTGGTGCAGGATCTCTTCGTCACCGAGACCGCGTTCCACGCCGACGTGATCCTGCCGGCTTCGGCCTTTGCGGAAAAGTCCGGCACCTTCACCAACACCGACCGCCGCGTGCAGCTCGCGCGCGAGGTGATCAAGCCGCCGGGCGACGCGCGGCAGGATCTCTGGATCATCCAGGAGATCGGAAAGCGCATGGGCCTGCCGTGGAACTACAGCGGTCCGGCTGATGTCTTTGCCGAGATGACCGAGCTGATGCCTTCGCTGAAGAACATCACCTGGGAACGCCTGGTGCGCGAGGGCGCGGTGACCTATCCGGTCGATGACCCAGATAAGCCCGGCAACGAGATCATCTTCACCACCGGTTTCCCGACCGAAAGCGGCCGCGGCAAGATCGTGCCGGCGCATGTCATCCCGCCAGATGAACTGCCCGACGCCGAATATCCCATGGTGCTCTCGACCGGCCGCGTGCTGGAGCACTGGCACACGGGATCGATGACCCGCCGCGCATCCGTGCTCGACCAGATCGAGCCGGAGGCGGTCGCCTTCATGTCGCCGAAGGACATGCGGCGCATGCAGCTCTGGCCGGGCGATTTCATCCGGCTGCAGACCCGCCGCGGCGCCGTCGAGGTGAAGGTGCGCTCCGACCGCGACGTGCCTGTCAACATGGTGTTCATGCCGTTCTGCTACGCGGAAGCTGCGGCCAACCTCTTGACCAATCCGGCGCTCGATCCGTTCGGCAAGATTCCGGAATTCAAGTTCTGCGCCGTGCGCGCGGAAAAGGCCGAGCTCCGCTCGGCAGCGGAGTAGGCGCTGCCGCCTTTATGCCGCTTCTATGCGGGATGGCGGCTGCGCAGCAGCGAAATGACACGATGGGCCAAGTGCGGACATCTGGCCGCAGCACGATAGGCCGATGGATTGATTTATCTCAAGGCTCTTTCCGAAACGCGGGCCCAGCTTACCTTCGCAAGGCGGCGACAATCGGGAGGTGAAGCATGTACCGGCATATTCTCATTCCGACAGATGGATCGGAGCTGGCGGAGCATGGGGTGGCGCATGGCTTGGCGCTGGCGAAATCCCTTGGAGCCAAGGTATCTGTAATCTTCGTTGTGGAACCGTTTTCAGAGATGTCAGGGCGGTTCCTTGAAGCAGTCGCAACATATGCCGAGCTGCGCAAGGAGCAGGCGACGAGCGCGTTGGATCGCGCGGCAAATGCGGCCAAGGAGGCCGGTGTTTCCTGCGAGACGATTCAAGCGGAGAACGGGCAACCGCATCAAGCCATCATCGCAGCAGCCGAGGACAAAGGCTGCGATCTCATCGTTATGTCATCGCATGGACGCAGCGGGCTTTCCGTGCTTCTCATCGGCAGTGTGACCAACAAGGTGCTGGCGCACGCGAAAACGCCCGTACTGGTTTGTCAGTAGCGACAAGTCGCCGGGGCGCTGCAGCCGCCGCACATTCTCTCCGAGAAAGTGGAACTGCTGATCAGCGCCTACGCACGATCTCTGCGCAAGCGCCGCGCGTTTGTCGCGGGGGAAAGCCGATTTTTCCACTTCTCCAGATCATGCTCCGGGCCGCGTACCGATAGACCTGGGCCTAACGCAACGATGTTGGATTCCGCTTTGCCCCGTAAGCGACGCGGTTGCCGGGCAGCCGCGGATGACGCGATGGACCAGAAGGCGACATGCCGGCTTGGCATGATATGGAAGAGGCCGCCAAAGAGGCCTGCCTGTATATCCGTTCCGGGTCATTCGCGTCGATTGGGCGATGCCGCAACCGCGTCCGGTCTCCCCCTAGCAGCAGGCGCCTTGGCGGCCGCCTCTGGCCACGAACGCACCGCCGCGGGACCCCGCGGCCTTACTTCGAGGCTTTGGTGATCTTGTGCTCCAAGTGGCCGGTCTCATGATCACGACGGACCTGGCTCAATGATGTCTCGTTCAGCTTAAGTAGAACCTCACGGAGCTTCTCTGTGTCAGGATAGCCAGCCGCGAAACTCTGACCGTACACCTTGCGCAACGTGCGAATGAGGGTGTTTCCGTGTTTGGCGCTGATTTCTCCGTCCTTGTTGCGGTGGCGATTGTCGAGAGTTGCCTTGCTCATGCTGCCCTCCATTGTGTCCGCGCCAACAGCATCCACCCGCCGAGACCAAATCGCAACAACGCGTGCTCGGGAAATACACTTTGCGCTGCATAGCTTTTGGTGGCCGTGGGCGATTGGCTCGCGGAGTGCTTGCTTGACTCGTCCCGCCTCCGTTCAATGCGACCACGGATACTAAAGGCATGTTCGGGACGTATTAGGTCAACGTTACTGACGCGCTCTTAGACCGCGAGTCGCTCTGCCACAGCGCTCGTTTTTGCTTTCACCAGCCTGGGCCGGGAGCAACAGGATGCATTGCATTACGGCAAGCTCCACGCTAGAGCAGCCGTAACTTCTAGAGGTAAACACATGTCATATGCCTATAAGCTGAATGAAGACGTTCACCACCAGCCCCAAGGTCCGCGAGGACGTGCCTCAACTGAGGCGCCAATGATTTATACCATCGTTCAACTTATGCCCATCGAGGCAGATGGACGTCTTAGATACCGCATCAAGAGCAAGTCGGAGAATATCGAGCGAGTCGTTACGGAAGATCAGCTTTCGTATTCTCAGTGATTTAGCGCGCTTGATGACGGTAGGAGCCTAGTCGTGCTGAATGATCGAGAAAATATCCTGCGTGCGCTCCGCGAGAAGCCGCTCAAAGTGTACGAGGTCATGAAACGCGCCAATGTCGTGAATGAAGAAGCTTGCCAATCCCTCCTGTTGAAAATGCGAGACGAAGGCCTGGTGAAGTTCGATATCAACAAAGGGCGATGGCGCATCGGATGATTCGTGAAATTGCGGGCGACCGTCCAGCGTTGATCACAGAAGACTCGCTGCGGCGATTAGGAACACGTTCAGACTTGAAGGACTGAGCGTCCCGCAGCACCCGATGGCGGCAGATCAGCCGCGACGATTCTTCCTTGCCTTCTTTCCGAATGCGGCTTTCGCAGGCGACGCGTTTGCCGGCTGCCGCTGTCCAGCATGGCCGGACTTGTTCCGGTGTTTCTTTTTCTTTCCGAAACCAGGCTCGCTGGCAAATTTCGACCCGCTTTCGCGGTGAGGCTTGCCGCGTTGCTTCGGTCCTGTCGCGTCACGAGAATTGTCGCTTCGACGAGCATTGTGATCGAAGTCGCCGGCTTCGCGCCAAGGCGAGTGTGACTGCTTTTCCAAAGGTGCCTGATCTGGGGGAGTGTCTGCCAGCGGCTCGATGCGGATGTTGTCTTCCTTATCCGGACGTCGGATCTTGGCGGCGAAGGATCCTGCGACCCGCTCGGAAATTTCGAACTCGGTGGTGGTGTCCAGAATCCGGATGGCGCCAATGTCACGCTTGTCGATGCCGCCACGACGGCAAATCATCGGCAAGAGCCAGCGCGCTTCTGCATTCTTTTTTCGTCCGATGGCGGCCCGGAACCATACGCTGGCCTCCGCCATGCCGTGACGCGACGATGATCTTCCCGTTTTCGATCGGGGCCCGCTGGGGCGTTCATCGCCGCGCGATGTCCGGATGTGTTCTCGACCGCTGTCGTCACGAGGTCGGCTGCGATCCTGGCCGGGATCGAGAATGTCTTCGGGCGAAGGAAGCCGCGCGCGATAAAGCCGCGCGAGCGCCGCGGCGATATCCTCGGCCGACCGCTCGGCAAGCAATGCCCGCGCCAGCACCAGATCGTCGGCGGTCGTCTCCTCGGTGAAAACGGCATCCGTGAGCATACGTTCATGATCGAGCCTGCGGATTTCATCGGCCTGGGGAGCCGTGCCCCAGACGACGTCAATGCCGGCCAGATTCAGCAGCAGTTCCGCGCGTCGTTTTCGGGCGGGCGGCACCAGTAGGATGCTCGCGCCCTTGCGGCCCGCACGACCGGTGCGGCCCGAGCGGTGCTGCATGACCTCCGCGTCCTTTGGCAGATCCGCATGAATGACGAGGTCGAGGCTCGGCAGGTCGATACCGCGCGCCGCCACGTCAGTCGCCACGCAGACGCGCGAACGTCCGTCGCGCAACGCCTGCAGCGCCAGGGTTCGCTCGTTCTGCGTCATTTCACCGGAGAGAGCGACCACGGAAAACCCACGCTCGAGCAGCGCCGCCTGCAAATGCCTGACCGCATCTCTCGTGTTGCAAAACACAAGTGCGCTCGGCGATTCGAAAAAGCGCAATACGTTGACGACCGCGTGCTCGACATCATCAGGAGCAATCCGGATGGCGCGGTACTCGATATCGGCATGACCGCCTTCGTCGCCCGCGACCTCGATCCGAGAGGCCTGTTGCTGGTACTGTTTTGCCAGCGCAACGATGCCGCGCGGAAAAGTCGCCGAGAACAACAACGTGCGGCGCGTGTCCGGCGTGGTCTTGAGGATGAATTCCATATCCTCGCGAAAACCGAGATTGAGCATTTCATCGGCCTCGTCGAGGACGACAGCCTTCAATTCCGAGATGTCGAGATGGCCGCGCCGCAAGTGATCGCACAATCGGCCGGGCGTCCCGACCACGATGTGAGCGCCCGCGGCAAGCTCGCGCTGTTCGCGGCGCGGATCCATGCCGCCGACGCAGGAGACGACGCGCGCATCCGCGTATTGATAAAGCCATGCGAGTTCGCGATGGACCTGCAAGGCGAGTTCGCGCGTTGGCGCGACGATCAAGGCAAGCGGCGCGGCCGCCCGCTGAAACCGCTCGACGCTGCCCAAAAGATCCTTTGCAATTGCCAGCCCGTAAGCGACGGTCTTGCCCGAGCCGGTTTGGGCCGAAACGAGAAGGTCGCGGTCGACAGCTTCTGCCGCAAGCACGGCGATCTGGACAGGGGTCGGCCGATCGTAGCTGCGCTCGGCTAAAGCTCGGGCGAGCGGCGGACTTGTGGTCGGGAATGACACGAGATGGAAACCTTTGTTGGCTCAGGCGCAGAACGTCGAGCCGAGTGACTTGAAGCTGCGTGCCCGGCAGACGGCACAGCCGCACGCGCGGCGATCTGATTCAGATGCTTTACGCCAAGAGAAGCCAGATCGCTACCCCAGGATGAGGTTGACGGTCAGGGATGAGCCGGCGCGACTTCCGCTCCGGGTCATTTTCGACCGACTCTATCGGCTTTACCTGCGATGTAATGTCCGTTTGTCCCCAAAGCAACCAGTGCCGGGACTCAGCCAAGAACTAGCGTTTGGCTGGATGCCTGTGCTGCAAACTTTCCCTACACAACTTGCTACGACCGCTTCGCTCGCTGGTGGCGCACCGGTGCGGCGGGCAAAGTATCCTGCACGTCAGACCATTCTTCGTCGCCGAGTTCGGCGATCGCCTTCGTGACCTCGTCCTTGGCCGCATCGTTCAACTGAACGATCGGGAGGCGCGTATTCGGCTGGATCAGCCCAAGCAGCGACAGCGCGTACTTCAGCGCCGCTGGATGCTCGGCGGCGAGCAGCCCGGCAATCGGGAACAGGCGGCTGAACAGATACCCGGCCGATTGCGGTCGTCCTTCCCTATGGCTTGCAAGAACCGCCTGGCAGAGTTCCGGTACGAGGTTCGCGACTGCCGAGATGCAGCCGTGTCCGCCGCCGCCCATGAAGGGCAGCGCGATCAAGTCATCGCCCGAAAGCAAGCGGAAATGCGGCGGCAGCGACGTGCGTATGCGGACCAGGCGTCCGACATCGCCGCTGCTGTCGCGCAATCCGATGAACTGCTCGGATTCAGCTAGGCGCTTGAGCGTTGCGTCGGAGAGTTCGCGAAGGGTGCGCGAGGGAACGTCGTGCAGGATAACCGGAAGCGCGGTCGCCTCGGCAATGGCGCGGAAATGCGCGTAGATGCCCGCCTGCATCGGCTTGTTGTAATAGGGGACCACCGAGAGCACGGCATCGGCACCGGCTGCCTCCGCCTGCCGCGTCAGTTCGACCGCGCGGTCTGTTGCGTTGGATCCGGCGCCGGCGATGACGCTGATACGGCCATGCGCGACCTCGACGGCGCGGCGAACGAGGCCGGCCTTCTCTCCCGTCGTCAGGGTTGGCGCCTCGCCCGTGGTCTCGCCGACCACGATCGCACTGGCGCCGGCTGCGATCTGACGCTCGCAGAGCCGCGCAAAGGCATCGAAATCGATCTCGCCGTCTTCGTCGAACGGCGTTGGAAGATCGGGGATGTAGCCCGCGAGCCAGTCCTGTTTCATGTGTCGTCCTTCGGAATAGGCACCGCATTCAATATCTGGCGGCGCGTGAGCGCGTGCCGGGGAGTGGAGCATTGCTGCGCGGTGCCAATCCGCGCCACAGCCAGTTGTTGACCTTGGGCTTTCTTGTGCGCGGCGGCGCCGTATCGATTTCGATTTCGACCGCGCTTGCGAATGCCCGCCTCGCGCGGGGATCCTCGATCCGCTCAAGATACTGACGCAAGGTGGCGTCGGCGCCGTCGTTCTGCCGCAGAATGGCGCTGCAGAGGTCGGCACTGATCTTGCGGAAGAAGCTGAAACTCGGCTGCTCCTCATAGCGGCGGCCGCCGCGGTCGATCTCGGCGGCTATCGCCATCACGTTCAACCGATCGGCATTATCGAGCGTTACGGCAAAGCGCAGAAGCGCCAGTTGCCAGGCGCGCAGCAGCCTGCTGTGCCATTCAACCGGATCCTGCGATTCCATTGGTAACGCCTTCCCAGCCGCGCAAATGCTTCGCGGTTCACGCCGCTCTTTCCATTTGTGCGAAACCCTGCCGGTGAGCGGCAAGCACGAGGCCGCGTTGGCACCTCACGCCTGCCTCGATCCGGAAGCCCATTTGCTCCAGCTTCCTTCGGATGTTGAGGCAGAATTCGCCTTCACGAGAGTCGATCAGGATCGCAATGGTGGCGTTCGCGCTGAGGAATTGCGAGACTTCCAGGAGCGCCGCCTCGGTCGCCGCCAGGGATTTGTCTCCCGTGAGCAGGCCGATGCTGTGCTGTCTCCTGGGCACCCGGCAGGTTGCGGTTGTCGCGACCTGAACGAAGCCGCGCCTGCGCAGCGAAAGATAGAGCTCCATGGCTCCACTTCCCGCGATGATCGTGCGGTGCAGGTTGGACAGGTGCGTCAGTGTGATCATCGTATCGAGGACCTGGTCGCGGTCGGCAACTAAACAAGGCTGCATCATCTGACTCCTCCTGAATGTAGGCCGCGAACCGGATCAGGCGACGCGTCGCGCGGCTGTTGCTTGTGACGGCGCGGCGGAGGAACTGCGGTTCATGTCAAGTTCGAATTCGCGCGACAGTTCGACGATGGTTTCTGGATGATGCCCGTTCTCGAACAGCGCGTATTTGACTGCCTGGGAGCGATTGACGAACAGCCCGCCGTAGAGACCGTTCTGTTCCTGGGCGACCCACTCGCCGCGCCGGTTCCTTCCGATAAAGACGATAGGCGAAGCAGAGCTACACGATGGAGGTTCGTCGAGTTTTATGTTCACGAGTTTCATTTTTGTGATTCCTTCACGAGACTTGGTAACGCGTTCAATATCTTTGTGGGTGGATATGAAATCGAGGAGGGCGGGTGAGCGATCTCATAAGGGACGTATAAGGTCGCCGGGCCGTCGCGTCGGTTATCGCCCGGTGGCCGAGGCGAGCGCGCAAAGCGCGGCATAGGCTGCCATCTCGTCCCAATGGTTGAGATCGGCATCCATGAACTGCTCCCGCCGTATCAGGGCGATGACGGCACAGAGCACGGTGGACATCCAGAGCAGCGCGATGAAGCTGCGGCCAAAGCCGATGCTCCCGAACAGCGCGAAACCGCTCAGGATCAGCAACCGAAACACAAATCGAACCAGGACCTGGGCGGATTTCAGCTTTTGCGGCAGGTTTGGCAGTGGCTGCACGGCGCTGCTCGCTCAGGCGAAATTGTCGCTCAGCATCGGCTGGTAGAAGCCGTCGGCATGACGTTCGACGCTCGGCACGCTGGGGCGGCTCGATGGTGCGGCGATCTGCTGTGCCTCGACGAACGCGCTCAAGATGGCGAGCGCCAGATCGGCATGATGGGTCTCGATCGATTGATCGAGCCAGTCGGGCAGTTCGCGCTCGCGCGATAGCGCGCAGTACCATTCGCCGTCGTCATAGGCGAGGCGACGAACCTGCCATTGTGGCAGTTCGAGGTCGAGCAGCGCCAGCGCTGCATCGGTCCACGCGCCCAGTTTGATCAGTGCCTCGACGCGCGCCGTCTTGTCGCGCCGTCCTTGCGAGGGAAAGCGTCGGCAATAGTCGCGGATGAGGTCGGACATCAGTTCGACTGTCACTCTACCGGCGTCCCGCGGCCGAAGGCCGAAGTCGGCGGTCAAGGGTTCTGAAAGCAGTGACATGGCGAGACCTATCAATCATGCGGCTTGACGAAATGCCGCAGGTCAAAAGTGGTCAAAACGCCATTTGAAAACGAGATGGGGCGGCGGCCGGAAATATAGGGATTTCATAAAGATGGACGGGGCGCGCGATGCCGAACCTCACGCGTCGTCCCGACAAACGCCAGGGCCCAGATCACCATTCTGTGTTTGGAAGCGTGCTGTGGCGGCCCCACCTCTTTGACGATACCGGAGGTTGTGGGTCCCGGCTAGGCCAAGGGCTCGCCGCGGCGCGCGAGCCTGAGAAGCGGATCTTTATAAGATTCCTATAACGACGCCGCAGCCTACATCTCGAAAACCTATGCGGCGGGTGGCACCTCACCTCGGAACCAGAACGGGCCTTTGTCGGCCCGTTATGCATAGGAGCCTCCAATGCTTGATCTCGTCATGCTGGCGCTCATCGCGGCATTTTTCGCGGCCGGCATAGGCTACGCCTACGCCTGCGAACGGCTGTGAGGGGGCGCGCCATGATTTTCGACTATTCGCTCGCCGGCCTCGTCTCGCTCGGCCTTCTCTTCTATCTCACCTATGCGCTGCTGCGCCCTGAGCGGTTTTGATCAGCGCCATGTTCATGATTGGGCAGCTTCTCCTGGCAGATGCGGCGCTGACCATCCTGTTGGTCGGCGTGCTTGCCGTGCTGCTGCGCTCAAAGCCCATTCGAAAGGTTTAATGCCATGACCGCCATCGGCTGGTTCCAAATAATCCTCTTTTGCGCCGTCGTCGTCGCGCTGGTGAAGCCGCTCGGCTGGTACATGACGCGCGTCTTCAACGGCGAGGCGACTTTCTTGTCGCCGGTGCTGCGCCCGGTGGAGCGCGGGTTCTACTGGATCAGCGGCGTCGACGAAAGGCGCGAACAGCACTGGCTGACCTATACGGTCGCGATGCTTCTGTTTCATATCGGCGGTTTCCTGATCATCTACGGCGTGATGCGGCTGCAGGCCGTGTTGCCGTTCAATCCGGCGGACCAGGCCGCCGTTGCCCCGGATCTGTCGTTCAACACCGCGGTCTCCTTTCTCACCAACACCGACTGGCAGAACTACGGCGGCGAGAGCACGGTGTCGTACCTGGTCCAGATGCTCGGCCTGACGCACCAGAACTTCCTCTCGGCTGCGACCGGCATGGTGCTCGCGGTGGCGTTGATCCGGGGCTTCGCCCGCGCCTCTGTACGCACGATCGGCAATTTCTGGGTCGATATCACCCGCTGCACGCTCTACATCCTGCTGCCGATCTGCATCGTCTATTCGCTGTTCCTGGTGTCGCAGGGCATGCCGCAGACGCTCGGGCCCTATGTCGATGCAACCACGCTCGAAGGCGCCAAGCAGATCGTCGCCGTCGGCCCGGTGGCCTCGCAGGTCGCGATCAAGATGCTCGGCACCAATGGTGGCGGCTTCTTCAACGCCAACGCTGCGCATCCGTTCGAGAATCCGACGGCGCTGTCGAACTTCGTGCAGATGCTCTCGATCTTTGTGATCGGCGCCGCGTTCACCAACGTGTTCGGCCGCATGGTCGGCAACCAGCGGCAGGGCTGGGCGATCCTCGCGGTAATGGGCGTGCTGTTCGTCGCCGGCGTTTTGGTCTGCTACTGGGCCGAGGCCAACGGCACCACCGCGCTGCATGCGCTGGGGCTGTCCGGCGGCAACATGGAAGGCAAGGAAGTCCGCTTCGGCATCGTCGCGTCGTCGCTGTTCGCCGTCGTCACCACCGCGGCGTCCTGCGGCGCCGTCAATGCCATGCATGACAGCTTCACCGCGCTCGGCGGCATGATCCCGCTGGTTAACATGCAACTCGGCGAAATCATCGTCGGCGGCGTCGGCGCCGGCCTTTATGGCATGCTGCTGTTCGTCGTGCTGGCGATCTTCGTCGCCGGCCTGATGGTCGGCCGTACGCCGGAATATGTCGGCAAGAAGATCGAGGCGCGCGAGGTCAAGATGGCGATGCTCGCGATCCTGGTGCTGCCGCTGATGTATCTCGGCTGGACCGCGGTCGCCGTGGTGCTGCCGTCCGCGGTTGCTTCGATGGCCAATGCCGGCCCGCACGGCTTCACCGAGGTGCTCTATGCCTTCACCTCGGCGACCGGCAATAACGGCTCGGCCTTTGCAGGGCTGACCGGCAACACCTTCTTCTACAACCTGACGCTCGCCAGCGCGATGTTCGTCGGCCGCTTCTTCATGATCGTGCCGGCAATGGCGATTGCGGGTTCGCTGGCGCAGAAGAAGTCGGTCCCGCCGTCGGCCGGCACGTTCCCGACCACCGGCGGCCTGTTCGTCGGTCTCGTCGTCGGCGTGATCCTGATCATCGGCGGCCTCACCTTCTTCCCGGCGCTGGCGCTCGGACCGATCGTCGAGCATCTCGCCATGAACGCCAACACCCTGTTCTGATCGAATTAATTGGAGTCACATCCATGGAAACCATGAAACTGCAAAAGCAGGTGAGGGCGTCGACCATGCTCGACCCCAAAATCCTGGTACCTGCGATCAAATCGTCCTTCATCAAGCTCGATCCGCGGCTGATGGCGAAGAACCCCGTGATGTTCGTGGTCGAGATCGTCGCCGCGCTCACCACGGTGATCTTCTTGCGTGACCTCGTCACCGGCGCGGAGAACATCGGCTTCACTTTCCAGATCATCCTGTGGCTCTGGTTCACGGTGCTGTTCGCCAATTTCGGCGAAGCCGTCGCCGAGGGACGCGGCAAGGCGCAGGCGGATTCGCTGAAGAAGACCCGCACCGAGAGCCAGGCCAAGCTGCTGGAAGGTTCGGGGCGGAACTACCGCCTCGTCCCCGGCACCACGCTCAAGGTCGGCGACATCGTTCTGGTCGAGGCCGGCGACATCATCCCGTCCGACGGCGAGGTGATCGAAGGCGTGGCCTCGGTCAACGAAGCCGCGATCACTGGCGAGTCCGCGCCCGTGATCCGTGAATCCGGCGGCGACCGTTCGGCGGTGACCGGCGGCACGCAGGTGCTGTCGGACTGGATCCGCGTCCGCATCACAGCGGCGCAGGGCTCGACCTTCATCGACCGCATGATCCGGCTGGTCGAAGGCGCCGAGCGGCAGAAGACGCCGAACGAGATTGCGCTGAACATCCTGCTGGCCGGCCTCACCATCATCTTCGTGTTCGCGACCGTGACGATCCCGAGCTACGCGGCCTATGCCGGCGGCTCGATCTCGGTCGTGGTGCTGGTGGCGCTGTTCGTGACGCTGATCCCGACCACGATCGGCGCGCTGCTCTCGGCGATCGGCATCGCCGGCATGGACCGCCTGGTGCGCTTCAACGTGCTGGCAATGTCCGGCCGCGCGGTGGAAGCCGCCGGCGACGTCGACACGCTGTTGCTCGACAAAACCGGCACCATCACGCTCGGCAACCGCCAGGCGACCGCGTTCCGCCCCGTGCGTGGCGTCACCGAGCAGGAGCTTGCCGATGCCGCGCAGCTCGCCTCGCTCGCCGACGAGACGCCGGAAGGCCGTTCCATCGTCGTGCTGGCCAAGGAGAAATACGGCATCCGCAGCCGCGACATGCATGAGCTCGCCGCGACCTTCGTGCCGTTCACCGCGCAGACCCGCATGAGCGGCATCGATGCCGGCTCGTCCGCGGTCCGCAAGGGCGCGGTGGATGCGATCCTCAACTATATCGGCGGCGGCACCGCGCAGTCGCTGGCGAGCGGCAATGCTGTCCGCGCCCTCCAGGCCAATGTCAACACCGACGCCGCGCGCGAACTGCAGAGCATTGCCGACGAGATCGCCAAGGAAGGCGGCACGCCGCTCGCCGTGGCCAAGGACGGCCGGCTGCTCGGCGTCATCCACCTCAAGGATATCGTCAAGGGCGGCATCCGCGAGCGTTTCGCCGAGCTGCGCCGCATGGGCATCCGCACCGTGATGATCACCGGCGACAATCCGATGACCGCGGCGGCGATCGCGGCCGAAGCCGGCGTCGACGACTTCCTGGCGCAGGCCACGCCCGAGGACAAGCTCAAGCTGATCCGCGACGAGCAGGCCAAGGGCAAGCTGGTGGCGATGTGCGGCGACGGCACCAACGACGCGCCGGCGCTCGCGCAAGCCGACGTCGGCGTCGCCATGAACACCGGCACCCAGGCCGCGCGCGAAGCCGGCAACATGGTCGATCTCGACTCCAACCCGACCAAGCTGATCGAGGTGGTCGAGATCGGCAAGCAGCTCCTGATGACCCGCGGTGCGCTGACGACGTTCTCGATCGCCAACGATGTCGCGAAATATTTCGCAATCATCCCGGCGATGTTCCTGGCGTTCTATCCGCAGCTCGGCGTGCTCAACATCATGGGCCTTTCGAGCCCGCAGAGCGCGATCCTGTCCGCGATCATCTTCAACGCGCTGATCATCATCGCGTTGATCCCGCTGGCGCTGAAGGGCGTGGCCTATCGCGCCATCGGCGCCGGCGCGTTGCTCCGCCGCAACCTGATGATCTACGGCTTAGGGGGCATCATCATCCCCTTCATCGGCATCAAGGCGATCGACCTCGCGGTCGCAGCCTTGCACCTGGCTTAATGGACACCGTCATTGCGAGGAGCGAAGCGACGAAGCAATCCACGATCTTGCCCCGCGGCCCGATGGATGGCTTCGCTTCGCTCGCAATGACGAGAATTAGGAGAGACAACATGCTTAGAGAAATTCGTCCCGCCATCGTCCTTCTGCTGTTGTTGACGGCAGTCACGGGCCTCGCCTATCCGCTCGCGATCACCGCCATAGCCGGCGTGATCTTTCCGTCCCAGGCGCAGGGCAGCCTGATCGAGAAGGACGGCAAGATCATCGGCTCCGCCCTGATCGGGCAGGAGTTCAAGGAGGACAAATATTTCCACGGCCGACCGTCGGCGACGCTAGCGCCGGATCCAAACGATTCCTCCAAGACGGTGCCCGCGCCCTACAACGCGGCGAACTCCGGCGGCTCCAACCTCGGTCCGACCAGCAAGGCGCTGAACGACCGCGTCAAGGAGGATGTCGAGAAGCTGAAGGCGGAAAACCCGTCCCAGCCGGTGCCGATCGACCTCGTCACCACCTCGGGAAGCGGCCTCGATCCCGACATTTCGCCGGAGGCGGCGCTCTTCCAGGTGCCGCGGGTGGCAAAAGCGCGCAACCTGCAGGAAGCGCAGGTCCGCCAGCTCGTCGAAGCCAACACCAAGGGCCGTTTCATCGGCGTGCTCGGCGAGCCGCGGGTGAATGTCCTGGCGCTTAACCTCGCTTTGGACGGCGCTTCGAAATAAAGGCGGCTAGGCCGAATGACGTGACGCGACTATATTTGCTCTATGGCAAATGAGCATCGCGACCCTGGGAAGCGACCCTCGCCGGACGCCCTCCTGGAAGCCGCCCGGCGAGAGAACGATGCGTCCGGGCGGCTGAAGATCTTCGTCGGCGCCGCTCCCGGCGTCGGCAAGACCTACGAGATGCTGCAGAGCGCGCATGCCAAGCTCAAGGGCGGCACCGATGTGGTGGTGGGTGTTGTCGAGACCCACGGCCGCGCCGAGACCGAGGCGCTGCTGCACGGGCTCGAAGTGATCCCGCGCAAGCAGATCAATTACAAGGACCAGGTGCTCGAGGAGATGGACCTGGATGCGCTGATCATGCGCCGGCCGCAGCTTGCCATCGTCGACGAGCTCGCCCACACCAACGCGCCCGGCAGCCGGCATCCGAAGCGCTATCTCGACGTCGAGGAACTGCTCTCCCACGGCATCGACGTCTACACCGCCGTCAACGTCCAGCACATCGAAAGCCTCAACGACGTCGTGGCCCAGATCACGCATGTGCGGGTGCGCGAGACCGTCCCGGATTCGATCTTCGACCGCGCGGATGCGATCGAATTGATCGACCTGCCGCCCGACGATTTGATCCAGCGATTGAAGGAGGGCAAGGTCTATGTGCCCAAGCAGGCGGAGCGGGCGCTTCAGCATTATTTCTCGCCCGGCAACCTGACCGCGCTGCGCGAGCTGGCGCTGCGGCGGACGGCCGAGCGGGTCGACGAACAGCTGCTCAATCATATGCAGGCCAACGCCATCGCCGGTCCCTGGGCCGCGGGCGAGCGTATCCTGGTCTGCGTCAGCGAGGATCCGCGCGCCGCCGGCCTCGTGCGCTACGCCAAGCGGCTTGCCGATCGCCTGCACGCGCCCTGGACCGCGATCAGCATCGAAACCCGGCGCAGCCTGCAGCTCTCTGACGAGCAGCGTGACCGGCTCGCCGATACGATGCGGCTTGCCGAATCGCTTGGCGGCGAGGCGCTGACGATTCCCGCCGTGCATCGCCGCATCGCCGATGATCTGATCAGTTTCGCGCAGTCCAGCAATGTCACGCATGTCGTGATCGGCAAGTCGTCGCGCTCGCGGTGGTTCGAGATCCTGCGCGGCTCGGTGGTGCACGATCTGGTGCGGCGCGCAGGCAATATCAGCGTGCACGTGATCGCCGGCGAGGATCTGCCTGCCGGCCTCGACAAAGGGCCGGCGGTGCAGACGGCGGCGCGAACCGAGCCGTTCAACCTCAGGCCTTATTTGTACTCGCTCCTGATCGTCGGCCTCGGGCTCGGCGCCGCCGCGCTGGTCCATCCTCGCTTCGGCGTCGAGAACGTCGACCTGGTCTTCCTCACCGCCGTCGTCGCGGTGGCTGTGCGCTATGGCCTGTGGCCGTCGCTGCTCGCGAGCGTCGTGGCCTCGCTGTGCTACAATTTCTTCTTCCTGCCGCCGGTCTACACCTTCACGATCACCGACCCGACCAATATCGCGGCGTTCTTCTTCTTCATGCTGATCGCGCTGCTCGTTTCCAACGTCGCGGCGCGGGTGCGGGTGCAGGCCGATACCGCGATCAGCCGCGTGCGCATGACCGAGTGGCTTTACGCCTTCAGCCGCAAGCTCGCGGGCACCGCGACGCTGGATGACGTATTATGGGCGACCGCCTACCAGATCGCGCTGATGCTGAAGGTGCGCGTGGTGCTGCTGCTGCCGGAAGAGGGCTTGCTCGTCGTCAAGGCCGGCTATCCGCCGGAAGACCAGCTCGACGACGCCGATCTTGCGGCCGCGAACTGGGCCTGGTCGAACGATCGGCCGGCCGGCCGCGGCTCGGACACGTTGCCGGGCGCCAAGCGCCTGTTTTTGCCGATGCGGACCGGCCGCGGCCTGATCGGCGCCATCGGCATCGACAATGACAAGACCGGCCCGCTGCTGACGCCGGACCAGCGGCGGCTGCTGGATGCGCTGGTCGACCAGGGCGCGCTCGCGATCGAGCGCGTGCTGCTGGTCGAGGACATGGACAAGGTCAAGCGTACCGTCGAATCCGAACGCCTGCGCTCAGCGCTCCTGACCTCGATCTCGCACGACCTGAAGACCCCATTGGCCTCGGTACTCGGCGCCGCCTCGACCATGCGCGATCTCGGCGGCAACCTCACGGATGCGCAGAAGCACGATCTGCTCGCGACCGTGATCGACGAGTCCGAACGGCTGAACCGCTTCATCGCCAATCTGCTCGACATGACCAAGCTCGAATCCGGCGCCATCGTGCCGAACACGGCGCGGCATGATGTCGGCGAAATTATCGGCAGCGCGCTGCGCCGCGCCGGCAAGATCTTGGTGCGACACAAGGTTTCGCTCGATCTCGCCGCCGATCTGCCGATGCTGGAGCTCGACGCGGTGCTGTTCGAACAGGTGCTGTTCAACCTGCTCGACAACGCGGCCAAATACGCTCCCGCCGACACCACGATCTCGATCCGCGGCCGGCGGGATCGTGATTCGATCGTGCTGCAGGTCATGGACGAGGGCAGCGGCATTCCGCCGACCGAACTCGAAAGCATCTTCGACAAGTTCTACCGTGTGCAGAAGGGCGATCATGTCCGCCCCGGCACTGGCCTCGGTCTTGCGATCTCCCGCGGATTCGTCGAAGCCATGCATGGCACGATCTCGGCCGCCAACCGCACCGACCGGAGCGGCGCCGTGCTCACCATCCGGCTGCCGATCCCGGCGGCTACCGCTGCGCTGGATACCGCTGCATGAACGCGACACCGATCAAGGTCCTGGTCATCGATGACGAGCCGCCGATCCGCAAATTGTTGCGGATGGGGCTGAACACGCAAGGGTACGAAATTCTCGAGGCCCCCAACGGCAAGGCCGGACTGGAGATGCTCGCGCAGGGGCCTGCGCTGATCATCCTCGATCTGGGCCTGCCTGATATACAGGGCCACGACCTCCTACGCATGATCCGCGCGCGCAACGAAAGCGTGCCGATCGTGGTGCTATCGAGCCGCGGCGACGAGGCGGGCAAGGTGCAGGCGCTCGACCTCGGCGCCGACGATTATCTCACCAAGCCGTTCGGCATGGATGAGCTCTTGGCACGACTGCGCGCGGCGCTGCGCCATCAATTGCAGGTGCAGGGTGAACGGCCGGTGTTTCGCACCGGCGATCTCTCGGTCGACCTCGTGCGCCGCATCGTCAAGGTCGGCGATCGCGAGGTGAAATTGTCGCCAAAGGAATATGAGCTGCTTCGTGTGCTGGTGCAGCACGCGGGCAAGGTGCTCACGCATCGTTTCCTGCTGAAGGAATTGTGGGACGAACTCACCGATGCGCAATATCTTCGCGTCTATGTGCGTCAGCTTCGGCAGAAGATCGAGGCTGATCCCGAGCGTCCGCAATTCGTGCTGACAGAGACTGGGATAGGCTATCGCTTGCGCGCGGCGGACTGAGGCGAGTTGCAGAGGCGGAACTTTTTCGGAGTGAGGAAATTAATCTCCCTCAACCGGGAGGAATGCCAATGGCACGAAAATATTCCAGGAAAGCATCCGGCGACGTCAGGCGCGCGATGAAGAAGCGCAAGGCCGGCACGTTGAAGAGCGGCCGCTCAGGCCGCAAGGTCAAGAGCCGCAAGCAGGCGATCGCGATCGGACTTTCGGAAGCGCGCGCCAAAGGCAGGAAAGTCCCGAAGAAGTCGTCGAAGAAGAAAACGTCCAAGAAGAAAACGACGAAGAAGCGGAAGAGCAGCAAGAAGCGGAAGACCAAGCGGTAGTCCGGCTTCGCGCTTCTCTTCGTCATGGCCGGGCTTGTCCCGGGCATCCACGTTCTCTGGGCAAGAAGGAAGGCGTGGGTGGCCGGGACAAGCCCGGCCATGACGCTGTAGTCTACCCCGCCTTGCGTGCACGCGCGGTCGAGCGATGCGCTTTTCGCGCTGCGCGGCGGCGGGAGGGCTGGCGGCGGGCGGTGGAATGGCTGCGTTTCTTGGCTGCCGAGCGGCCCTTCAGGCTCTGCTTCAGCGCATCCATCAGGCTGACGACGTTGCTCGGCCGCTCCTCGGGCTCCGGGGCCTCGATCGGCTTGCCGGCCGCCTTGCGTCGCACCAGTGCCTTCAGTGCATCCTCATAGTCGTCCTTGAATTTCGAGGGGTCGAAATGCGCCGCCTTGCTGTCGAGGATGTGGCCGGCGAGCTCGACCATATCCTTGGTGATCTTCGGCGTCTTGATGTCGGCGAAATAATCGGCCTCATCGCGCAGCTCATAAGGGTAGCGCAAGGTGGTGCCGAGCAGGCCCTTGCCGAGCGGCTCGATCGCCATGACGTGCTCGCGGTTGGTCAGCACGATCCGCGCCAGCGCGACGCGGTCCTGGTCCTTCATCGCGTCACGGATCACAGCGAAAGCGTCAGCGCCGGCCTTGCCGTCGGGCGCGATGTAATAGGGGTGGTTGAGATAGCGCTTGTCGATCTCGTCCCTGGGCACGAAGCTTTCGATGTCGATTGTGTGGTTGCTCTCGATCTGGACGGATTCGAGTTCCTCCGGTTCGATCTCGACATATTTCCCTTTCCGTAGCTCATAGCCGCGCGCCTTCTGGTCGGCTTCGACGATGTCGCCGGTTTCGGCGTCCACCATCTGCTGCTTCAAGCGGTTGCCGGTCTCCTTGTTGATCATGTGGAAGCGGGTTTTCGCGACCGACGTCGAGGCCGGATACAGCAGCACCGGGCACGCCACTAGCGACAGCTTCAAGGTGCCTTTCCAATAGGCGCGAGGGGCCATTTCATTCTCCGGATATCTTGGAGTATGGGAACTTCAACCGATGCGAGGGGTTTTGGTTCCTGGTATATACCGCCGCAAGGCGGCGGCCATTTGCGTGAGGTGCACCCGTGCTGCAGAGAAACCTGTCCACCTATCGCAAGAAACGCGACTTCTCCAAGACCGACGAGCCCTCCGGCGAGGTCAAGGTTGCGCCGTCCAAACAGCGCCGCTTTGTGATCCAGAAGCATGACGCCACGCGGCTGCATTACGACCTCCGACTCGAAATGGACGGGGTGTTCAAGTCGTGGGCGGTGACCAAGGGGCCCTCGCTTGATCCGCACGACAAGCGGCTTGCGGTGGAGGTCGAGGACCATCCGCTCGACTATGGCGATTTCGAAGGCACCATTCCGGAAGGCCAGTATGGCGGCGGCACGGTGATGCTGTGGGATCGCGGCTATTGGGAATCGGACGATCCCGCAGCCGGGTTCAAGAAAGGCGATCTGAAGTTCACCCTGGATGGCGACAAGCTGCATGGAAGCTGGGTGCTGGTGCGGATGCGCGGCGATCGTTTCGGCGGCAAGCGCACCAATTGGCTGCTGATCAAGCATCGTGACGAATATGCCAGCGAGGACGGGGAAAGCATTCTCGATGAGGACCGATCCGTCGCCTCCGGCCGCACCATGGAGCAGATCGCGGCCGGCAAGGGCAGGGCGCCAAAGCCGTTCATGCTGTCGAAGAACGGCCGCGCGAAGGCGAAGGCCGATGCGGTCTGGCAGTCCAATCGGGAGGAGACCGGCGCGGCGCGTCCGAGGACGAAAGCGCCGGCGCCCAAAACGCTGGCGTCGAAGTCGCGCGCTTCCGCCAAAGCCAAAGCAAAGAAGATCGAGCCAAAGAAGGTCGAGGCGATGCCGGACTTCGTTGCACCGGAGCTCTGCACGTCCGTCGATCGTCCACCCGGCGGTGCCGGCTGGTGCCACGAGATCAAGCTCGATGGCTACCGCGTGCAATTGCGGGTCGAGGACGGCGAGGCCACGCTCAAGACCCGCAAGGGTCTGGACTGGACCGACAAGTTCGGTGCGATCGCGAAAGAAGGCGGCAAGCTGCCTGATGTGATTGTTGACGGCGAGATCGTCGGGTTGGACAAGAACGCCATACCGAATTTCTCGACGCTGCAGGCGGCGATCTCGGACGGCAAGACCGATGATCTGATCTTCTATGCCTTCGACCTGCTGTTCGCCGAGAATGAGGATCTGCGCGCGCTGCCGCTGGCCGAGCGCAAGGCGCGGCTGAAGCGGCTCCTGGAAGCACGAAAAGGCAAGGGCAAGTTGATCCACTATGTCGAGCATTTCGAGAGCGGTGGCGACGCGGTGCTGGAGTCGGCCTGCAAATTGGAGCTTGAGGGCATCGTCTCCAAGAAGCTGGATGCGCCCTATCGCTCCGGCCGCTCCGAGCTGTGGACCAAGGCGAAATGCCGTGCCGGTCACGAGGTCGTGCTGGGCGGCTGGAAGACCACCAGCGGAAAATTCCGCTCGCTGATGGCCGGCGTCTATCGCGGCGATCATCTCGCCTTTGTGGGAGTTGTCGGTACCGGCTTCGGCCAGGACAAGGTCCGCCGGCTGTTGCCGGTGCTGAAGGCGCATGAATCCGACGAGAGTCCGTTCGGCGGCGAGAATGCGCCGCGCAAGGCGCGCGATATCCATTGGCTGAAGCCCGACCTCGTCGCCGAGATCGAATTCGCCGGCTGGACCGAGGGCGGCAATATCCGGCAGGCCGCGTTCAAGGGACTGCGGCAGGACAAGCCGGCCAAGGAGGTGGAGGCCGAAGAGCCGGCCAAGACTGAGATCGCCGAGCCGAAGCCGGGCAGGGCCGCGGCGAAGGCTGCGAAATCGGCTGCGGATAAATCCTCTGTTGTCATGGGCGTCGTGATCTCCAAGCCCGACAAGGAGCTGTGGCCCGACGCCTTCGACGGCGAGGGCGTGACCAAGCTCGATCTGGCGCGCTATTTCGAGGCGGTCGGCGAATGGATGATCGTCCATCTCAAGGGCAGGCCGTGCTCGATCGTGCGCGCGCCTGATGGCATCAATGGCGAAAAGTTCTTCCAGCGCCATGCGATGCAGGGCATGTCGAACCTCTTGGAGCTCGCAAAGGTCTCCGGCGACCGCAAGCCCTATGTGCAGATCGATCGCGTCGAGGGATTGGCGGCGGTTGCGCAGATCGGCGGGCTCGAACTGCATCCCTGGAATTGCGCGCCCGATATCTACGATACGCCGGGGCGACTGGTGTTCGATCTCGATCCCGCGCCGAACGTCGAATTCTCAGACGTCATCGAGGCCGCCAAGGACATGCGCCAGCGACTCTCAGCCGTCGGCCTCGAGAGCTTCTGCAAAACCACCGGCGGCAAGGGCCTGCATGTCGTGGCGCCATTGCTGTATGGCGCAAAGGACCGCGTGACCTGGAAGGAGGCCAAAGCGTTCGCGCAGGCGATCTGCCAGTGGATGGCCGATGACGACCCCGAGCAATATCTGCTCAACATGTCGAAGAAGCTGCGCAAGGGAAAGATCTTCCTCGACTATCTGCGCAACGACCGGATGTCGACTGCGGTCGCCCCGCTGTCGCCCCGCGCACGCGAAGGTGCCACCGTCTCGATGCCGCTGACTTGGGCGCAGGTGCGCGGCGATCTCGATCCGAAGAAGTACACGGTGCGCACCGTGCCGTCGCTGCTCGCGCGGAGCAAGGCCTGGGATGGCTATGACGATGCCGCCACGTCGATCAAGGCGGCGATGAAGAAGCTGGCAGCGAAGAAGTAGCGATGAGGTAGGTGGGCAAAGCGCAGCGTGCCCACCATTTCTTGCGGAGTGTGGATGGTGGGCACGCTGCGCTTTGCCTACCCTACGATTCTGCGAGTCGTCATTGCGAGGAGCGAAGCGACGAAGCAATCCACAGCTCCACGTGCGGAGAGATGGATTGCTTCGCTTGCGCTCGCAATGACAGGGAAAAAGTCAGCGGCTTCGTGTGAGCGTCAGATCCTCCCGAGCAATAGCAGGATCAGCAGGATGACGATCACGAGTCCGAGCCCGCCGCCGCCGTAGTAGCCGGTGCCATAGAACGGCCCGCCGCCTACGCCGCTGAAGCCGCCCAGCAGCAGGATGATCAGAATGATGAGTATGATCGTTCCAATTGACATATAAGTCTCTCCTCAGCCCGGAGGGCCTGGTTGCCGCTTCTGCCCTTCGTGAGGAAAACGAACCTAATTCATGAAGGTTCCGGCTCTCGGGCCGCACGTATCGGCCTTCTGTTTAGCTGACGTGGCACTACATGCAGTTGATCAGAGGAGGAATTTTGCAATGTCTGCTCCATTGGTCGTTTCGATTCCGCATAGCCTTGGCCGCGAGGAAGCCATGCGTCGCCTGAAGACGGGACTCTCGCGCGCTGCGAACAGCGTGCCGGTGCTCAAGGTCGATGAGGAGCGCTGGGAGGACAATCGCATGATCTTTCGCGTGCGCGCGCTCGGACAGGCCGCAACCGGTCACGTCGATGTCAACGAAGATAATGTCAATGTGGAAGTGACATTACCCTGGCTGCTGCAACGCTTTGCCGAAGTCGCGCAAACCGCGATCCGCAATCGGGGCCGTCTGCTGCTGACGAAACGCAATTGAAGCGCGGCGTATCCGCAGTGAACGCTGCGCTCCGCTCCCGCTTGCGGGAGAGGGTTGGGGTGAGGGTGTCTCCGCGAAAAGAGCAGAGATTATCTTTGCGCGGAGAGAGCCCTCACCCGGCGCTGCGCGCCGACCTCTCCCGCAAGCGGGAGAGGTGGCGTCCCTCATTCAGGCGCGGACGCGCTTTCGGGTTGGCTTTAAGACGGCGGCGACTTTCGCCTTGAGGACGGCAACAGGCATATGCCTGAAGAGCGTGGAGAGCTGCAGCTCGTTCTCGCCGGCGTCGGTGACATAACCTTTAATCGTGACCGCGCCGTCGAAAGCCTCTGCTTTCGGCCAGACACGGCCGACTTCGGTGAAAGGCGCGAAGGACTTTGCAACGGCGACGATGACTGCATCCCGTTCCCATTGTCGCGCAAAGGCGATGATGTGATCGCGGTGTGCTCCACTCGTCTCCAGCGGCAGATAGTTGCCTTGCGTGAACACGTCGGGGAATTCGCTGCGAAGCCGCAGCAGGTGCCGGGTCCAGGCGAGCTTCAACCGACCGTCGGGCCATTGCTGGACAAGCTGCGCCCAGTCCGGCTCTTCCAACACGGCAAGCGCGGATGTGCGCGCGGCGAAGTCGACCGGACGGCGATTGTCAGGATCGACGAGGGAAAAATCCCAGAACTCGGTGCCCTGGTAGAAGTCCGGCACGCCGGGAAGCGTCGCCTTCAGCGTGAGCTGGCTCAGCGAATTCAGCGCGCCCAATAGCGACAGCCGCCGTGCCAGGGCTTCCAGCGCGTTCAGGAAGTCGGCCGAGCGGGAACGGTCCAGGATGCGCTCGAGGAACGTCTTGACGCCAGCTTCATAGACCTCATGCGGATTGAGCCAGCTCGTCTCCTGCTTGCCTTCGCGCGACGCTTTCAGCGCATAGGCCTGCATGCGCTCGAGGAAGCGGGGATCATCAGGTTGCCAGGCGCCGAGCATCGCTTGGTAGAGCATGTATTCCGATGTCGCCGATGGTGCGCGAAATTCGCCTTCGACCACAAGGTGCGGCGCGTTGAGGACTTTCCAGCGCGATACCGCGCTGGTCCACTCACCGGGAATTTCAGCCAGCGCCAGGATGCGGGCACGAGCATCCTCGCCGCGCTTGGTGTCGTGGGTCGCGGTCGCGGTTATGCCGTGTGGCCCTTCATTGGCGCGCCTCTGCATCATCTGGTGAAATGCGTCGACCGACAGCGCTTTCGCGGCCGGATCGCCGCCGACTTCGTTCAGCGCGAGCAGGCGATGATAGCGGTAGAAGGTGGTGTCCTCCAATGACTTTGCCATCATCGGACCGGTGAATTGCTGCACCTTCTGCGCAAAGCGCCGAACGCGCGGCGCGCTATGAGTGGCGCGGCCGGGCTCGATCAGGTCCATGGTCAGCGCGTCCTGGAGGAAATCGAAAATGCCTTCGTCGGCGGCGAACCAGTCGCCGCGCGCCCGCTCGATCGTGTGGGCGATCAAGGCTCGATCATGCGGCGTCGGGCCGGAGGCAGTGAGATAAGTGCGATAGACCGGGAAGTGCAGCACATTGAGCTCGAGCGCCTGCCGCAGGCTGTCGGCGGAAAAATCGCGCGTCGAGTAGTGGCCGTTCGCGATCCGCGCGAGCAGCCGCCACAGCACCGTGAACTCGCTGGTGAGCAGCGTCTCGAGCACGCGGCGCTTAGCTTCTTTCAGCACCGGCGCGAGCCTCGGCGAGCGGTTGCTGATCTGCCGCCAGATCTCGTCGAGCGGCTCCAGGCCCTTGCCCTCGACCAGGACTTGGGCGATCGCGTTCATCCATTCATAACCTGTGGTGCCGTGAACGCCGGCAAGCGCGGGCAGCTTCTCATGCTCGCCGAGGATCTTTTCGATCACAAGATAGAACGGCCTGCCGCCGCCTTGCGCATGGCGGATCAGGCGGCGCAGCCGCTGGCAATATTGCGCGGGATCGCACAAGCCGTCGATATGATCGAGCCGCAATCCCTGCAGCTTGCCTTCTGCGATCAATCGCTGCACGAGCAGGTGGATCGCCTCGAATGTGCCGGCATCCTCGACGCGGATGCCGGCGAGATTGTTGATGTCGAAGAAACGGCGATAGTTGATGTCGCTGGAGGCGAGCCGCCAATGGCCGAGCTTGTAGTGCTGGCGTTCGAGCAGATGATGCAGCGCGAGCGTTTGCGCCGGGCGGCCCTCGCCGGCGCGGTAGGCCGATAGCCCGCGCGCGATGATCTCGGCGGCATCTGCGATTGCCTTCAGTTCCGCCTTGAACCCCGGGGCTTCCTTCCGATTGGGATGCCGCAGTCCCGTGTAGCGCGACGCCAGCGCGAGGATGCCCTTGCCGGCATCGCTCTCGGCGGCGTCAGCCTCGCGCACGATCGTTCGCAGCACCTCGCCATAGCGCTCGGGTGCGATCGGCAGGCGGTGCTCGAAATACCAGGCGGAGAAGCTGCCCTCGCCGGCATCGTAGCGCAGCTCGATCTCGCCGCGCTCCAGCGCCTGCCCATAGGACGAACCTAGGATCGGCAGCAGCACGCCGCCGCGGGCGCGGTAGGGCAATTGCTCCCAGTCGATGTCGAAGGAGGCGGCGTGCGGCGAGGTGGGGCCCCACTCGAGCACGTCGAGCCACCAGGGATTGTCGTCGAAATGCACGCCCACATGATTGGGCACGAAGTCCAGGATCAGCCCGATATCGTGCTGCTTGAGCGCCGCATTTAAGCGCTCGAAACCGGCTTCGCCGCCGAGTTCCGGATTGAACTTGGTGTGATCGACGATGTCATAGCCGTGGGTCGAACCCTTGCGCGCCTTCATGAAGGGCGAGGCATAAAGATGTGTGATGCCGAGCGCCTTCAGATAAGGCACGACTTCGGCGGCGGCATCGAAGTCGAAATCGGCGGTGAGCTGCAACCGATAGGTCGCGATCGGAATCGCGGGGGGCATTCTTCTATCCGATGTGCCAGCACACCGACCAAGGAGGGACGTTATCGCCCAACGCACTGCCCCAGATCAAAGTTCCCGCAGGCCGGTCTTTCGGCGCTGCAATCTCTCGGTCGCCGAGATTGGCGGTCAGCGACAGTTGCCTGCCGTCGCCCATGCGCCAATGTGCCGTCAGCAACTCGGCCTCCGCCTGCGCGTCGCCGAAGCTGGCGCCGGCAAGCCGTGGCATGATTTCGCGGCGGCGCATCGCAAGCAGGCTCCTGACCAGCGCCAGCCGTGTCCGTCCCGGCTCGCGGTCGCGCTCCGTCCAATCCAGCACGGCCGACTGAGAGGTCGATTGCTGCAGCGGATCGGGAACCTCATCGCCATATTTGGCATAGGCCCAGGCATATTCCTCGCGCCGGCCCTTGCGGACTGCGTTGGCGAGATCGCCATGGAAATCGCAGAAGAACGGAAACGGCGCCTTCGAGCCCCATTCCTCGCCCATGAACAGCATCGGCGTCATCGGCGCGAGCAGCGTGATCGCCAGCGCGGCCTCGATGGCTTTTGGATCGGCGAAGCTCTCGAGACGGTCGCCGAAGGGGCGATTGCCGATCTGGTCGTGGTTCTGCAGGAAGTTGACGAAAGAGGTCGGCGACAGCGCGCCGCTCGGCTCGCCGCGGGGAATGCCGCCCCAGAACGTCGAGACCTCTCCCTGGTAGACGTAGCCGGACGAGAGCGCGCGGGCGAGATCGCCACGCGGCGAGCGCTGGTAGTCGCCGTAATAGCCTTGCGCCTCGCCGGTCAGCATCACGTGCCAGACGTGATGATAGTCGTCGTTCCACTGCCCGCGATATTTGCCGCGCGGCGGGTCTTCGGTAGCATCGAGCAGGCTCGCACGATTGTCGCTGTTCTCGAGCACCATGTTGATGTGCCGGCCGGCCTCCGCCGCAAGCCTGCCGACAGCGATGCTGAGATCATGCAGGATCGGGATTTCGCCTGTTTCCACGATGGTGTTGACGGCGTCGAGCCGCAGGCCGTCGAAGCGGTAGTCACGCAGCCAATGCACCGCGTTCCCGATCGCGAAGTCGCGCACTTGCTTGACGCGATAATCGATGGCGCTGCCCCAGGGCGTGTGCGCGTCGGTGAAGAAGCTGGGCGCGTAGCGGCCGAGATAATTTCCTTCGGGGCCGAAATGGTTGTAGACGACATCGAGCATCACCATCAACCCGCGCTGATGGGCGGCGTCGATCAGCGCCTTCAAATCCTCCGGCCGGCCGTAGGCGCTGTCGGGCGCGTACCACAGGACGCCGTCATAGCCCCAGTTGCGTGTTCCTGCGAAATCGGCGAGCGGCATCAATTCGAGCGCGGTGATGCCGCTCTCCACGAGATGGTCGAGCCTGTCGATGATCGCGCGATAGGTGCCTTCGGGTGTGAAGGTGCCGACATGCGCTTCGAGGACAACCGCCTCATGCCACGGCCGCCCGCGCCAGTCGGTGGCGCGCCACGGGAAAGCGTCGTGATCGATCACCTCGCTCGGGCCGAGGACGTCGTCGGGCTGGAACGCGGAAGCCGGGTCGGGGACGTCGATCTCATCATCGATGCGAAACTTGTAGCGCGCGCCAGCGGCGACGCCAGGGATTTCGACCTTGAACCAGCCATCGTCGCCGCGGCTCAGCGCATGCGGCTTGTCGAGCAGCACGTCGACGCGCTTGGCCGCCGGCGCCCACAGGCGGAACAGCGCGCCGTCCTTCGTCAGCAGGGGACCGAAATGCCGCTCATTCATGCCGAGCCCGCAAAGGCGAGCACCGAGCGGGAAGGCGCCTTGGTGTCGGCGCCCGACGCGAAATCAACGGGCATCTGCTTGTTCTCGGTGGTGTTGAGCACCTGCCGCCAGTTCCTGTACTCGGGCATCACGGGCATCTTGAACGCGATCTCTTCCGGTGCGGCATTCAGCACAATAAAGATCGGCGCCTGCCCTGGTTCCATCGGTCCGAGCACATAAGAGAGAAAACGCCCTTCCGGGAAATTCCAGTCGGACTCCTTCATCTCTTCCGCCGCCGGCGTCAGCCACAGCACGCCGTAGGAGCCGTCGGCGCGGCGGCCATCCAGCCAGCGCTGCGAGCGAAGCTGGGCGAACTTGCGGCGCAGCTCGGTCAAATGGCCGACGAAATCGGTGAAGTCCTCGACCTCGTCGCCGAAATTGTCCCAATTGACCCAGCCGACCTCGTTGTCCTGGCAGTACGCATTGTTGTTGCCATCCTGCGAATTGCCGACCTCGTCGCCGGCGAGCAAGAGCGGCGTGCCCTGCGCCAATAGCAGGCAGGCGAGCTGGTTCTTCCGCAACTGGCGGCGCAGCGCGATGATGTCAGGATCGTCGGTCGGGCCCTCGACGCCGCAATTATTGCTGTGATTGTCGTTGGAGCCGTCGCGATTGTCCTCGCCATTGGCTTCATTGTGCTTCTGGTTGTAGCTGAAGAGGTCCATCAGCGTGAAGCCGTCATGCACGGTGATGTGATTGACGCTAGCGCGCGTCGCGCGATTGTCGTGATTGAACAGGTCCGATGAGGCCGTCATGCGGCGCGAGACTTCGCCGATCAGGCTGCCTTCGCCGCTCCAATAGCGCCGCATCGCGCTGCGATAGCGGTCGTTCCATTCCGACCATTGCGAGGGGAACGCGCCGACCTGGTAGCCGCCAAGGCCGAGGTCCCAGGGTTCGGCGACGAGCTTGACGGTGGAGAGCACCGGATCCTGCCTGACCGCGGTGAGGAAGGACGCGGCGCGGTCATAGCCGTTCGGTACGCGCGCCAGCGTGGTCGCGAGATCGAAGCGGAAGCCGTCGACGTGGCACACCTCGACCCAGTAGCGCAGCGAGTCCATCACCATCTGCAGCACGCGCGGATGGGTGAGTCTGACCGAATTGCCGCAGCCGGTGAAGTCGTCATAGTAGCGCGGATTGTCCGGCTTCAGCCAGTAATAGGAGGCGTTGTCGATGCCGCGGAACGACAGCGTCGGGCCCATATGGTTGCCCTCGGCGGTGTGGTTGTAGACGACGTCGAGCATCACCTCGATGCCGGCATCGTGCAGTCGCGCCACAGTGGTGCGGAAGGAATCGAGCGCATTGTCCTGCGCGTAGCGCGGCTCCGGCGCGAAGAAGGCGAGCGTGTTGTAGCCCCAATAGTTGGCGAGCTTCTTCTCGACCAGGATGCGGTCGTCGATCAGGCCGTGGATCGGCAACAGTTCGATTGTGGTGACGCCGAGCCGCCTCAGATGATTGATCATCGCGGGCGAGGACAGTCCGCCATAGGTGCCGCGCAGGTTCGGCGCGACGTCCTCGCGCTTCTGCGTCAGTCCCTTGACATGGGCCTCGTAGATGATCGTGTCTTCCCAGGGGATGTGGGGACGGATTTCGCGGCGGCCCCAGTTGAAGGTCTCATCGACCACGACCGCCTTCGGCATGCCGCGGGCATTGTCGCGCCGATCAAAGGATAGGTCCTCGCGCGCGCTGCCGGTGCGGTAGGCGAAATGCGCATCGCTCCACACCAGCCGCCCCGCGAGCCGCTTGGCATAGGGATCGAGCAGGAGCTTGTTGGCATTGAACCGGTGGCCGCGCTCCGGCGCGTAGGGGCCGTAGACGCGATAGCCGTAGAGCTGGCCCGGTGAGACGTCGTTGAGATAGCCGTGCCAGACGTCCTCGGTGCGCTCCGGGAGTTCGATGCGTTCGAGCTCGCGCCGGCCCTGGCTGTCGAACAGGCACAGCTCGACCTTCTCCGCATTCGCAGAGAACAACGCAAAATTGGTACCCCTTCCGTCCCAACTGGCGCCCAGCCGGGACGACGTTCCCCCAGTCAGTCGCATACGTCAGCTTTCAGGTACGAGGAAGATCGCAGCCAGCGGCGGAATGGTCAGGCTGAGCTCGGGCACAATGCCTTCATGCGTGACCACCTCACCGATATTGCCGACATTGCTGCCGCCATAGTGGGAGGAATCCGAATTCAGCACCTCGCGCCATTTCCCGGCAAAGGGAACACGAATGCGATAGTCGTGATAGACGTTGGGCGAGAAGTTGACCACCACCAGGCAGCGCGAACGCGCGCTGTTGCCCTTGCGGATCCAGGCGAACACGTTGTGGTCGGCGTCATCGGTGATGACCCATTCGAAGCCGGCCGGATCGCAATCCAGTTCATGCAGCGCGGGGAGCGCGCGATAGAGCCGGTTGAGATCGCGGATCAGCGCCTGCACGCCGGCATATTTCGGTTGCGCGAGCAGATGCCAGTCGAGCGAATGTTCGTGAGCCCACTCGCGCTCCTGGCCGAACTCGCAGCCCATGAACAACAGCTTCTTGCCGGGATGGCCGAACATGAAGCTGTAATAGGCGCGCAAATTCGCGAAGCGCTGCCAGTCGTCGCCGGGCATGCGGCCCAGGATCGAGCGTTTGCCGTGCACGACCTCGTCATGCGAGAGCGGCAGGATGAAGTTCTCGGAGAAGGCGTAGTGCAGGCCGAACAGGATGTCGCCGTGGTGGTACTTGCGGTGGATAGGCTCCTTGCCGATGTAGCGCAAGGTGTCGTGCATCCAGCCCATGTTCCACTTGTAGCCGAAGCCGAGCCCGCCGAATTCGACCGGGCGCGACACCTGCGGCCAGGCGGTCGATTCTTCCGCCGCGGTCGTTGCCTGCGGAAAGCGCCCGAACAGTTCGGTGTTGAAGCGGCGCAGAAAGTCGATCGCCTCCAAATTCTCGCGGCCACCATATTTGTTCGGGATCCAGCCGCCCGGCGGACGGCTGTAATCGAGATAGAGCATGGAGGCGACCGCATCGACGCGCAGTCCGTCGATGCCATAGCGGTCGAGCCAGAACAGCGCGTTCGAGACCAGGAAATTGGTCACCTCGGTGCGCCCGTAATTGTAGATCAGCGTGCCCCAGTCGAGATGGCGACCCTGCAGCGGGTTGGCGTGCTCATAGAGCGCGGTGCCGTCGAAATGGCCGAGGCCGTGCGGATCGTCCGGGAAGTGTCCGGGCACCCAGTCGAGCAGCACCCCTAACCCTTCGCGATGACAGGCATCGACGAGCGCAGCGAAGTCGGCCGGCGAGCCGAACCGGCTGGTCGGCGCGAACAGGCCGGTCGGCTGATAGCCCCAGGAGCCGTCGAACGGATGCTCGCTGACGGGAAGGAATTCGAGATGGGTGAAGCCCATGTCACGCGCATAGGCCGGAAGCTGCTCGGCGAGCTCGCGATAGGTCAGCCACTCATTGTTGCCTTTGCGGCGCCATGAGCCGAGATGGACCTCGTAGATCGAGATCGGCGCGCCAATGCCGTTGATGCCTGGTGGCGCTGCCTGCGGATGCGGAATGTGGTCGAGGTCGACCACAATCGAGGCGGTCTTCGGGCGCAGCTCGGCGCCGAATGCCACCGGATCGGACTTCAGCGGCAGATGTTGGCCATTGGGGCCGATGATGTCGAATTTGTAGTGGTCGCCGGCGCGGGCATGCGGGATGAACAATTCCCAATAGCCAGGGCCGCGGACCCGCATCGGATGCCGCCGCGCATCCCAGAAGTTGAAATCGCCGACCACGCTGACCCGCCGCGCGTTCGGCGCCAGCACCACGAAGGCGACGCCCTCCACGCCGTCGAGCGTCATCGGATGCGCACCGAGCTTGTCGTAGATGCGCTGGTGGGTGCCTTCGCCGAGCAAATAGAGATCGAAGTCGCTCAACACCGGCGGGAAGCGATAGGGGTCGTCGAGATCGACGACATGGTCGCCGAAGCGGGCGCGGAGCTGGTAACGGCGCGAGCCGTTCGGCAGCGCGCCGGCGAACAGGCCAGCATCATGAATGCGCGCGAGCGGCGCGGTTTCGCCATGCTCGCCGATCGCCTCGACATTGGAGGCTTCCGGCAGGAAGGCGCGCACCACGCTCTGGTCGCCCTCGGAGTGGAGCCCGAGATAGCGGAAGGGGTCGGAATGGCGGCCCTCGATGATCGCGTAGGCTTCAGCAGGCAATCTGGTCATTGCGGCTCATGCGGTTGTTGCGCCAGGATGCGGAGCATCCCCGTCAGCGGGACGCGCAGCCAGTCGGGCCGGTGCGCCAGCTCATATTCGATCTCGTAGAATGCTTTCTCAAGCAGGAAGAAGTTGAGCATCCGCTCCGCGGCTTCCGGATCGGCCGGCCACAAGGGCTGGCCCGCCATGGTCTCGCGATAGACGGCCAGGAACGTCGCGGTAGCCCGATCCCGCCAGTCGGCGAGCGCCAGCGCGAGCTTGCTTTGTTCGTCGGGTGCGACCTTGAGCGCCCGATCGAGCGCAGCGGTGACGGAGTAGTCGATCGAGCGGACTAGCCCGGCGACATCGCGCGCCGCCGGCGCCTTGCGCCGCCGCTCAGCGATGCTCCGCCGCGGCTCGCCCTCGAAATCGATGATGAAGATGTCGTCCTTGACGATCAGCATCTGGCCGAGATGGAAGTCGCCGTGATGGCGGATGTTGAGGCCGTCGATGTCTCCGGGCAGCAGCGCCTTCAGCCGGGCCGGCAAGCTATCCTGCTGCGCCAGAAACTGAGCCACCAGCGGGCGATCGGCCTCTTTCAGCGTATCCCGTCGCTGCGTCAGTGTCTCGAAAACGCGATCGGCACGGGCCAGGATGTCGTCGATCCAGCGCTGCACGTCTTCCGGCCTGGTCGGCTCCGGCACGAACTCGGGCAGGTCGCGGTTGCTCGCCAGCGCAATGTGCAGTTCGGCGACCCGCTTTCCCGTCTGCGCCATGTAGCGCAGATAGGAGATCTGCTGTTCGCTTTGCTTCGTCTCATGATTGGTCGCGAGCAGCCGCTGCTCCTCGACGAAGCGGTCGAGATAGGCTGATGTGACGGTCCATGCCTCGCCCTGGTTGGTGACAAAGGCGTGAACGATGCCGATCGCACTGCGCTTCTCACCCTCGACGAGCTCGACCGTGCCGAGCAGCGCCGGCGTGTTGGCGAAGCCCGCGACGTCGGTGAGGAAGCGTCCCATCTCGATCTCCGGATTGATGCCGGGCTCGAGCTTGCGGTAGATTTTGACGACGTAATCCTCGTCGACCAGCGCCGTGCTATTGGACTGCTCGGTCTCCACCGCGCGGATGCGCTGGGGCTGTTTGATCGGCTTGTCCGTGAAGCGGCTGGTCGGGCGGAATTCGAGGCGCAGCGCGATGCCGAGCTCCTCGTCCTCGACCGTCAGCGACTGCGCCAGATTGCGGAGCAACAGCGCGATGAAGATCTCGTCGGTCGCGACATCGAGCAGCGTGCCCTCGCGCGCGCCTTGCCGTACCGCGGCTAGGGCGCGCGGATTGTAGCGCTCGCGGTCGAAGCGCACCCATTCGATCCGGATCGGCAGCACGTAGCGTGAGGTGGCGCCGCGCTGAGTCGTCTCGAAGAAAGCGAGCCAGGGGCGGTTGTCGCCGATATCGCAGAAGGGAATCGCGGAGACGAGCTGCGGCTGGATCGCCTTCGACAAACTCTCCGGATACCAGCGCGCCCGCGACAGGTGGCCCGGCAGCACGTCGCGCTCGAACACACCGCGGGCACGCGCCAGCGACACCCAGGTCGAGTTCAGCGGCACGACCAGCGTCTCGAATTCCGGCACCGCGCGCCGCGGGATGGCGATGGACTTGTCCGGCTCCTGGAGCTGGAACCAGTAGAAGCCATACGGCGCGAGCGTGACCATGTAGGGCAGTTCGCCGATCGTCGGGAAACGCGTTCGGCCGAGCATCTCCAGGGGAATGCGTCCCTTGAAGGCGGAAAGGTCGAGCTCGGTCGCCTGCGCCGAGCGCGACAAATTGGCGACGCAGAGAATAACCTCGTCCTGATACTGCCTGACATAGGCGAGCACCGAACGGTTCTCGGGGCGGATGAAGGTCATGGAGCCGCGGCCGAAGGCCAGCGTCGACTTGCGCACCGCGATCAGGCGTTTGGTGGCGCTGAGCAGCGACGACAGGCTGCGCGACTGCGCTTCCACGTTCACGGCCTCGTAGCCGTAGACGGGGTCCATGATCATGGGTGCGTAGAGCCGCGCCGGATCGGCGCGGGAGAAGCCGCCATTGCGGTCCGGGCTCCATTGCATCGGCGTGCGGACGCCGTTGCGGTCGCCGAGATAGATGTTGTCGCCCATCCCGATCTCGTCGCCGTAATAGATAATCGGCGTGCCCGGGAACGAGAGCAGGAGCGAGTTCATCAATTCGATCTTGCGCCGGTCATTGTCCATCAATGGCGCGAGGCGGCGGCGAATGCCGACATTGATGCGGGCGCGGGGATCGTTGGCATAGGTCGACCACAGATAGTCGCGCTCGACATCGGTGACCATTTCCAGCGTCAGCTCGTCATGGTTGCGGAGGAACAGCGCCCATTGGCAACTGGCCGGGATGTCGGGCGTCTGCCGCAGGATGTCGGTGATCGGAAAGCGGTCCTCCTGCGCGATCGCCATATAGATGCGCGGCATCAGCGGGAAATGATACGCCATGTGGCATTCGTCTTCCCGGCCGAAATATTCCTGCACGTCCTCCGGCCATTGATTGGCTTCGGCGAGCAGGATCTTGCCCCTGGCGTAGGTGTCGAGCTCGCGCCGCAGCAGTTTGATGATGGCGTGCGTCTCGGGCAGGTTCTCATTGTTGGTGCCTTCGCGCTCGCAGAGATAGGGAATGGCGTCCAGCCGGAAACCGTCGACGCCGGTGTCGAGCCAGCGCTTCATCACCTGCACGATGGCGCGCACCACGCGCGGGTTGTCGAAGTTCAGGTCCGGTTGGTGCGAGAAGAAGCGGTGCCAGTAGAACTGGCCCGCTTCGGGATCCCAGGTCCAGTTCGACTTCTCGGTATCGGTGAAGATGATCCGCGTGCCCTGGTATTTCTGGTCGGTGTCGCTCCAGACATACCAGTTGCGTGCGCTCGAGCCGGGATGGCTGCGGCGCGCGCGCTTGAACCAGGCGTGCTGGTCGGAGGTGTGGTTGACGACGAGCTCGGTGATGACACGAAGGCCGCGCTTCTTGGCTTCATGGATGAAGCGCTTGAAGTCCTTCATCGTTCCGAAATCGGGATTGATGTCGCCATAGTCGGCGATGTCGTAGCCGTCATCACGCCCCGGGGACGGATAGAATGGCAACAACCACAGCGTGGTGACGCCGAGATCCTGCAGATAGCCAAGCTTCTCGGTCAGCCCCGCGAAATCGCCGATGCCGTCATTGTTGCTGTCGGCGAAGGCCTTGACGTGGAGCTGGTAGATGATGGCGTCCTTGTACCAGAGCTCGTCCGCCGTCTCGGTGGCCACCAGTTCCTTTGTCTCGACCGCTGAAAGCACGTTCATGGCACCGCCCCCTTCAGGCCAGGCAGCGGAACAGCACCGCCGGATCGCGCATTGGATCGATCCGCACCCGGATGCCGCCCCAGTCGAGTGCATGGCGTTCGCCCGTGATCAGGTTCTCGACCGCAGCGACGTGGCGGCGCTCATCGCCGGTGCCCGTCTGGACATCGCCGAGCGGCAGCCAGACTTCGTGGGCGTCGCGCGACAATGCAATTGCGACCGCAACCGTGTTGCTCCCGTCGACGGATTCCTTGACGAACCCGATTACGTTGCCGTCCTCGATGGGCAGGAAACGCAGATTGCTGGTCTGCTGCAACGCTGCGTTGGCGCGGCGCGCCAGGTTGAGGTCACGGATATAGGGCTTGATGTTGCCCGGCTTGTCCCAGTCACGCACCTTGATCTCGTATTTCTCGGAATCGAGATATTCCTCCCGCCCGGGGATCGGCTCGTGCTCCAGCAGCTCGAAACCGTTGTAGATGCCGTAGGTGCCGGACAGCGTCGCCGCCAGCGCCACGCGCGACTTGAACATCCAGGGTTCGCCGCCCTGCAGATGGAAGGGCAGGATGTCGGGCGTGTTGACGAAGAAATTCGGTCGGTAGAAGTCGCGCTCCGGATAGCGGGTGAGCTCGATCAGGTATTGCTCCAGCTCCCAACGCTGGGTGCGCCAGGTGAAATAAGTATAGGACTGGGTGAAGCCGAGTTTTGCCAATCCCTTCATCAGCTTCGGCCGGGTGAAGGCTTCGGCGAGGAAGATCACGTCGGGATGGTGCAACTGCACCTGGTGGATCAGCCATTCCCAGAACGGGAACGGTTTGGTGTGGGGATTGTCGACGCGGAAGATCTTCACGCCCTGGTCGACCCAGAACAGGATCACGTCCCGCAGCGCATTCCACAGCGAGCCTGAATCCTCGCAGCCGAAATCCGGGTTGACGATGTCCTCATATTTCTTCGGCGGATTCTCCGCATAGCGCATCGAACCGTCGGGGCGCTTCTTGAACCATTGCGGATGTTCCTTCAGCCAGGGATGGTCCGGCGAACATTGCACCGCGAAGTCGAGCGCGACTTCCATGTTGTGCTCTCTGCATGCCGCGACGAAGGCGCGGAAGTCGTGCAACGTGCCCAATTCCGGATGGATGGCGTCGTGGCCGCCTTCGGCGGAGCCGATCGCGTAGGGGCTGCCGGGATCGCCTTCCTTGGCGGTGACCGCATTGTTGCGTCCCTTGCGGTTGATCTTGCCGATCGGGTGGATCGGCGTGAAGTAGACCACGTCGAACCCCATCGCCGCGACGTCAGGCAACCGGTCGATGCAGTCGCGGAAGGTGCCGTGCTGTCCCTCGACTTTGCCCTGGCTGCGCGGGATCATCTCATACCAGGAGCCGAAGCGCGCCCGCGGCCGATCGGCGACGAACGGGAAGAGCTGTGAGCGCGTCAGGTCGGGTCGCGACTGGCTTTCGGCCATCGCGTCCTGCAATTCAGGTGTGAGCAGGGCAGCCGGATCGCCGGTCTGGAGATAGGTCTCGCACTGCTTGAGGATGATGGCCGCCGCCGCCCGTCCGCCGGCCTGCGCCTTGGTCAGCATGCCCGCGCCTTCGATGGCATCGAGCGTCACATCGGTGCCGGCCTTCTGCTTCAGCTCAAAGCCGTGCCGCCAGGTGGCGAATTCGTCGGTCCAGGCCTCGATCGCATAGAAATAACGGCCGGGCGTGTCGGGGACGAAGGAGCCAAACCAGCGATCGTTCCCGTGCATGGTCATCGGCTCGCGCCGCCATTCGTGGTCGAGCTCGCCGCGCCAGATCAGTTCTGCAGCGACGATGTCATGCCCGTCGCGATAGACGTCGGCCCAGACCTCAACGGGCTCCCCCACGATGCGTTTCACGGGGTAGCGGCCGCCATCGATCAGCGGATAGACGTCTTCGATATGGAAAGTGCCGGCGGCACTCTCGACAGTTTGAGCGGTTTTGTTCACGGTGATGCCGCCATTGACAAGGAAATGACGCCCCCGTTGCGTGAAGGATACGCTCCGGACTGATATAGAAAGCCGCTCATGGGACATTGGTTCCCATGGAACGCCTCGAAGGACAGCGAGTTAAACGTCATCTATCCCCTTCCCGCATCTACATAATTTCGTGACCCACTCTCCCGGGTCATGTGCAAAGCGCGTGCCGAATGGACCCCTACGCCAAAGCCAGAGACCTTGGAATTACGACCGAATATATCGACGGTCAGGGCCACCGCCGTGTGACAGACGCGGCTGCGTTGAAAACGATCCTCGACGCCTTGCCGCCGCGCGAGCCACGCCGGTGGATCGATCAGCCGGTTGTCGTGCGGCGCGGCCGCCCGGCGCCCTCGGAGCTTTCGATCGACGCCAAGTTGCCGGTCGGATGGACGATTTCGGCTGGTGGCAAAATGATGGCGAAGGGTGAAGCGGGCGACCGGGCAATATCCTGGCCGCAGGATTTGCCGGTCGGGGTGTACCAGCTCCGCCTGAACGATGCTGCCGGATCGACCGAAGAGCTGCCGCTGATTGTCGCACCGGAACGTGCCTTTGGCGGCGATTTTGACCGCTGCTGGCTGCTTGCGGCTCAGCTCTACAGCGTGCGTTCCGCGCGCAATTGGGGCATGGGCGATTTCACCGATCTGCGGGGCTTGATCGAACTCGCCCATCAATTGGGTGCCGGTGGTGTCGGACTTAACCCGCTGCATGCGCTGTTCGATGACCGCCCCGGTGATTGTAGCCCCTATTCGCCGAACAGCCGACTGTTCCTCAACGCGCTCTATATCGACGTCGAGAAGCTGCCGGAATTCCGCGTCGATCCCAGCGCGAAGGACAAGCTCGCGCAACTGCGCGCCGGGGACATCGTCGACTATCGTGCGGTTGCGGCGTCAAAATGGCAGGCGCTGCGCTCCGCGTTTGCGAGCTTCAAGGCGAGCCCGACGCTCGAGCGCCGTCAGGACTTCGAACGCTTCAGGAGCGAGCGCGGGCCGCTCTTGTCGCGCTTCGCGTGTTTCGAGGTGTTGCGGAAAAAGTTCAACCAGCCCTGGTGGGAATGGCCCGAAGAATGGCGGCGGCCGGACGACGGCAAGTGCAGCCGTCTGCGCAAGGGCGCCGATTTCGGCGAGATCGAATTCGTCGAGTTCGTGCAATGGAACGCTGACCGGCAGCTTGCGGCATGCAAGGCGCTGGCGCACCAGCTCGGCATGAAGGTTGGGCTTTATCTCGATGTCGCCGTCGGCGTGCAGTCCGACGGCTTCGATGCCTGGAACGAGCAGGGCGCGATCTCGCGCCTGCTCGGCGTCGGCGCGCCGCCGGACCCGCTCAACACTGCCGGGCAGGATTGGGGTCTTGCCGGCTTCAACGCCGCCGGCCTCGAAATGCGTTTCTTCGAGCCGTATCGGGAAATGCTGCGTGCCTCGATGCGCCACGCCGGCGCGATCAGGCTGGATCATGTGCTCGGCTTGAAGCGGCTTTACCTGGTGCCGCACGGCTTCGGTCCGGAGAATGGCGCCTATGTGCAGATGCCGTTCGAGGCGATGCTGGCCGCAACCGCGCAGGAGAGCGTGGCGCATCGTTGCGTCGTGATCGGCGAGGATCTCGGCACCGTGCCGGACGGTTTTCGTGAGCAGATGAACGACTGGGGCATCTGGTCCTATCTCGTGATGATGTTCGAGCGCGACGACCGCGGGGCCTTTCGCGGCATCGACCGTTACGCCGCCAATGCGCTCGTCACCTTCAACACCCATGATCTTGCGACCTATGCCGGTTGGCGCTCGTTCAGCGATTTGAAGCTGAAGCGTTCGCTCGGCATCGATCCGGGCGAAAGCGACCAGGCGCGCTGGCATGCGCTGGGCATGCTGGACGAGGTGCTGCGCCAGAATGACATCGACCGCCATGATCTTTATTCGGTCGCTACTTTCCTCTCCCGGACCAGGTCCCGCCTGCTGACGATCTCGCTGGAGGACCTGCTCGGCCTGGTCGATCAGCCGAACATCCCCGGCACCGTCGACGAACATCCGAACTGGCGGCGGCGGCTGCCGGTGTCGATCGAGCACATCGCCTCCGCCATCGATGTCGAAGCACTGAGGAACGCCACTCGCGAGCGGTCGTCCGCACCAGCTTAAAGAGGAGCAGTCGCCACCGTGTCTTGCAGGATCGAGGATTACGGACTGATCGGCGATTGCGAGACGGCGGCGCTTGTCGGCCGCGACGGATCGATCGACTGGCTGTGCTGGCCCGCCTTCGATTGCGATGCCTGTTTCGCGGCGCTGCTCGGCAACAACAGGCATGGCCGCTGGTTGATCGCGCCAGCTGGGACCATCATCAAGACCTCCCGCCGTTACCGCGACAACACGCTGATCCTGGAGACGCGGTTCGAGACCGAAAGCGGCGTCGTCGAGCTGATCGATTTCATGCCGCCGCGCGGCAATGCTTCCGACATCGTGCGGCTGGTGCGCGGCGTGAAGGGCACCGTCGCCTTGCGGATGGAGCTGATCATCCGATTCGGCTTGGGTGCTGATATTCCCTGGGTCAAGAAGAGCGAGGACGGGTCGGCGCTGCTGGCGATCGCCGGGCAGGACATGATCGTGCTCCGCTCGCCGGTCGAGACCCGCGGCCATAACATGACCACGGTGGCCGAATTCACGGTCGGCGAAGGCGAGAGCTTGCCTTTCGTGATGACCTATGGACCCTCGCATCTGCCGGTTCCCGGGCCGATCGATCCCGCCCAAGCCTTGCAGGACACCGAAGCGTTCTGGACCGAATGGTCGAGCCGCTGCACCTATGAGGGGTTTGGTCGCAACCTCGTGCTGCGCTCGCTGATCACGCTGAAGGCGCTGACCTTCGCGCCGACCGGCGGCATCGTCGCGGCGCCTACGACCTCGCTGCCGGAAAAACTCGGCGGCCAGCGTAACTGGGACTACCGCTACTGCTGGCTGCGGGATGCGACCTTCACGCTGCTGGCGCTGATGAACTCGGGCTACACCGAGGAAGCGCTGGCCTGGCACAATTGGTTGTTGCGCGCGGCCGCGGGGGCGCCGGCCAACATGCAGATCATGTACGGCATCATGGGCCAGCGGCGGCTTCTGGAGTGGGAAGCGGTCTGGCTGCCCGGCTATGAGGGCGCGCAGCCGGTGCGCATCGGCAACGCCGCGCATGCGCAACTGCAGCTCGACGTCTACGGCGAATTGATCGACGCCTTCCACCAAGCGCGCGTCGCGAAGTTGCAGCTCGACGATGCGAGCTGGTCGCTGGAATGCGCTGTGCTCGAACACCTTGCGGAAGAATGGGACCGGCCGGACCACGGAATCTGGGAGCGTCGTGGCGCGGGCAAGCACTATGTCTTTTCGAAGGTGATGACCTGGGTCGCTTTCGACCGCGGCATCAAGAGCGCGCAGAAATTTGGCCTCAAGGCGCCGCTCAACAAATGGCTGGTGCTGCGCGAGACCATCCACCGCGATGTTTGCGCCAAGGGGTTTGATCGCAAGCTCAACTCGTTCGTCGAATCCTACGGCTCCAAGCTGCTTGATGCCAGCATCCTGCTGCTGCCGGCGGTGGGATTCCTGCCGCCGACCGATTCACGGATCCGCGGTACGCTGGCCGCGACCGAGCAATACCTGATGCGCAATGGCTTCGTGATGCGGCACGATCCGCGCGAAGTCTCCGAAGAGAAGCAGCCGATCGAAGGCGCCTTCCTCGCCTGCACGCTTTGGCTTGCCGATGCCTATGTGCTCGCGGGCGAGGTCGGGAAGGCGCAAACGCTGTTCGATCGCGTGATCGCGCTTGCCAATGACCTCGGCCTGCTCGCCGAAGAGTACGACGCCATCGCCGGCCGCCAGACCGGCAATTTCCCGCAGGCGCTGACTCATATCGCGCTGATCAACACCGCGCACAATCTCAGCGACGCCAAGCGGGCGGCCGAGAAGCCGGCCGTGCAGCGGTCGAAATAGACTACCGCCCGGACCCGCGCGAAGGAACCCGCGGGGGCAACGATCATTGTCTGCAGATATCTGGTTGGAGGATCGGCAATGGCTCGCCTGTTCGCCGCAGCGCTGCTTGCATGTCTGATCTCGGGGCCGGCATTCGCTGCCGGCCTTGATGCCGCGGCGATCAACAAGGCCGGGTACCGGGCTCGCCCCGCGTCCGAGGAAAAGGCCGACGCGACAATCATTAAGGCCCAGGTGCTGCTCGAGCGCGCGTTGTTCTCGCCCGGAGAGATCGACGGCAAGTTTGCCGAGAATACGCGCAAGGCGCTACAGGCGTTCGCGGAAGCCAAGGGCCTGTCCTTTCAGAAGACGCTCACGCCGGAGATCTGGGCAAAGCTGAACGAGACTGCCCAAGGCGACATCATCACGAGCTACACGATCTCCGAAAAGGATGTGAAAGGACCGTTTATCAGGAGGATTCCCGCCAAGTTGGAGGCGATGAAATCGCTGCCGGCGCTCGGCTACAAGAGCGCGCGCGAGGCGCTTGCGGAGAAATTCCACATGAGCGAGGGGCTGCTGGCCCAGCTCAACCCCGGCAAGAAGTTCGACCGCGCCGGCGAGACCATTCTTGTCGTCAACGGTCGCGATCCCCAGCTGAAGCTGAACGTGGCGCGGATCGAAGTCGACAAGTCCCGGCAGACCGTCAAGGCCTTCGACGGCGGCGGTGCGCTGGTCGCCTTCTTTCCGGCAACCGTCGGCAGCGAGGACAAGCCGACCCCGAGCGGCACGCTCAAGGTGATCTCGTCCGACGCCAATCCCTTCTACCGCTACAACCCGGCCTACAAGTTCAAGGGCGTGCACGCGAAGCGGCCGTTCGTCATCAAGCCCGGTCCGAACAATCCGGTCGGGTCATACTGGATCGGGCTTTCGGGGGAGGGTTACGGAATCCACGGTTCGCCCGAGCCCTCGAAAATCAGCAAATCGGAATCCCACGGCTGCGTCCGCCTGACCAATTGGGACGCGACGCTGCTTGGCACGAGCGTCAAGAAAGAGACGCCGGTGGATTTTGTCGAGGGCGCGGGGAGCAAGGAGAGCTGACGGGACGACGGCATTCGCGGTCACGCGGTTTCGTTATAGTTCAGCACCATCTCGATCGCTTTGGCGAAGCCGTCGTGCTCGTTGCTGTCGGTCACGAACTTGGCCTGGCTCTTGACCTCATCGGTAGCGTTGCCCATCGCAAACGAAACGCCGCTCCTCGCAAACATCGGCAAGTCGTTGCGCATGTCGCCGATGGTCGCGACCGCCTCGGTCGGAATGCCCAATCGTTTTGCCATCGCCTCGATAAAGGTGCCCTTGTCGTGGCCGGGCGGGGTGACGTCGAGATAATAGGTTTGCGAGCGGACGGCGGTCGCCTCGGTGCCGACGGCCTCTTGCATCGCGGTTTCGCAGCGCGCGAGCAGCGGGGCGTCGGAGGAGGCGCCGACGATCTTGCAGGCCTGGTCGAGATAGGGCGTGAAATCCGTGACGATGGTCGCCTCGTGCCTGATGGTGTGCCGCTCGTGCGCGACATATTCGCCGTCGGGATTGGCCGTCAGCCAGCGGTCGTTGGTGAACAGCCAGATGTCGACGCCGAATTCGCGGAGCAGATCGATGGCCCGCCGCGCGGTCGCGGGCGGGATCAGGTGCTGTTCGATCGGCTTGAGCTCTGGATCGATGATCGAGCTGCCGTTGAAGGCGCCGACCGGCAGCGTGATCGCCAGCGGCTCGATCAAAAATCCCATGCCGATCGAGGGGCGGCTGGAGACGATGGTGAAGCCGATGCCGGCCGCATGCAGTTTTTGCGCGGCTGCGCGGGCGGCGGCCGTCAAAACCTTGTCCTTGGTCAGCAGCGTACCGTCGACGTCGGAAACGAGCAGGGCGATGCGGGTCATGGGGCTACTTCATTTGGCGGATGATGGCGTCGACGATGGTCTCGATCGTCGCGTCGATCGAGACGGTGATCGGGTGTTCGCTCAGGGCCGGCGGCTCCAGGGTCTGGAACTGGCTGGCGAGGAGGCCCGGCGGCATGAAATGGCCCTTGCGATGGGCGAGCCGGCTCGCGATTAGCGCCTCGGTGCCGTCGAGGAAGACGATGCCGACGTCACTGCGTCCATGCAGCAGGATGTCGCGGTAGGCGCGCTTCAGCGCCGAGCAGGCGACCACCAGGCGCTCGCCAGCCTTGCAGACACGGTCGATCTCATCGGCGATTGCCTGCAGCCAGGGGCGGCGATCGTCATCGGTGAGCGGCTGGCCTGCGCTCATTTTCGCGACATTGCTTGCGGGGTGAAAGCGATCACCGTCCTCGAAACGCCAGCCGAGCCGCCCCGCGAGCGTCTCGCCGATCGTGCTCTTGCCTGAGCCGGAGACGCCCATCACGACGAGGGCGCAGAGGGTTGCCGGATCAGCCACTAAAATTCTCCGGCCGCGCCGCCTCGTCGATCAACCAGACCGTCTCGCCGATCGATTGCGCGCGGTTCGCCGGCAGGTTCTCGCCGGCGAAGACGCGGGTCAGGATTGCGCGCTTCTCCTTGCCTGCGGCCTCGAACAGCATTTCGCGGCAGCAAGCCAGCGTCGGCAGGGTCAGGCTGACGCGCGGCACGAACGGTTCGACATTGGCCTTGGGCACGCCGACCGCCCAACGGTCGATCACCTCGATCGCGGGGTAGTTCGGAAACAGCGAGGCGGCGTGTCCATCCGGCCCGACACCCATCAGTACCAGATCGAACAGCGGACGGGCGGCGTCCAGATCTTCCGCGCCGTAGAACGATTGCAGCTCGCGCGCATAGCGCTCCGCCGCTTCATCGGGGCTGGCGGCATAGGTCGGGATCGGATGGATGTGGGGGGCGGGCGCGTAGCGATCCAGGAATGTCGCGCGCGCCATCGCCATGTTGTTCCTGGGATCGCCAGCCGGCACGAAGCGCTCGTCGCCGATGAACCAGTGCACGCGGTCCCACGGGATCCTGGCGCGGTAGGGCTCGGTCGCGAGCAATTGGTAAAGCGCTTTCGGGCTCGATCCGCCGGTCAGGCAGATCGCGATCCGGCCGCTGTTCGCGGCAATCCGCGCCAGCACCCGCTCAGCGGCGGCCTTCGCCAGCGCCGCGGGATCGGCGACGGTGATGATCTGGCGGCGACCGACGGCGGTCATGGTCAGCTCAGCTTTCGCCAGCTACGGCCGTCGCGCGTCAGAAGCGCGTTGGCCGCCTCAGGCCCCTCGCAGCCGGCCTTGTAGGGCTGCAGGCCGGCGCCGCCAGCCTTCTTCCAGGCATCGAGGAAGGGTTGCACGGCCTGCCAGCCAGCCTCGACGCTGTCGGCGCGCTGGAACAGGATATTGTCGCCGATCATGCAGTCATAGATCAGCGTCTCATAGCCGGTGGACGGCTCGGCCTTGAAGTAGTCCTTGTAGCGGAACTTCATCTCGACGCCGTCGATGTCGATGGTCGGGCCGGGAACCTTGGTGTTGAACTGCAGCTCGATGCCCTCGGTCGGCTCGGTCGAGATCACGAGGTAGTTCTGCGAGAGCTGGTCGATCGGCGTGTCGCGGAACATCGCGAACGGCGCCTGCTTGAACTTGATGGCGATCTCGGTGCGCTTGGCGGCCAAGGCCTTGCCGGTGCGCAGGTAGAACGGCACACCGGCCCAGCGCCAATTGTCGATGATCAGCTTGAGCGCGGCGTAGGTCTCGGTGGCGCTGCCGGGCTTGACGTCCGTGGTCTTGCAATAGTCCTCGATCACGGTGTCGCCGATGTTGCCGCCGCGATACTGCCCCCGCACCGAATTGTGCAGCGCTTCCTGTTCGCTCTGGAGCTGGATCGCGGCCAGCACATTGGCCTTCTCGGTGCGCACCGAATGCGCGTCAAAGCGGATCGGCGGCTCCATTGCCACCAGCGACATCAGCTGGAACAGATGGTTCGGCACCATGTCGCGCAGCGCGCCGGTCGAGTCATAGAAGCTGCCGCGATGGCCGACGCCGAGCTTCTCGTCGACGGTGATCTGGATGTGGTCGATATGATTCCGATTCCAGATCGGCTCGAACATGCCGTTGGCAAAGCGCAGCACCAGGATGTTCTGGACGGTTTCCTTGCCGAGGTAATGATCAATCCGGTAGATCTGGTGCTCGTCGACGAGCTTCAGCAACTCGGCATTGAGGTGCCTCGCCGAGTCGAGGTCTGTACCGAACGGTTTCTCGATCACGATCCGCCGCCAATAGCCGTTTTCGGCCAGCATGCCCGTGCGGGCTAATTGCTTGGTGATCGGCAGGAAGGCGCCCGGCGGAGTGGCCAAATAGAACAGCCTGTTACCGCCGGTCCCGCGCGCCGCTTCCCTTTCCTTGAGTTCGCTCGCCATCTTGTCGAAGGAGTCGGGATCCTTCGGGTCGGCTTCCACTGCGGTGACGCATTCGAACAGGCGTTTGGCGACGGTCTCATCGACCGGACGGGTCGCGAACTGGCGCAATCCCTTCATCAGGCTCGCGTTCAATTCCTCGTTCGACATGCCGCCGCGGGCGACGCCGACGATGCAGAATCTGTCGGGCAACAAATTGGTCGCGGCGAGATTATAGAGGGCAGGGATCACCAGTCGGTGCGCGAGGTCGCCTGTGACGCCGAAGATGATGAAGGAGCAAGGGTCGGGTTTCTTTTGCGCGTGACCGTTCGTCATCATTAGGCCTTCCCTAGCTCTTCTTGGCGCTTTGTGGCGGCTCCCGGTGGCCGCCGAAACCGGCGCGCATGGCGGAGAGGATCTTCTCGGCGAAGGTGTGGTCCTTGCGCGAGCGGAAGCGGGCAAACAGCGCCGCCGTCAGCACTTCCGCAGGCACCGCCTCGTCGATCGCGGCATTGACGGTCCAGCGGCCCTCGCCGGAATCCTCGACGAAGCCGGAATAATTATCGAGGGTGGCGTTCTCGGCGAGCGCGATCGCGGTGAGGTCGAGCAGCCAGGACGGGATCACGCTGCCGCGGCGCCAGACCTCGGCGATATCGGCGATCTCGAGATCGAAGCGATGATCCGCCGGGAGCGCCTCGCTGCTCGCATTCTTGAGGATGTCGAAGCCCTCGGCATAGGCCTGCATCAGACCGTATTCGATGCCGTTATGGATCATCTTGACGAAATGCCCGGCGCCGACCGGGCCGGCATGGATGTAGCCCTGCTCGATACGGGGATCGCGGCCCTCGCGGTGCGGGGTGCGCGGAATGTCGCCGAGGCCGGGCGCGAGCGCGCTGAAGATCGGGTCGAGCCGGTCGACGACGGATTTCTCGCCGCCGATCATCATGCAGTAGCCGCGCTCGATGCCCCAGATGCCGCCGGAGGTGCCGACGTCGACATAGTGCAGGCCGCGTTCCTTCAGCGCCTTGCCGCGGCGGACGTCGTCCTGCCAGAACGTGTTGCCGCCGTCGATGATGGTGTCGCCCGGCTGCATCAGCTTGGACAGCGCCTCGATCGTCGCCTCGGTGATCTTGCCGGCCGGCAGCATCACCCAGGCGGTGCGTGGCTGCTCCAGCTTGAGCACGAATTCCTCCAGCGAGGCGGAGCCTAAGGCATCGTCGGCGGCAAGCGCGGCGACCGCCTTCGGATCCTTGTCGTAGACCACGGCGGTATGGCCGTGGGCCATCAGCCGGCGGACGATGTTGCCACCCATCCGCCCCAAGCCGATCATGCCGAGCTGCATGTTGTCATGTCCTTGACTGTTGAGCGTGATCCGAGAACCAGTGTCCGGTTTTTCGGGACCATGCTCTAGTTGAGGGCTTCGTTAAGTGCGGCGTCCAGCGTGGCTAGCGCCGGGCCGAGTCCGCCCTTGAGATGGACGCGCAGCGCGCGCCGGCCGCGTTCGGTCAAGACGTCGAAATCGCCGCGCGCCTGCGCTGCCTTGATGACGCCGAAGCTCGCCTTCTGGCCTGGCACCGGCAGGTCCGCAGCATCATCGGCGGTGATCTGCAGGAACACGCCGCTGTCGGGGCCGCCCTTGTAGGCTTGGCCGGTCGAGTGCAGGAAGCGCGGACCGAACTCGGCGCAGGTGGCAAGATGCCTGCTGTCACGCACGGCAAGCCGCATTTTTTGCAGCGCGTCGATGAACGCTTTGTCGCGTTCGATATAGGCGAGCAGGGCGACATAGTCGCCGCGGTGCGAGCGCGACAAATGCGCCTTGAGCCATGAGCCGAGAGTGCCGTCGGCGCCGGCCTTGCGCAGCTCGGCGGCGTTGTGGGCGTCAGTGTAGAGGTCGGCCTCGGCGGTGGAGACCACCGGCTGTTCGGCTGGCAGCGATCCGGACTTCTCGAAGGCTGCGGTCAATTCGCGCGTCTTGATCTTGGCCGCCTCGACATCCGGCTGGTTGAACGGGTTGATGCCGAGCACCGAGCCTGCGACCGCCGTCGCGATCTCGAAGCGGAAGAACTCCTGGCCGATATGGTCGGTCGACGGCAGCACGATGCGGGCCACGGGATGGCCGGCCTGCTCCAGCGCGTCCAGCCGGGCGTCATGCTCGGCGTCGTCCTCGCCCTCGGTGCGGAGATCGATGAAGAAGCGGTCGTCGCCATAGGCAGCCGGCTCGGCCAGCGTCTCGCCGTCAATTGGGATCAGGCCCTTGCCGTCCTTGCCGGTGGATTCGGCGATCAACTGCTCGGCCCAGGCGCCGAAATCGGCAATCTTCCTGGACGAGGTGATCGTCACCTTGTCGCGGCCTTCGAGGCCGGCGAGCCCCATCGCGAGCCCGAGCTGCACGCCCGGGTTCTCGTGCGGCGGCACGTCGGCGCCGCAGGAGCGCACCATCGACAGCGTATGCTTGATCAGGCTGCGGACATTGATTCCGGCGGCAGCGGCCGGCACCAGGCCGAAGGGGGAGAGCACCGAGTAGCGGCCGCCGATCGTGGGCTCGCCGTAGAAGATGCGGGCAAAACCCTGCCGCTTCGCCGTCTTCTCCAGCGACGAGCCGGGATCGGTCACTGCGATGAAGCGGTGGCCGGCCTTGGCGGCGCCGATCGTCTTGGAGACGCGGTCGAAGAAATAGTCCTTCATCACGTTCGGCTCGGTGGTGCCGCCGGATTTGCTGGAGACGATGAACAGCGTCTTCGAGATATCGACCGCCGCTTCCATCGCCCGCACCTGCGCCGGGTCGGTGGAATCGAGCACGTGCAGCTTGGGGAAGCCTGCCTTCTTGGCGAAGGTCTCCGCCAGCACCTCCGGCCCCAGGCTGGAGCCGCCCATGCCGAGCACGACCGCGTCGGTGAATTTCTGGCCCTTCACGCGCTCGGCGAAATCCTCGTAGTCGGCGATGTCGGCCTTCGCCGGGCTGGTCAGCCAGCCCAGCCATTTGTCCTCATCCTCGCCGGTCCAGACCGATTTGTCCTTTTGCCAGAGCCGGCGGACCTTGGCCGAGGCACGCCATTCCTCGGTATTCTCTTCGATGGCCTTGGCAAGCTCGCCGCCGACCTTGAGCTTCTGGCCGTCGATGCCGGTGCCGAGCGAGGTGGCGCGCTTGAACGCGACGGCGCCATAGAGCTTGTCGGCGGCATCGGCGAACAGCCTGACGCCGTCCTTGACCAGTTCGGCGGTGATCGCATCCAGCGAGATCCCGGATTTTTCCAGTTCATCGAGCACGCTCCGCGCGTCCTCGATGTTCTCCTCGAGGCTGTCGCGCACCTTGCCGTGGTCGCGGAAGGCGTCGAGCGTTGCCGGCGGCACGGTGTTGACCGTGTCGGGGCCGATCAGCTCCTCAACATAAAGAACGTCGCTGTAGTCCTTGTTCTTGGTGCCGGTCGAGGCCCACAAGAGCCGCTGTGGCTTGGCACCCTTTGCCATCAGTTTTTCCCAGCGCGGACCGGCGAAGATCCGCTTGTAATCCTGGTACGCCAGCTTGGCGTTGGCGATCGCGACCTTGCCCTTCAGCGACGCCAGCCGCTCCTTCTCGGTGGGATCGTTGGCCTTCGCGATCTTGTGGTCGAGCTGCTTGTCGACCGCGGTGTCGATACGGCTGACGAAGAAGCTCGCCACGCTCGCAATATGCGAGGGGTCGCCGCCGCCGGCGACGTACTTCTCCAGGCCTTTCAGATAGGCCTCGGCGACCTCGAGATAGACCTTTTGCGAGAACAGGAGCGTGATGTTGATGCTGATGCCTTCGCCGATCAGGTGCTCGATCGCGGGTAGGCCTTCCGGCGTCGCCGGCACCTTCACCATCAGGTTCTTGCGCCGAACCTCCTTCCAGAGCCGCTGCGCTTCGGCGATGGTGCCCCTGGTGTCCATCGCCAGATAGGGCGACACTTCGAGGCTGACGAAGCCGTCCTTGCCGTCGAGCTGGTCATAGACCGGACGCAGCACGTCGGCGGCGTGCTGGATGTCCGTGATCGCGAGATGCTCGAACAGTTCGGCGACCGGGCGATCGCCCTTCTTCAGCGCATGGCCGATCGCCCCGTCATATTCGTCCGAGCTGCCGATCGCCTTCTCGAAGATCGAGGGGTTGGAGGTGACGCCTTTGACGCCGTCCTCGTCGATCAGCTGCTTGAGGTCGCCTTTGGCGACGAAGCCGCGGGCCAGGAAGTCCAGCCAAACCGATTGGCCGTGGTTTTCGAGTGTTTTGACGGGGTTCATGATGCCTGTTTCTGCTCGATCGGGTCGGTGGACGGGTTCCCCAGCAGCTTTCTGGGGCGAGACCGGATTGTCAACACGGGGCGGAAAGGGCTGCCAAAAATGAATATGCGCATCAAAAAGAGACAACTCCACCCTGACAGGTTCGATCCCTCGGATTTGATCCGATGCAACCGCGAACTCTGAACAATTTTATGACGGTGCGGTGCACTGTTCACGGCCTGAGATACAGGTAGCCCTGCGACTGCAGTTCGGCGAGGCGGACGACGCCGCCCTTGTCGGCGACCGCGAAGCCGGGGAGGAGCTCCTTCAGGCTGACATTCTGCGATTTCATGGCGTTGCCGCAGGCGGCAAGCTCCACGCCATCCCCGGAAAATTGCTGAACGCGCCGCGACAGGTCGGGATTGGCGGAGGCTGCGTGGAACGCGCGCAGCGCCGGCCCGTGGACCACGAGGGCAATGGTCACATTCTCGGGTCCGACGACGCCGTCGAAATGGTTCTGGATGTTGCCGAGCACAAAGTCGACCTTTTCGAGGTCGCTCAGGTGATAGACTACCTTGAGGTTGGCGGGAGGAGATGCCTCGGTGGCGGCGCGGGCGCGTGAGCCGGCTAGGGCGCCTAAAGTCGTAAGCGCGCCGGCTAAGATGCTGCGGCGATGCATGGCACCCTCCCTCAATTGAGTTGGCTGGCCGACGAGCGTATTATCCACTTCGCGAGCGTATCATTTGTGCCTGATGGCGGCGAGTTCCCGGCGGTCGGTCACAAGCTCGGCACATTCTTCCGCGCCTGCGCGATCGACGCGAAAGAGCCTGTCGTCCGCGCCGGCGACGAGCGCGTCTTCGGCCTCTTGGTCCGGCTTGTTGCGATTCCAAGTCCTGATCCGCTCAAGACGGATGATGGTGGACTTGTCGTCTTTCGACAATGCCACATTGATACCGCCACCTTCACAATCGACGCCGCAATCGAAACGGATTTCATTGCTCGCGTCCTCTGTGACAACATGGCCGCAAAAGCCGCTGGAGTCGAAATTGCCGGTGCGGTGACGGTACTTAATTCCAAGGCGGAAGGAGTGGCTGGTGGTTTTTTCCTCCCGCGCGTTCTCCGCCGTCACCAATAATTTCATCGCGCTCACTTTCTGCTTCGGACGTTGCGTCAGATGATTGGCGTCATAACCGCGCACGAAGCAGGCGTAGCTCTTTCGGCGAGGGGGGCCTGCGAATATCCTCTTGTCGAAAGCTGCGGTCTTGGCGCTGTCGACGCCATCTTCGGCGCGAGTGTGGCCAATTCCCGCGAGCATTGCGGCTGCTACAACAAGGTGAACGGAGAATAAAATACGCTTCATGATCTGTTCAGCGAACGCAAGCGATCTATATGAAATGATACACGCCACCTCGATCGGCGCGGCAACGACGCAGCGTCACGATGTGCCGGCAGGTTTGGCTTAGTCGCGGCAGAAGCCGATGCGTTCAAACCTGTGGCAGTTCGTAGGCGTGAAGGAGCAGCGCGATGGCGGCCAAAAGGCGGTCAGAATGGCATTTGCGGATGGCAGGGAAGCCTGGTCTTTGTCGGTCCTCCGGCATGCATTCCGGTAGAATCACGGATGTGGCGGACCAGCTACATGGCCAAGAAAGTAAATGACAAATCGCGTTTTTGATGAACTATTAGGCTGGCTGCTTGTTGATAAGGCAGCAGCTGCTTGCGCCGCGCATTGCGGAAGAGAGGCTGGCGAGTGTCCAATAGGACCAGCATGTCGAGCATGATTCGAGGAACGTTTCGGCAAACCGGCTCGTTCTCGTAAGGCGGCGCAACATATCGTGGAGAGGGATCATGTACAACGATTCTCTGTTCAACGCTTTCGCTAGGTCGTTCGAGGCTCGAAGCCAGAGCGATATGTCGATGGCGGAATATCTCGAGTCGTGTCGAACTGATCCGATGCGATATGCGAATGCAGCAGAACGACTATTGGCCGCGATCGGCGAGCCGCAGATGATCGACACGGCCAAGGACCCTCGCCTTGGCCGTATCTTTATGAACCGCACGATGCGCACCTATCCGGCGTTCGCTGGCTTCTACGGCATGGAAGACACGATCGAGCGGCTCGTCGGCTTCTTCCGTCACGCCGCGCAAGGCTTGGAAGAGCGCAAGCAGATCCTCTATCTGCTCGGGCCGGTCGGCGGCGGCAAGTCATCCCTCGCCGAGCGGCTCAAGGCGTTGATGGAAGTGCATCCGATCTACGTGCTGAAGGCCGGCGACGAACTGAGCCCGGTGTTCGAAAGTCCGCTCAGCCTGTTCGATCCGGATCAGCTCGGGCCGATGCTCGAGGAGAAATACGGCATTCCGCAGCGGCGCCTCACCGGGCTGATGAGCCCGTGGTGCTACAAGCGGCTCGAGGCCTTCGGCGGTGATATCTCGCAATTCCGCGTCGCCAAGATCCAGCCGTCGCGGCTGCGGCAGATCGCGGTCGCCAAGACCGAACCCGGCGACGAGAACAACCAGGACATCTCCTCGCTGGTCGGCAAGGTCGATATCCGCAAGCTCGAGACCTACGCGCAGAACGATCCCGACGCGTACAGCTATTCGGGCGGACTCAATCGCGCCAACCAGGGCATCCTCGAATTCGTCGAGATGTTCAAGGCGCCGATCAAGATGCTGCACCCGTTGCTAACGGCGACGCAGGAAGGCAACTATATCGGCACCGAGAATATCGGCGCGATCCCGTTCGGCGGCATCATCCTCGCGCACTCCAACGAGGCGGAATGGCAGAGCTTCAAGGCCAACAAGAACAATGAGGCCTTCATCGACCGCATCTGCGTCATCAAGGTGCCTTACTGCCTGCGGGTCACCGAGGAGCAGAAGATCTACGAGAAGTTGATCCAGGGCTCCGAGCTTGCCAGCGCACCTTGCGCGCCGGCGACGCTGGAGACCTTGGCACGCTTCTCGGTGATGTCGCGCCTGCGCAAGCACGAGAACTCGACGCTGTTCGCCAAGATGCGGGTCTATGACGGCGAGAGCCTGAAGGAATCCGATCCAAAGGCGCGCAGCGTCCTGGAATATCGCGATGCCGCCGGTGTTGACGAAGGCATGGACGGCGTCTCGACGCGCTTCGCGTTCAAGGTGCTCGCCGCCACCTTCAACCACGACACGACAGAGGTCGGGGCCGATGCCGTGCACCTGATGTATGTGCTCGAGCATTCGATCCGCCGCGAGCAGCTGCCCGAGGAGGTCGAGAAGCGCTATCTCGAATTCATCAAGGCCGATCTCGCCCCGCGTTACGCGGAGTTCATCGGCAACGAGATCCAGAAGGCCTATCTCGAATCCTATTCGGATTACGGCCAGAACCTGTTCGATCGCTACGTCGATTACGCCGACGCCTGGATTGAGGATCAGGACTTCAAGGATCCCGACACCGGCCAGTTGCTCAACCGCGAGCTTCTGAACCAGGAGCTGACCAAGATCGAGAAGCCCGCCGGCATCGCCAACCCGAAGGACTTCCGCAACGAGGTCGTCAAATTCTCGCTGCGGTCGCGGGCGCATAATGGCGGCAAGAACCCGAACTGGACCTCCTACGAGAAGGTTCGCGACGTCATCGAGAAGCGGATCTTCTCGCAAGTCGAGGATCTGCTGCCGGTGATCTCGTTCGGTTCGAAGAAGGACGGCGAGACCGAGAAGAAGCACGACGACTTCGTCGCGCGGATGGTGGAGCGTGGCTACACCGAGCGGCAGGTCCGCCGTCTCGTCGAATGGTATATGCGGGTGAAGCAGGCTGGCTGAGGCGGGATGCGAAGTGACGATGCACATTGTCGATCGGCGCCTGAATCCGGGCGGCAAGAGCCTTGAGAACCGACAGCGGTTCTTGAGGCGCGCAAAGGCCCTGGTTCAGGGAGCAGTCAAGAAGACGTCGCAGGACCGGGACATCAAGGATGTGCTGGAAGGCGGTGAGATCTCCATACCGCTCGACGGCATGGATGAGCCGCGCTTCCGCCGCGAGGGCGGCACCCGCGACATGGTGCTGCCCGGCAACAAGAAGTTCATCGAAGGCGATATCCTGCCGCGTCCGAACCAGGGCGGTGGCCGCGGAACGGGGCCGGGCGAGGGCGACAGCGAGGACGCGTTCCGCTTCGTCCTGAGCCGCGACGAGTTCGTCAATTTGTTCCTCGACGACCTGGAATTGCCCGACCTCGCCAAGCGCAAGCTGGCGGAGGCGGAGAGCGAAGGCCTGCATCGCGCCGGCTACACCACCTCGGGCTCGCCCGCAAACATCTCCGTGAGCCGCACCGTCAAGCTCGCGCTGGCGCGTCGTGTCGCGCTGCGCCGGCCGCGGCCCGAACAGATCGCCGAGCTCGAGGCGGAGGCGGCGGAGGCCGAGGAGCCGCGACGCTCCGAACTGTTGGCGCAGATCGCGGCGCTGAAGGCCAAGGCCAAACGGATCCCGTTCATCGATCCCATCGATATCCGCTACCGCCGTTTCGAGACTGTGCCGAAGCCGGTGGCGCAAGCCGTGATGTTCTGCCTGATGGACGTGTCAGGCTCGATGTCGGAGCACATGAAGGACCTGGCGAAGCGGTTCTACATGCTGCTCTACGTGTTCCTGAAGCGGCGTTATCGCCACGTCGAGATCGTGTTCATCCGCCACACCGATCGCGCCGAAGAGGTGGACGAGGATACGTTCTTCCATGGCCCCGCTTCCGGCGGCACGCTGGTCTCGAGCGCGCTGCAGGCCATGCACGATATCGTACGCACCCGCTTTCGACCGGCTGACTGGAACATCTACGCCGCGCAAGCTTCCGACGGCGACAACATGACCTCCGACAGCCTCCTGACCGGACGGCTGCTCACCGAGCAGATCCTCCCGGTCACCCAGTTCTTTGCCTATCTCGAGGTCGGCGAGGCCGCAAACTACACCTTCGACATGCCGGACTCCTCGCTCTGGACCCTTTACGAGCGCCTGCGCAACGAGGGCGCGCCGCTCGCGATGCGCAAGGTGAGCGAGCGCAGCGAGATCTTCCCGGTGTTCCAGGACCTGTTCAAGCGTCGCGGCAAGCAGGAGAAGGCCACGCCATGACGAAGACAGGTGAGCGGCTGTTCGACGGCGCCGACTGGGATTTCCGCACGCTGCAGCGGGTCCACGATGCGTGCGAGGAGATCGCAAAATCGGAGCTCGGTCTCGACGTCTATCCCAACCAGATCGAGGTCATCACCGCCGAGCAGATGCTGGACGCCTATTCGTCGGTCGGCATGCCCCTGTTCTACAAACACTGGTCGTTCGGCAAACACTTCGCCTTTCAGGAAGCGTCCTACCGCAAAGGATATATGGGACTGGCGTACGAGATCGTGATCAACTCCTCGCCGTGCATTTCCTACCTGATGGAGGAAAACACCGCGACCATGCAGACGTTGGTGATCGCGCACGCAGCCTTCGGCCACAACCATTTCTTCAAGAACAACTACCTGTTCAAGCAGTGGACCGATGCCGACGGCATCCTGGACTATCTCGAATTCGCCAAGGGCTATATCTCGCACTGCGAGGATCGCCACGGCCGGCGGGCGGTCGAGCATACGCTCGACGCCGCCCATGCCTTGATGTCGCACGGCATCGATCGCTATCCCGGCAAGAAGAAGCTCGACCTGCGCACCGAGGAGAAACGCGCCGGCGAGCGCCGCGCGCATGAGGAGAGCGCCTTCAACGATCTCTGGCGCACGGTGCCGACGGGACCTGCGAAGACCAGGGCCGCGCTGACTGCGGAGCGCCGCCGCATCCTGCTCGGGCTGCCGCAGGAAAACATCCTGTACTTCCTGGAGAAGACCGCGCCGCGGCTGCAACCCTGGCAGCGCGAAGTGCTGCGCATCGTTCGCCACATCGCGCAGTATTTCTATCCGCAGAGCCAGACCAAGGTGATGAACGAGGGCACCGCCACCTACACCCATTACCGCATCATGAACCGGCTGCACGAGCAGGACCGCATTTCCGACGGCAATTTCCTCGAATTCCTGCAGTCGCACACCAACGTCGTGTTCCAGCCGGAATTCGACGATCCCCGCTTCTCCGGCTTCAACCCCTATGCGCTCGGATTTGCGATGATGCAGGACATCGAGCGGATCGTGACCGAGCCGGAGGAAGAGGACCGCGAATGGTTTCCTGACATCGCGGGCAGGGGCGATGTCATGGGCGTGTTGCGCGAGGTCTGGGCCAACTATCGCGATGAGAGCTTCATCGGCCAATTCCTGAGCCCGCGGCTGGTACGGCGCCTGCGCCTGTTCCACCTGCATGACGATCCCGCGGAGACCGCCGGCATCCGCGTCGATGCCATCCATGACGAGCGCGGCTATCGCCGGGTGCGCCGCGAACTGGCGCGGCAATACGATGTCGGCTTCATCGATCCCAACATCGAGGTCGTCGATGTCGACCTTGAAGGCGATCGCCGGCTGATGCTGCGCCATACCGTCGTCAAGGGATCGCAACTGGTCGAAACCGATGCGCGTCGCGTGCTGCAGCACCTCGCCGACCTCTGGAGCTACGACGTGGTTCTCACCGAGGTCGACACTCACGACAAGGTGCTGAAGGAATATGTCGTGAGCCCGCGCATCCTGCCCGCAGTGGCGTAGCGGTCGAAGCCGTAGCCCGGGTGAAGCGTCAGCGTAACCCGGGACCTCTCGTAAATACAGATGCAGACGTCCCCGGGTTACGCTCCGCTCCACCCGGGCTACGCAGCGATCGTGTGTCTCACGAATTGCCGGCACGCGGAATTCTTGCGCGATTGCCTCATCTGGCGCGATTGGTATGGTGCGCGCGGTCGAAAAAACCAAAAAGGAAATAGACCGTGACAACTCGCAAATGTCTGGCGGGCGCTCTCGCCTCCGCCGCGCTCTCGATGCTGACGATGTCAGCTTCGCTCAGTGCCGAAACCACCATCAAGCTTGGAAACACCGCGCCCTACAGCGGGCCCGCATCGGCCTACAGCACCATCGCGCGCGCGGAAGCCGCGTATTTTCAGATGTTGAACGACCAGGGCGGCATCAACGGCCGCAAGATCGAATTCGACAGCCTGGACGATGCCTATTCGCCGTCGAAGACGGTGGAGCAGACACGCAAGCTCGTCGAACAGGATGAGGTGCTTGCGCTGTTCAGTTCCGTCGGCACCGCGCCCAACATCGCCGTTCAGAAATACCTGAACATCAAGCGCGTGCCGCAGCTCTTCGTCTCATCGGGCGCGACGCGGTGGAACGACCCGAAACAGTTCCCCTGGACCGTCGGCTTCAACCCGACCTACGAACTCGAAGGCAGGCTCTACGCCAAGTACATTCTGCGGACCAAGCCGGACGCCAAGATCGCCGTGATCACGCCGAACGAGGACGCCGGCAAGGATTATCTGAGGGGTTTCAAGGAAGGGCTCGGCGAGCATGTCGGCCAGATCGTATCCGAGACGACCTATCTGACCAGCGATCCGACCATCGATTCACAGATGGTGTCGATGCGCGAGTCCGGCGCAGACGTGTTCTTTGCCGAGGCGACACCGAAGTTCGCGGCGCAAGCGCTGCGCAAGGCCGCCGGCATGGGCTGGAAACCGCTGATCATCCTGCCGACCGTCTCCAATTCCGTATCCGCCGTGCTCGAACCTGCTGGTCTTGAGAACGCCGTCGGTGTTGTTACTGGCCTGTATCTGAAGGACCCGACTGATCCGCGCTGGGCCGACGATCCCGCGCAGCAGGAATTCTCGGCCTGGATGAAGAAGTATCAGCCGAATGCCAGCCCCGGCGATCTCTTCAATGTGCAGGGCTATACGGTTGCTGGCGTGATGGCTGCGGTGCTGAAGAACTGCAAGGACGATCTCAGCCGCGATAACATTATTAAGCAGGCCAGCAATCTCAACGGGCTCGAATTGCCGATGCTGCTGCCGGGCATCAAGGTGACGACCGAGCCGACCAATGTCACGCCGATCAGGCAAATCCAGATGGCGCGCTTCGACGGCAAGTCATGGGTCCTGTTCGGCGACGTGCTCGGCGACAAGTGAGGGCGTGCGCTCTGCCTTCACCTCTCCCCGCACGCGGGGAGAGGTCGGAATTCAAGCGCAGCTTGAATTCCGGGTGAGGGGAGCCTCCGCGAGCACGTCTCTCACCGTCTTCGCGGAGAGAGCCCCTCACCCCAACCCTCTCCCCGTAAGAACGGGGAGAGGGAGGAGCACCGTCAATCGTTCTGATCTGATTTCGCCAGCTTCAGCGCAGGCTGGTGTTGATCTTATCCAGCGCGGCGGAGCCGGGGCAGAGCGCCTTCGCATCCAGCGTATTGAGCGGGGTGTCCACCGTGTTGAGATGGGCGTGCAGATCCTCGGCTTCCGGATCGACGTACAACAGCCCGGTGACGATCTGGCCCTTGGCGGCGTGCTTCTGCAGGAAGGTCATCGCGCCCACCCGGTCATGCGGATCGTAATCGGCATCGAGTTTGCGCAGCGCGATCCGCGAGCCGTCGTGCTGCTCGACCACCTGCACGGTGCCGGGCGCATAGTCGACATGGATCGGCTCGCGGCCGACCAGCACGTCGAGCCGGTTCACGGCGTCGTTGTGCTCGCGGACATAATCGAAACTCTTGGTCGAGCCGGCGTGATTGTTGAAGGCGATGCAGGGGCTGATGACGTCGATGAAGGACGCGCCCTTGTGCTGGATCGCGGCCGCGATCAACGGCACGAGCTGGGTCTTGTCGCCGGAGAAGCTGCGCGCCACGAAGGTGGCCCCGAGCTGCAGCGCGATCGCGACCAGGTCGATTGCGTTGTCGGTATTGACCACGCCCTTCTTGGACTTCGAGCCGCGGTCGGCGGTCGCCGAGAACTGGCCCTTGGTCAGGCCGTAGACGCCGTTGTTCTCGACGATATAGGTCATGTTGACGCCGCGGCGGATCGAATGCGCGAACTGGCCGAAGCCGATCGAGGCGCTGTCGCCGTCGCCGGAGACGCCGAGATAGATCAGGTCGCGGTTGGCGAGGTTGGCGCCTGTCAGCACCGACGGCATGCGGCCATGCACGGAGTTAAAGCCGTGTGAATTGCCGAGGAAATAGTCCGGCGTCTTCGAGGAGCAGCCGATGCCCGAGATCTTCGCCACCCGGTGCGGCTCGATCGAGAGCTCGTAGCAAGCCTCGATGATCGAGGCTGTGATCGAGTCATGGCCGCAGCCGGCGCACAGCGTCGAGATCTTGCCCTCGTAGTCGCGGTGGGTATAGCCGAGCTCGTTCTTCTTGAGGCCGGGATGATGGAATTTCGGCTTTGCAATGTGGGTCATAACAACACCTGCGGTCCCCGCCGCGTCATGGCCGGGCTTGACCCGGCCATCCACGTACTGGTCAGGAGAAAGAAAGGCGTGGATGCCCGGGTCAAGCCCGGGCATGACGCCGGAGAAATCAAAACATCGGTCATGACACGGCCTTGCGCAGAGGGGTCACCTTGAGATGGTCCTGGTGGTCGCCGATCGCGTTGGCAATGAAGCGCGCGGTGATCGGCGTGCCGTCATAATGCAGGATCGGCACCAGCCGCACGGGATCGATGCCGTTCTCGTTGACGATCAATTGCCGGAGCTGCGCGTCGCGGTTCTGCTCGACCACGTAAACGAAATCGTGGTCGGCGATGAAGCTCGCCACGCTGGAGTGGAACGGGAAGGCGCGGATGCGCAGCCGGTCCAGATGATGGCCGCGCGAGTCCAGAATCTCGATCGCCTCGTCCATCGCCGGCGCGGTCGAGCCGAAATAGATCACGCCATATTTGGTCGGCTTGGCCGCATTGGCCTGCAGAGGCCGCGGCACCAGGTCCTGCGCGGTCTCGAACTTGCGCACCAGGCGCTGCATGTTGTCGGCGTAAACCGGGCCTTCCTCCGAATAGCGCGCATAGCGGTCGCGCGAGGTGCCGCGGGTGAAGTACGAGCCCTTGGTCGGGTGCGTGCCGGGATAGGTGCGGAAGGGAATGCCGTCGCCGTCGACATCGAGATAGCGGCCGAAATCGCGGCCTTCTTCCAGCATCTCCCTGGTCATCACCTTGCCGCGGTCATATTGCCGCGCGTCGTCCCAGCGCAGCGGCCGGCACAGCCGGTGGTTCATGCCGATATCGAGATCGAGCATCACGAAGATCACGGTCTGCAGCCGCTCGGCGAGATCGAAGGCGGTCGCGGCAAACTCGAACGCCTCCGCCGGATCTTCCGGGAACAGCAGCACATGCTTGGTGTCGCCATGCGAAGCATAGGCGCAGGCGATGATGTCGCATTGCTGGGTGCGCGTCGGCATGCCGGTCGAAGGACCGGCGCGCTGCACGTTCATGATCACGGCCGGAATCTCGGCGAAGTAGGAGAGGCCAATGAACTCCGTCATCAAGGAGATGCCGGGGCCGGAGGTCGTGGTGAAGGCGCGCGCGCCGTTCCATGAGGCGCCGATCACGATGCCGATCGAAGCAAGCTCGTCCTCGGCCTGCACGATCGCATATTTCGCCTGACCGGTCTCCGGATCGTGCCGCAGCTTCTTGCAGTGGTTGGTGAAGGCCTCGGCGAGCGAAGATGACGGCGTGATCGGATACCACGCGCAGACCGTGGCGCCGCCATAGACTGCGCCGAGCGCGGCGGCGCTGTTGCCTTCCAGAAAGATGCGGTCGCCGACCTTGTCGGCCTTCTTGACCCTGAGCCCGATCGGGCATTTCAGGTTTTGCAGCGCCCAGTCGCGGCCGAGATGCAGCGCATGGACGTTGGAGGAGAGCAGCTTCTCCTTGCCCTTGTACTGCTCGCCGATCAGTTGCTCGATCAGCTTCGGATCCATCTCGAGCAGCGCGGACAGCGCGCCGAGATAGATGATGTTCTTGAACAGTTGGCGCTGGCGCGGATCGGTATAGGTCGAGTTGGTGATCGCGGTCAGCGGCACCCCGATCACGGTGATGTCGGCGCGGAATTTCGACGACGGCATCGGCTTGGTTGAATCGTAGAACAGATAGCCGCCGGGCTCGATCGAGGCGACGTCCTTGTCCCATGTCTGCGGGTTCATCGCCACCATCATGTCGACGCCGCCGCGGGCGCCGAGATGGCCGGCTTCTGTCACCCGCACTTCATACCACGTCGGCAGGCCCTGGATGTTGGAGGGGAAGATGTTGCGCGGTGACACCGGCACGCCGTGGCGCAGGATCGCACGCGCGAACAATTCGTTGGCGCTCGCCGAACCCGAGCCGTTGACGTTGGCGAAGCGGACGACGAAGTCGTTTACGCTGCTGATCGGGCTTTGGACTGACATGTTGATCCCGCGTGAACCATATCGATGAGGTATTTCTGCATGTCCCAGGCGCCGGTCGGGCAGCGCTCGGCGCACAGCCCGCAATGCAGGCAGACGTCTTCGTCCTTCGCCATGATGCGGCCGGTCTTCAGCCCGTCGGCGACATAGAGCGCCTGGTCGTGATGCGGCGAGGGCGCCTTCAGCCGCTGCCGCAGATCGTCCTCCTCGCCGTTCTCTGTGAAGGTGATGCAATCCATCGGGCAGATGTCGACGCAGGCGTCGCATTCGATGCAGAGCGGCGCGGTGAACACGGTCTGCACGTCGCAGTTCAGGCAGCGCTCGGCCTCGCCGAGTGCGAGCTTGAGGTCGTAGCCGAGCTCGACCTCGGCGCGGATGTCCTTCAGCGCGATCACCTTGTCGCGATGCGGCACCTTGAAGCGCTTGTCGGTGGAGATGTCGTTGTCGTAGCTCCACTCATGGATGCCCATCTTCTGCGAGGAAACGTGCACCTCGGGCAGCGGGCGCTCGTTAATGTCCTCGCCGGACAGCATCTTGTGGATCGACAACGCGGCATCATGGCCATGCGCCACCGCCCAGATGATGTTCTTCGGGCCGAATGCGGCATCGCCGCCGAAGAACACTTTTGGATTGGTCGAGGCGAAGGTCGTCGGATCGACCTTCGGCATGTGCCATTTGTCGAATTCGATGCCGCAATCGGCCTCGATCCAGGGGAAGGCGTTCTCCTGGCCGACCGCGACCAACACGTCGTCGCAGGCCACGGTCTCGTCGGGATCGCCCGACGGCACCAGATTGCGCCGGCCCTTGGCGTCGTATTCGGCCTTCACCTTCTGGAAGGTGACGCCGGTGAGCTTGCCGTTGTCGTGGATGAAGGCGACCGGCACCATGTAATTGAGGATCGGGATGTCCTCATGGAGCGCGTCTTCCTTCTCCCAGGGCGAGGCCTTCATCTCGTCGAAGCCGGAGCGGACGATCACTTTCACGTCCGCCCCGCCGAGGCGGCGCGCGGTGCGGCAGCAATCCATCGCCGTGTTGCCACCGCCGAGCACGATCACGCGGCGGCCGATTTTCTCGACATGGCCGAACGACACTGACGACAGCCACTCGATGCCGATGTGGATGTTGGCGGCTGCCTCCTTGCGGCCGGGAATGTCGAGCTCGCGGCCGCGCGGCGCACCGGAGCCGACGAAGATCGCGTCATAGTTCTCGGACAGCAGTTGCTTCAGGCTGTCGATGCGGTGGGCGCCCTTGAACTCGATGCCGAGGCCCAGGATGTAGTCGGTTTCCTCGTCGATCACCGAATCCGGCAGGCGGAATTTCGGGATCTGCGTCCGCATCATGCCGCCGGCCTTGGGATCCTGGTCGAACACGGTGCAGTGATAGCCAAGCGGGGCAAGGTCGCGCGCCACCGTGAGCGAAGCGGGGCCGCCGCCGATCAGCGCAATGCGCTTGCCGTTCTTCGGCCCGGGCCGTGGCAGGCGGTGCTTGATATCGTCCTTGAAGTCGGCTGCCACGCGCTTCAGGCGGCAGATCGCGACCGGATTTTCCTCGACGCGGCCGCGGCGGCAGGCCGGCTCGCATGGACGGTCGCACGTGCGGCCCAGAATCCCGGGGAACACGTTGGACTTCCAGTTGATCATGTAGGCGTCGCTGTAACGCCCCTCGGCAATCAAACGGATATATTCGGGAACCGGTGTATGTGCGGGGCAGGCCCATTGGCAGTCGACTACTTTGTGAAAGTAGTCCGGCGCCGAGATATCAGTCGGTTTCATTCCTACCTTATCCGCGCGGGACCCAAGTCGGAGCCCAAAGTCAGATGCGCGGCCTTATCTTTGCCTGCGAACGCCCAACGGACGGGCGTTCTTCTGGTTTTCCAATTGCATCATAGACGGCTCTTATTAGAGCCATTCCAGATCAGGCACACAAGCCAATTCTGCGCGACATCAGGCATTCGCGCGGTGCAGCACGCGCCTGCCGCTCAGCTCCATGAAGGCTTTATGCGGCGGTGCAACAATTCGTGACACCGCCGCCGCGGATTACGCGCGGGGCAGGTCGCTCTTGGCGAGGTCCCACATCAGCCGGTAAGTGCCGCTGGAGATCACCAGCGGCTTGCAGGCGGCGTTGTCAGTCACCAGCGCCAAGGCGGTCGGGACGGCCCTTACATCGGTCGCGTCAATCAGCACGAACCAGTCTCCGGCGCCCGGGGCGGCATTCGATGTATCTGATGTCAGCGGTTTCGAAAGGGCAGGGTCGTTTTCGATCAAATGGATGGAGATGATCCCATCGAGCTTGGCGGGATCGAGCTGGTCGCGCAGCGCTTCGCGCAGTCTGTCTTTGCCTTCGCCGGGCGGACGAAGCCGGACGATGCCGAGCGCAGCGCCGCGGCCGGTGCCCCGGCTGATGGTGATGCGCGCGACGCCGCGGATCATGTTCTTGAAGCGCGCGATGTTGGCCTTGGACCATTCGGTCTGGTTGGCGAGTGCGGTGCGGTAGGCCGGACTATCCAACACCTCGAAGGTCTCAGTCGAGTAGAGGCTGAGATATTTCGGTTTTCCCTCATGTGCGACGTAGCGACGCGCCTCCAGGAAACCATTAATGGCGACGCGCTCCTCGAGATGCTCGCGGTCGTACCAGCGATTGAAATCGGCCTCATCAGCGGGATCGATATCCATCGACGTCAGCAGCATGCCTTTTCCGGCCAAGGGCATTAGTGTTCTCCAGAAGTTTCCAACTGCGGAATTACTGTCCGGCTATTCAGCCGTTCGGTAGCCCTGCTTTGCGCATACCTTCGGCGATCCGTGCGCGCTGCGCGAGGCAGGTCGGGTTGTCCATTGGCGCGATGGCGAGGAAGTGGGAGAGCGTGAAATCGGGATCGAGGGCCAGCCCCGCCTGTACCGAAGCCTGTGCTTCCTCGATCCGCTCGAGATGTGCCAAGGCCGCGGCAAGGTAGAAGTGAACGAACGCGGCGACATTCCGGTTGGTCTCGATGGAGCGCCTAAACCAGTAGGCGGCCGCTTCATCGGCTGCAAGATAGGACTGCGCGACACCCGCTGTATTCATCCAACTGAACGCTCGGTTGTCACGTGGCGAAAGCCGAAATGCTTCCATGACGTAGGCTTCAGTTTCTTCGGCTCGACCGAGATAACATTTGCCAAGCCCAATCCATGCGTAAGCTGTGGCCAGATTTCGATCCAGCGCCAAGGCCCGCTCACATTCGGCGATGCCCTGAGCGGCACGCTTGGTAAAAATCTGGACGACGCCAAGAAGGCAATGCGCCATCGCGTGGTTGGGCACGTACGCCAGGACCTTGGTCAAAGACGTCTCGGCCGCCAGAAGGCGTGCGGTCCGGTCGCCGGTCTGCATGGACGTTCCCCGCATGGCATCGACGAACGCCATGCCAACCATTGCCTCAGCGTTGCCGGCATCCAGGCATAAGGCCTGTTCGAAGAACCTGCGCGCATGCGACAGGTTGGCCGGGTCCGATCCCCGGTTCACACACGCCATGCCCTGGAAATACAGGTCCATCGAATCCGGAAGCGGCGCCCGCGCCGCCCGCCGCGCCTCAGCCGTGACCAATTCCGTTCCAAGCTGATTGGCAAGACGCGCGCCGATTTCATCCTGCATGTCGAAGAGATCGGCGATCGGCTTGTCGAACCGTTCGGCCCACAGGTGATTGCCGGTCTCGGCATCAATGAGCTGAACGTTGATACGCATGCGGCTTCCATTACGCTGCACGGAACCCTCGAGGACATAGCGAACGCCGAGTTCTCGACCGATCTGCTTCAGATCGACATGCTTGCCCTTGTAGGTGAAAGCGGTGTTGCGGCCTATCACGAAGATCCCGACCATGCGCGACAGATCCGTGGTCAGGCTCTCGGTCACGCCGTCGACGAAATATTCCTGCTCGGGATCGGAGCTGAGATTGGTGAACGGCAGGACGACCAGCGAAGGTTTATCAGGAATGGCAAAGCCCGGTTTCGGCGAGCCGTCCGACACCGTTGCGCCCGCTGGCACAGCCGTTTCGTGCACCGTGCCGATGAAACGGACACCCTTGCGCGGAAACGTTCTGATGAGGCGCTGTTCGTCCCCGGAGTCGCCAATCGCCCTGCGCGCAGCATTCAGGCGCGTGGTCAGGGCCACATCCGAAACGATGCGGCCTTGCCAGATGGCTTTGATGAGATCGTCTTTGCTGACAACGCGGTCCCGGTTGCCGATCAGATAGCCAAGCAAGTCGAATACTTTCGGCGCGACTGCGATGATATCCGCGCCGCGACGCAGCTCGCGCCGTGCGGTATCAAATGAAAAATCTTCAAAAAAATAACGCAAGCGACTTCCCCGCACGGCGGCCAATCATGGAAGTTTATGCCCGAGCGCAAGAGTAAGCCGACGATAAGGAAAAAGTAAGCCGGAGACCAAGCCTGTCCATCCTCGCCGTGCTACATCCAAAGGTAGAGTAAGCGCGGAATGAGATCAGGTTGGGAGACAGTTGATGATCACACGTCGTGACTTGTTGACCGTGTCGGCGGCCGGTGTCGCGTTCTCCGCCGCGGGTCTCGTGCAGCATGCCATCGCGCAACCATCGGCAAGAACCGTGCATATACTGACGGGCTTTACGCCGGGGTTGCAGGACGCCCTGGCAAGGCTCGTTGCCGGCCAGATGAAGGATTATGCGGAGACGATCGTGGTCGAGACCCGACCAGGCGCCGCCGGCCGTGTCGCGGTCGAGGCGGTGAAGACGGCTGACGCCGACGGAACCGTCCTGCTGTTCGCGCCGCTTGGATTCATGATGCTCTTTCCGCACGTTTACAAGACGCTCAGATATGAGCCGCGCGATTTCACGGCGGTGTCGACCGTCGCCTCGACTCCGACCTTGCTCACGGTAGGTCCGAAGGTGCCGGGTGACGTAAGGACCCTTGCAGATTTCGTCGCCTGGTGCCGCGCCAACCCAAAGCAGGCCACCTACGGCACGGCAGGTGCCGGCACCACGCTGCATTTCCTCGGCGCGATGCTGGGCCGCACCGCGGGCTTTGATTTTCTTCATGTGCCCTATCAAGGCAATGGCGCGATCCAGGATTTGGTCAAAGGAGAGATCGCATCGGCCATTATGCCGGTCGGAAGTTCACTGGGCCTCGTCCGATCCGGAGATCTTCGTGCGCTGGCGACCACCGGACCGCGCCACAGTCCGTTTCTTCCTGATGTGCCGACGGTGCGAGAACTCGGCTATCCCTCGCTTGAGGACCTCACATGGTACGGGTTTTTCGTTCCCGCGCAGACGCCGGCGGATATTGTCGAGCGCCTCAATGATTCCATCCAGGCTGCCCTCCGCATCGACGAGGTAAGGTCCGGCATGGTAAAGCTGGCAGTAGAGCCCGACGCGATCGCGATGGGCGACTTCGCCCGGCTGATCGCATCCGAATCCGAACGCTGGAAAGCGATCGTGCAAGCAACGGGATTCACTCCGACCAATTGAAGACTCCGATCGACTGCAGTCCCGGGCTCTCATCCTGTTGGAGGAACACATGAACGGATCAGAATCGATATTCGATCTCGTGCAATCCCACCGCGTAACGGCGGCGATCTATGCTGCCGCCAAGCTCGACCTCGCGGAGGCGATCGGAGACGATGCAAAATCGATGGCCGAGCTTGCCCGGTTGGTGTCCGCCGACGAAAGCGCGCTGCGCAGGCTGCTCGTTGCGCTGACAACGATTGGGGTCTGCAACCGGGCAGGCGGGGACAGGTTTACGATCACCGACCTCGGCCGACAGCTTGATCGCAATGCCAATCCCTCTTTCAAGGACTGGGTTCTCTTCGAAGGCGAAGTCCTCGTGCGATCCTGGTCCGGCCTTGTCGATTCCGTTCGCTCCGGGAAGACCGCGACCGAGATGCGGGGAGAGGGACATGATCGCTATGCCGTGATGGGCAGCTCGCCGGAACTTGTGGCCCGTTTCAATGCTGCGATGGTCAGTCTGACGCGAAGCCTCGTTCCAAAAATCGTGCAGGCATACGATTTCTCGACCGCGCGCGTCGTCATGGATCTCGGCGGCGGCTCAGGCGAGCTGATCGCCGGCGTGCTGCTGCATAATCCGTATCTCACGGGAATAGCGTGCGATCTTGCACGCTGCGAGAAGGAGGCGCGAGCGCATTTCAATCGGGTTGGCATCGCCGACCGCTGCCGGTTCGTTGCCGGCGATTTCTTCGAGGCGGTCCCGAGCGGCGCCGATACAATCCTGATGAAGAGCATCCTCCATAATTGGAGGGACGATCGGAGCCAGATCATACTGCGCAAGTGCCGGGATGCGCTTCCAGTGGGCGGCAAGCTGATCATCGTCGAGCGGATCATGCCGGAGCTTCCCACAACGGCCGCTCAACATCGCGAGCGCGCCATGAGCGACCTCAACATGCTGCGGGAACCGGGTGGCTTGGAGCGCACCGAAGCCCAGTACCGCACCCTTGCCGAGGCGGCCGGCTTCACCTTTGCAGGGCTCTCCAGCGCCGGCTCGTTCAGCCTGATTCAATTCGACAAGATCACGAACTGAGGTCGGTGCGGAAACTCCGAGTCTGGGTCAGCCGAGCCTCGACCGACGTTAGAGTCTCGCGAGCCAAGCCTCCAGGCGGGTTGGTCCAAGCCTGGCTGTACCGCTGGGCGTCAGCGAGGCATCGTCGATCGGCGCGCCATAATACTCTGCGGTTGGATCGCCGAAAACGAGCCGGCTGTCGCCTGATGCCTTCAGGCGGCGCGCAACGAATTCATTGAAGGGCGCCTTCTCCGGGCCTGCAATATCGATCGTCGCGTTCAGCGGCTGCCCGACCGCGACCTCTGCCAGGCAGTCAACGACATCGTCGGCCGCGATCGGCTGGAACAGGGCCGACGGAACGACAATCCTGTTCCCGATCGCTCCGGTTTCGGCGATGGCGCTCAGGAATTCGAAGAACTGGGTCGCACGGACGATGGAGTAGGGAACGCCGGACGATTTGATCAGTGTCTCCTGCGCGATCTTGGCACGAAAATAGGCGATATCCGGCGAGCGGTCGGTCCCGACAATCGATAGCGCGACGTGATGCGTCACGCCGGCTGCGGTTTCCGCAGCAACGAGATTGCGGGTGGAACGCTCGAAAAAGTCGAGCACTGCGGCAGGTTCCCAGGATGGCGAATTGGAAACGTCCACCACGACTTGCGCGCCGGTGAGCGCGGCCGCGAGCCCTTCTCCGGTCACCGCGTTCACGCCCGACCGCGGAGAGGCCGGCACGGCCTCGTGTCCCTGTTGGCTGAGCTTTGCGACCAGCTTCGATCCGATCAGCCCGGTGCCGCCGATGACGATGATCTTCATGACACTCTCCCTCAGCGTTTGACGAAGGCGAGTAGTTCCGGATTGACGACTGGGACGGCTCGCCAACAGGTGCGCAAATATCTCACGAGCCGCTAAGTCCAGCAACTCTTGGGAGCGATGATGGAGGATCGCATGAAATGTGGTACTGCGAATGCTGAAAGGCTGAGAGCCGGCGTGGCGGCGGTTCGTGCCTCGGCGAGCAACGATGGAATACGAAGCCGCGATCAGTAGCTCAGGTGTGTTGGATACGCTCCGTGCGTTCGATCCCCATGTCGTCGGCACTCTTCCCTTGGCGATTTCCGTGCCGGGCAGCGATATCGACATCGTCTGTCACGCATTTGGCCCGGCGGTCTTTGCCGAGGCGATCTGGAAACAATACCAATCCTGCGATGGCTTCCGTCTTTATCAGTGGACCTCCGCGGGACGACCGGTGGTCGCTCGCTTCGAATGGAGCGGGTGGCCCTTCGAGGTGTTCGGCGACACTCGGCCGGTGGATCAGCAGGACGGCTGGTTGCATTTCGAGATCGAAAGAAGATTGCTGGCGCTCGACGACGGACGCCTCCGCAAGGCCGTCCTTCAGCAAAGGTCGCTCGGGATCAAGACCGAGCCCGCCTTCGCAGCCGTTCTTGGGATAGACGGCGATCCCTATCGCGGCTTGCTCGAACTCGCTTCCGAGACCGACGTCCAGTTGCGCGCTCGGCTGAACTCATTGTGAGGAATCGTCCGGCGCGCCGCTGGCGAGCCGCTCTGTTACCGCCGTAGCTCAAATTCCGTCGCCTTTGTCGGGCCGATGTCGCATGCTTCAATGACGGAGATGGTAAGCAGGAGCAAGAAGTGCCCTACGCGGACGTTAACGGTCAGCGGCTCTATTACGAGGATACGGGCGGCGCTGGCCCGGCGATTGTCTTCTCGCACGGACTGTTGCTTGACGGCACCATGTTCTCGCCGCAGGTGATGGCGTTCCGGGACAGATACCGCTGCATCGTGTGGGACGAGCGTGGGCATGGGAAGACTGCCACGGAAACGTTGCCCGCCTTTTCGTACTACGATTCTGCAAACGATCTCTCCGCGCTCCTTTCGTTTCTCGGCATCGACAGCGCGATTCTCGTCGGCGTGTCTCAGGGCTCCTTCCTTGGTATGAGATGCGCCTTGATGAATCCCGAACGCGTCCGTGCCTTGGTCTTGATCGCAACGCAGGCGGGCGTAGATGATCCGAAAACACTCGCGAGCTATCGCGCGCTGCTCGGTGCATGGATCGCGGGCAAGCTGCCGGACGAAATCGCCACCACGGTCGAGCACATCATTTTCGGTCCCAACTGGCCTGGCGCCTCCGCATGGAGGGAAAAGTGGCGTGCCATGACCGCGCCAAATCTCTTGAGCTGTCTCGACACGCTCGCTCGCCGAGACGACATCAGCGACAAGATCTCCTCGATCCGCGTCCCCGCACTGGTCATCCATGGCGATGCTGATGCCGCCATTCCACTTTCGAGGGCGCAAGCCATGAAGGCAGCAATCCCCAATGCGGAACTGATCCTGATTGCGGGCGGTCACTCCGTCAACATGACGAACCCGGGACCCGTGAACGCAGCCATCAAGGACTTCCTTGAACGACATCCTCTCGTCTCGTGAACGCTGAAGGTGTGAAGGTGGACATGTCAGAAGGTGCTGCTGAGCGTGCACGTGATCCAGTCCAAGGCCGTGGCTGAAACGCTGCGGCTTTGGCGCGCCTCGACAAAACTCCAGCAGCGATCATTTGCGGCGGTACCGAAGCGCATCGACCAGCAGCGAGAACGCCGGTGATGGCTGCCTGCGGCTCGGATAATAGAGGTGATAGCCGGAGAACGGCGGGCACCAGTCCGACAGGACGCGCACAAGCTGGCCGCTCGACAAATACGGCTGCACATGCCCCTCGGTCAGGTAGGCGAGCCCGAAGCCTTTCAAGGCGGCGCTAAGCAGCGCGCCGGCGCCATTGAAGACAAGCTGGCCCTCGACGCGCACATTCACTTCACGCCCGTTCTTCTCGAATTCCCAGGCATAGAGGCTCCCGCCATGCGTGGGCAGGCGAAGGTTGATGCAGTTGTGATGGGTCAGATCCTGCGGCGTCCGCGGCCGCTTCCGGTTGGAGAAGTAGGAGGGCGCGCCCACGACCGCCATGCGCAGGTCCGGCCCCACCCGGACAGCGATCATGTCCTTTGCCACCAATTCGCCCGGCCGAATCCCGGCGTCGTACTGGGCCGCGACGATGTTGGTGAGACCGTAGTCGATCAGCACCTCGACCTTGATATCCGGGTAGTGCGGCAGGATGTTCGCCAGGGCAGGCATCAGGATCGCGTCCGCGGCATGTTCCGTGGCGGTGATCCGGATCGTGCCTGCCTGCTTCTCGCGCAGTTCGCCCAAGGCCGCCAGCTCGACATCCATCTCGTCGAACTTGGGCCCGATCTTCAGGAACAGCCGTTCGCCGGCCTGAGTTGGTGTGACGCTCCGGGTCGTGCGGTTCAGCAACCTGACACCCAACCGCTCTTCCAGGCCGCGGACGATCTCGCTGAGGGTCGGTTGCGAGATTCCGAGCTTTGCCGCCGCCCGGGTGAAACTTCGCTCCCGCGCCACTGCCAGAAAGGCAAGTAGATCGCTCGCGTTCTCGCGGTCCATTTATAGGCCACTCCGATAAATCTGATCGGATTTTATCATCTAATCCTCGGATGCCCAACGCGCTACGTTCGCCCGCGATCGCTGACCCAGCCATCTGCTACCGAGGAGAGTTCTCCATGAGAGTGCTCGCAGCCGCCGCCGTCTCACTCTGTCTGATGGCGCAGGCTTCGGCCCAGACGTCCGCAACCAATGGAGCAAGAACGATGCCCACGCCCCAAGATATTCGGGCGGTCGCGCCCGCCCTCGAAAATTACGCGCAAGGCGTTGTGCTTGGCGATCTCTGGAAGAGGCCCGGCCTCTCGGCGCGGGATCGCAGCATCGTGACCGTCGCAGCCCTGATCGCCCGCGCCCAGACGGTCGAGCTGCCATACTATCTCGATCTCGCCATCGACAATGGCGTGAAGCCGTCGGAGCTGTCGGAAATCATCACGCATCTGGCGTTCTACACCGGCTGGGCGAATGCAATGAACGCGATTCCGGCCGCGCGCGAGGTTTTCAGGAGCCGCAACATCGGAGCCGATCAGCTCCCGCCAGCGTCCGGACCGCAGCTCCCCCTCGACGAGGCTGCGGAGGCGCAGCGGGCGACGCGCGTCCGGCAGCAGTTCGGCGAGATCACGCCCAGTCTTGTTCAGTACACGACCGACGTGCTGTTCCGCGATCTCTGGCTGAGACCCGGCCTTGCCCCTCGGGACCGCAGCCTCGTCACCGTAAGCGCACTCGTCGCGACCGGACAGGTCGCTCAAATCACCTATCACCTGAACCGGGCGATGGATAACGGATTGACGCGGGAAGAGGCCGGAGAGGTGCTCGGCCATCTCGCCTTCTATGCCGGCTGGCCCAACGCGTTTTCCGCGGCGCCGGTGGTCAAGGAGGTGATCGAGAAGCGGCCCCGCTAGCATGATCCGGACGTACTCGCGTCGACGATTGATCGCTGGCAGCGCGGCCGGGTTCGCCCTGACCGTGATCGGCAGGGCCGCAGCGCAAAAGTCGACCACCGAGCGAAGGAGTGGAGACATGGATATCGAGATCAAGCGAAATGGCTCGCGGCCCGCCGCCAAGGGCTCGCCGGAATGGTTCACCGGTTCGGTCCGCGTCGAGCCGTTGTTTCAGGCGCCTGATCCGGCGCGGGTCGGCGCCGGGCAGGTCACCTTTGAGCCCGGTGCCCGGACCGCCTGGCATACGCATCCGCTCGGCCAGACATTGATCATCACATCGGGATTGGGGTGGGTGCAGCGCGCCGGCGGACCGATCGAGGAGGTGCGGCCAGGCGACGTGGTGTGGTTCCCGCCAGGCCTCAGGCACTGGCACGGAGCGACGCCGACCACTGCAATGACCCACATCGCCATCCAGGAATCGCTCGAGGGCAAGAACGTCGACTGGATGGAGAAGGTCAGCGACGAGCAGTACCGCAAGTGATCGAGCCGCGATTGGATGGAGAGATCGAATGAAGCCCTACGTCATCTGCCACATGGCGGCGAGTATTGATGGCCGTACACTTCTCAGCCGCTGGAGTCCTGAGGCCAGCGTGTCGCCAGGGCTGTTCGACCGATTGCACGAAGAGCTCGGAGGCGACGCCTGGCTGGTCGGACGCACAACCGGTCAGGAATATGCCAAGGGCAGCAAGTATCCCTCGTCCACAAAGGATGTCTTCCCGCGCGAGCCCTGGCTCGCGCATCGCGACGCAAAGGCCTACGGCATCGTGCTGGACGCGCATGGGAAGATCGTGTGGGGCCGCTCGGACATCGGCAATGATCCCATCGTCGTCGTGCTGACGGAGGAGGTCTCGGATGCACATTTGGCGGGACTTCGCAGCGAGGGGATCTCCTACGTCTTCGGCGGAAAGCAACAACTCGATCTGCCGCTGACGTTGGACGTCCTGAACCGCGAACTCGGCGTGAAACGTCTGTTGCTGGAAGGCGGCGGCATCACCAACGGTGCCTTCCTGCGAGGAGGGCTCGTCGACGAGGTGAGCCTGATCCTGTTTCCGACGGTAGACGGCGCGAAGGGCGCGCCGGCCGTGTTCGACTCGCTAGAGAAGGAGCAGGGACGATCGGCGCCCGTCCGATCGATGACTCTCGAGAGCCATCAGGTGCTCGAGGGCGGCGTTATCTGGCTGCGTTACAAGCTGCAGAATGAATGATCCAAGGACCCGCATCTCAATCGGCCTGAACGGGTCGCCCGTCCTCTACACAAGCACTAATAGGAGCGAATTCAATGTATCTGCCTTTCAAGAACCAGGTCGCGCTGGTCACGGGCGCTGCATCCGGCATGGGTTTGGCCACCGCCAGAGCTTTCGCGGACGCCGGCGCGGCTGTCGCGCTCGTCGATGTCCGGGAAGATGCCGTCCGCCGAGCCGCCGATGCGTTGGCGGCGGCCGGCCATAAGGCGATCGGGATTCAATGCAACGTTGCAGATGAAGGTGACGTCGCCGCAGCGGTCGAACGGACCGTATCGGAATTCGGGCGGGTGGATGCTGCGTTCAACAATGCCGGCGTGCAGTCGCCTGCGATCGAGACTGCCGACGTCTCGGGCGAAGAATTCGATCGGGTCAATGCCATCAATTTACGCGGCGTCTGGACCTGTATGAAGCATGAGCTCAACCACATGCGAGAGCAGGGCAGCGGCGCCATCGTCAATTGCTCGTCCATTGGCGGCCTGATAGGTCTGCCAGGGCGTGCGGCTTACCACGCCACCAAACATGGAGTGATTGGGCTGACCAGGAGCGCTGCGCTCGAATATGCAGCGCGCGGCATTCGCATCAACGCGGTGTGCCCAGGCACCATCGACACACCCATGGTTTCCGAGATGCTCTCCAAAGAGCCGGAAGCGATGAAGGAAATCCTGCGGGATCAACCGATCGGTCGGCTTGGTCGCCCCGATGAGATCGCGTCTGCCGTTCTCTGGCTGTGCAGCCCCGGCGCAAGTTTCGTGATCGGGCATGCGCTCGTGGTGGATGGCGGGTTTACCGCCCACTGAACGCGACCAGCGGAAGACGCTTCACAGACGGTAGGTCCCGGTCACTTCATCGTAATGGTGATGCGGGCCAGGCTGGCCGAGAGCTCCACGCCCAACCTCGGTCCGCTAAGCACCAGGACGACGCCATTCGCATTCTGCAGGCGCACAGCGCCGGCTCCGGCCACGAGAGCACCTCCGGCTCCGACCGCAGTGTAGGTGCCTGCCAGATCGGCGGGATTGTGCAGGTTCTGGGCCTGCCCGACGAACTCATCAATTGACAGCGCAAGCGTCGCGCCAAAACTCGCGCCCGAAACGTCGAAGGGATATTTTTTGCCGTGGAATGTCAGCACGCCTGTACCATTGCCGACGGCGGCGATGATTCCGGCCTTGGAGAAGAGGACATGCACACTACCGGTGTCCGCCAGTGACGGACTGGTCGTTACCGTCCACGCGGCGAATGCCATCAGGCTGGATGCAATTGCACTGCGAAGGTCGCGCATAAGACCTGGTCCCCGTGTTTTGAACGAGCTGAGGTCGGACTCCGAGCTTGAAACGAGAGACAATCCTGATCACGCGCAAGAACGCTTGAGTTAGATCAACGCGGTCTTTGTCCGCATGAAAATGCGCCGGCTCCGAATCCTAACCTGAGCAGCGGAATCATGCTGAGCGCTGACAGCTTCAAGTGCAGGCGACCCTAGCCACGGTTCCATTCGCTGATCGCGCCGAAAGGGCCGCGACGAAAAGCCAGTGGAACGTACAGGGGAGGCCAAGGATTGCCATAATTGGCGTAATTCCTGTTCAGCGGTGGTTCACCCGTCGAGGAATCCAATCGATTGGCATCCGATAGGGGATACGATCATGACGCGCATTCTGCTCGCATTATTCATCGGCCTGGTGTCATCGATTGCGCTGCCCGCACAGGCGCAAGAGCAGGAGAAGCGGCTCGCGCTGGTGATCGGCAATGGCGCCTACGCGTCCGGCGCGCTGCCGACGGCGGCCAACGATGCGGGTCTCGTGGCGCAGACGCTGCAGGCCGCGGGCTTTGACGTCGTCGGTGCGCGCGACCTCGACGGCGAGACGCTGCGGAAGTCGTTCCGTGAGTTCGTGCAGAAGGTGCAGGAGGCGGGACCGAACACGGTCGCCTTTGTCTATCTCGCCGGCTATGGCGTGCAGCTTACGGGTGAGAACTATTTCATTCCGGTCGATGCGAAGATCGCCCGCGACATCGACGTGCCGGTCGAAGGCCTGCGGCTGTCGGACTACATGCGCCAGCTCTCGGCGCTGCCGGTGAAGGCCAACATCATCGTGCTCGATGGCGCGCGTGCGAATTCCTTCGCCAAGGAGGGGCAGCCGCTCGCCGGCGGCCTCGCGCTGGTCGAGCCCGACGCGAAGATGCTGGTGGCGTTCAATGCCGCACCCGGCACGATCGCGCCCGAGGGACAGCCGCCTTACGGCGCCTACGCGCAGGCGCTCGCGGAGATGATCCGCGCTGGCGGCCTGCCGCTGCCTGAACTGTTCGACCGCGTCCGCCTGCGCGTCAGCGAGATGACCAAGGGCGCTCAGATTCCGTGGAACGCGCAGAAGATCGACACGCCCTTCATGTTCTTCGAACGGCAGCAGGACGCGCCGCCGACCCAGGTCGATGCCAGCGCCCGCGACAAGCCGATCCGCGACTTCGACGCCAAGGACGCCTTTGCGGCCGCGCTGGAGCGCGACACGCTGCAGGGCTACGAAGACTTCCTGCAGGCGTTTCCGAATGATCCGCTCGCCAAGCGGGTGAGGGCGATCGTTGCCGCGCGGCGCGAGGCGATCACCTGGGGTCGGAGCTATCGCAGCGATTCGCCTGATGCCTATTGGTCCTATCTCCATCGCTATCCGCGCGGCCCTCATGCGGCCGATGCGCGGCGGCGTCTTACAATCCTTTCGGCGGCGTTGGAGCCGCCGCCGTCCTTTGCGCCGATCGACTACGACGTTGGGCCGCCGCCGCCCGACGAGCTGACGTATGTGGACGACCGGCCGGTGCTCTACTTCGATGATCCGGTGTACGCCTTTGCGCCGCCACCGCCGCCGCCGGTGTTCTTCCTGCCGCCACCGCCGCCGGATTTCGTGGTGCTGGCGCCACCGCCGCCTCCGGTGGATGTGTTCGTGCTGCCTGTTCCGCTGTTCGTGCCGATCCCGGTCTTTGTCCGGCCGCCGATCTATGTTGCGCCGCCGCCGAACAACATCGTGTTCGCCAACATCCACAACACGACGATCATCAACAACGTCATCAACAATCCGAACCCAACTCCGGCGCAGCTCGGCGCGCTCGGAACGAAGTTCAGTGGTGGCGCAGCTCGACCGGCGATTGCGCCATCGCTGCCGCCGGCCGCGGCGCAGCGGGCCAATCTAGTCCAGCCATCGCCGCAGGGCGCCGGTCAGTCGGCGCTGGGCACCAAGTTTGCGCCGCGTGCGCCGACACAAGCCACGCCGGGCGCGGCACCCAACACTCCCGGCGCGAATGCATTGCCAGGCGCCGGAAGGCAGCCATTGCCGCAGGCGCCGCCGCCCGCGACCGCCGCGCAACCTGATGCGGGCACCAAGGCGTCGAGACTGACGTCGCCGCCCGGCACAGCTCCCAACGCGGCTGGCGCCAATGCGCCGGCTGGGACCAAGGGGCGGCCTTCGCCGCAGACCGCGACGGCACCTGCCACGGCCGCGCAGCCGAACGCGACCAGGCCGGGAGCTTCGCCGAGCGCGGCCGCTGCGCCGACCGACACGAAACTCAACCGGGCAGCGCCCGCACAGCGCCCATCGGCCGCACGGCCAGCGGATGTTCCGAGGGCCGCTGGCGCGCCGCCGTCGCGCCACGCGCCTGCGGCAACCGCATTGGCAAGGCCGACGCCTTCCGTCGCTCCGCCGGCTGCCGCGCATCGCCCGTCACCGCCGCCGGCTGCGGCGCGGACACCGCCGCCCGCGCGTGCGGCGGTCGCACCGCCGCCAGCTCCTGCTCCGCGCGTTGCGGCGCCACCGCCGCGGGCAGCCGCGCCGCCACCGCCGCGGGTCGCATCACCGCCGCCGCAGATGCATCAGGTGCAGCGCGCGGCGCCAGCGGCGCGGCCCGCTGCTCCGGCGGGGCGCGGCGGAGCTGCCTGCCCGCCTGGCAGGTGCCCTCAGCATTGACCGATGTGAAGCGCGGGCCTCGGCGATATCAATCCCGCTTGCGCGAGGCGAGGTCGGAGATTGCCCTCATCACGGCATCGCGGACGCCGGGGTCGTACAGGATGTGCCCGGCGCCTTCGACGATGCGGACTTCGGCCTCTCGCCAGCGCGCGGCCAGCGCGAACGAGGTGGCCGGCGGACACAGCAGATCATAGCGGCCCTGCACCAGGATGCCGGGAATTCCTGCAAGCTTGCCAGCTTCGTTCATCAACTGGTCGGGTGCCATGAAGCAGTCATTGGCGAAGTAATGCGCCTCCATGATCGGCGTCGCGGGCAAGGCGCGCGACGAGTTCAGCGAGGCGAGATCGAGCCGTGTCCGGCTGGGCGCGTGGACGGAGAGGATGTGCTCGGTGTCATGCCAGGCGCGCGCGGCCGGGCCGTGCACCGCCGCGTCGGCATCGAGGATGCGGCGCCAATAGGCCTCGAGTGGTTGCTCGCGTTCTTCGGCCGGCAGAACGCTCAGGAAGTCCGCTGCCAGCGCGGGATAGAAGCGCGGCAGCGTGTCGAGGAAGGCGCCTTCCAGCTCAGTGCGCGTGCCAAGGAATGTCGCGCGCAGCACCAAGCCGGTGACGCGATCGGGATGCGCCTGCGCATAGGCCAGCGCGAGCGTCGCGCCCCAGGAGCCGCCGACCACCAGCCAGCGCTCGAAACCGAATTTCTGCCGGATCGCCTCCATGTCCGCGATCAAAAGCGGCAGCGTGTTGGCCTCGCGCTTTCCTTTGGGGCGGCTGCGTCCGGCGCCGCGCTGGTCGAACAGCACCGCGTGAAAACGCTCGGGATCGAACAGGCGACGGTGATCCGGCTGGCAGCCGCTGCCGGGGCCGCCATGCAGATAGACCGCAGGCACGCCGCCCTCGCGGCCGACGCTCTCGACATAGATCTCGTGGTCGTCGCCGACGCCTAAGAATTCGGAGGTCAGTGGCGCGAAGGGATCCGTGCGGCGCGATGCTTTGCCCGCCTCGGCGTCAGGCGCCATGGTCGCCTTCCGTCTCCAGCGTGCCGCCGGCGAAATTGCGATAGAGGAAGCGGTTGTTGCCACCGGCCGCCTCGGTCTCCGCGAGCTTGAAGATCTTCTCGTGCATCGGCGACAGCGTGCAGGCCGGATCGGTGTTGCCGGCATCGCCGGTCAGCGCAAAGGCCTGGCAGCGGCAGCCGCCGTAGTCGATCTCGCGGAATTCGCAGGATTTGCACGGCTCGGGCATCCAACCGGTGCCGCGATAGCGGTTGAAGGCTTCCGAGTTCTGCCAGATCCAGGCGATCGAATGGTTCGAGCGCACGGATTCGAACTGGAGCCCGGTGATGCTTTCGGCGGCATGGCACGGCAGCACCTTGCCGGCCGGCGAGATGTTGAAGAACTGCCGGCCCCAGCCGCCCATGCACTTCTTCGGTCGCAGCGCGTAATAGTCCGGCACCACATAGTCGATTGCGAGCACGCCCTTCAGCCGCGCCTGCGCCTCCTCGACGATGCGGCTGGTCTCCTCGATTTGCGCGATCGTCGGCATCAAGGCGGCGCGGTTCTTCAGCGCCCAGCCGTAATACTGCACGTTGGCGACCTCGAGTCGGTCGGCGTCGAGATCGACCGCCATCTGGATGATATCGGAAAGCTGGTGCAGGTTCTGGCGGTGCATCACCGCATTGACGGTGAGCGGCAGGTCGAGCTCGCGCGTCCAATTGGCGGCCTGGATCTTCTTCTCGTGCGAATTTTTCAGGCCCGCAACGCGGTCGGCGACAACAGGCTCGTTGCCCTGGAAGCTGATCTGCACGTGGCAGAGGCCGGCATCGGCGAGCGCCGCCAGCTTTTCTTTCGTCAGCAGCACCGCCGACGTAATCAGGTTAGTGTAGAGCCCGACGTCATTAGCATGCTGCACCAGCTCGACGAGATCCTTGCGCGCGGTCGGCTCGCCGCCGGAGAAATGGATCTGCAGCACGCCGAGCTCGACGAGCTCGGTCATCACCTTCTTCCATTCCTCCGTGGTGAGCTCGCTGCCGGCACGGTCGAGCTCGACCGGGTTGGAGCAATAGGGGCATTGCAGCGGGCAGCGGTGCGTCAGCTCTGCGAGCACCGCCAGCGGAATGCCATAGCTCGTCGCCGTCGAGCGGTGCTGCTCCAGGACCGCCAGCCCGTCATTCGGCGCGGCCGTTGTCTTGCCGTCGGTGAGAATGTCGCTCATGGCGTCTTCTCCCGTGCTTCGCTCAGAAAACCCTTGTCCGCCAGATCCTGCAGCATCGCGATCACGTCGGTCGCGATCGCCTCGCGCGGTGCGGCGTATTTCGCCGCGAGCTGATCGACCATGTCGGCGACGCTGCGCTCGCCGTCGCAGAGCTGCAGCACTTCGACCGCGATCTCATCCGGCGCCAGCACGCGTTCCGGCGCCAGGATCACCCAGACCTGTCGTGTCTCGTCGAACTTCAGCTTGGCATGCCGCGGCAATTTCGGCCGGCTTGTCTCGCTGACGTTGATGTTGCGGCCCGCCATCGAAGAATTCCTCTAGCTCGCCGTCGGCACGAAAGCGCCGGGCGGGATGTGGCCGTCGACATAGGCATGATAGAGCGCATCGAGCTGCACCCACAGCACGTTGGTCTTGAAGATCAGCGCATTGCAGACCGCCTCGCGCTCCGCCTGTGTCGTGGCGTGCTTCTTGACATAGTCGAGCGCAAAGCCGGCATCGCGCGGCGCCTGCTGCAGGCGGCGTTTGAAGTAGCTCATGATATCAGGATTGACGAAGTTGTAGTGCTGCAGCATCCCCGAGATGCGCTCTTCGTGCAGGTTCGGCGCGAACAACTCCGTCAGCGAGGAGGCGATCGCCTCCAGCGGCGTGCGGTCGCGGCAGAAATGCACATAGGCTTCCACCGCAAAGCGCGTCGCCGGCAGGATGCCTTCGGTCGATTCGACATAGGCACTGTCGAGGCCGAGGCCTTCGGTCAGCTTCAGCCAGCGCTCGATCCCGCCTTCGCTGTCGACATCACCGTCATGATCCTCGATGCGATGGCGCCACTCGATGCGGGTCATGCGGTCGCGGAAGCGCGAGATCACGACCGCGTCCTTGATCGGGATCGTGCTCTGGTAATAGTAGCGGTTCAGCGCCCAGGCCTGCACCTGGCCCTTGTTCAATTTGCCGCCGTGCAACAGTTTATGGAATGGATGCAGGTTGTGATAGCGCGTCGCGCCGATATGGCGCAGCACGGCTTCCAGCTCCGCGGCGCTATCGAGCGACACGCCCTTGCCGATCGAATAGGCGGTCGTCGCTTGGAGTGAAGGTCCTTGGGGTAAAGGTGCATTCAAAGCTCTATCTCCGTTCCATCGGCGGGGATCTGCCAGCCGGCCCGCTCGGCCATCTTCCGCTCGGGAGAGTCCTTCAACAGGGCCGGGTTGGAGTTGTTGATATGCAGGAACAGTTTTCGGCCGATGGCAAGCCCTGCGAGGCTCTCGATCGCGCCGTGACTGCCTGACATCGAAATATGTCCCATCCCCTGACCGGTCTTGTTGCCGAGTCCCGCCGCGATCAATTCGTCGTCGCGCCACACCGTGCCATCGAAGAACACCAGCGGCGCTCCTGCAAGCCGAGATTTCAGATCATCGGTCACGCGCGCGCAGGCGGCGAGAAAGTAGAAATATTTGCCGCTGGCCTTTTCCGCAATGCGCAGGCCCAGCGTGTCGCCTGCGCCGTCATTGCCGGCCGGATGTGCCTTGCCCTCGAGATACCACGCGCCCTTGCCGGGAACCTCGAACGGCAGCACTTCGAGCCCGGAAGCCGAGCCGTCGGGCAAGGTCGGCTCGAATGCGTGGTCCACCGTGATCGGCCGGCGCTTCACGTTCTTCTCGCTCAGCACGTCGAACACGCTGTTGGACTTCAGGATCGCCAGCACCCGCTGGTGCGCGTAGATGGTAAAGGGCGAGCCCTCGCGCATCGACAATAGTCCGGCAATGGCGTCGATCTCGCCATTGGTGAGGATGACGCCGGCGATCGGACTATGGCGAAGCTCGCCGCGCTTGGGGTGCAATTGCGGCGTTGCGGTCACTTGCTGGCGCAGGTCGGGCGAGGCGTTGATCAGGAACCAGTGCGCGCCGTCGGCGCTGACCGCGATCGAAGCCTGGCTGCTCTGCAGGTCCGCCGCCTCGCTTCTTGCCGTGGTGCAAACCGGGCAGCCGCAGTTCCACTGCGGAACACCACCGCCGGCCGCCGCGCCCAGGACGACGACGCGAAGCATGATCCGTCTCCTGGCGAAAACCTGACACGTAGGAACAAACGAGCCAGGGACACAACAAAGCAGACCCGGGCGTCAACACACATTCCCTTTGGGAAGGTCGGACGCCCGCAAGTCCAGCAACGTATTAAGGCTAAGGTCGTCGCGCCCGCTTACTTGCGGGTTGCGCACATATACATGTTGATTTCCATGCCGACGGACACTTCGACGATCTTTGGTGCTTTCCAGGCCATCAGGTTCTCCTGTTTATGATCCGGGCGTATTTCGTCCCGGGCGATAAAGTAATGCGGGCGAAAAAGTTCGCCAGTTAAATTTTGACGTGCTGCGCTGCATCAGTCATGCTGCATCGCACTGGATCATGACCAGATTAGACGGAATCAGATCATGATCTCATCTCTTTTTTGTTTGATCATAATCTCCGCGCAAACGCTTCGCGTTTGTCGCGAGGGAAGACCGGTTTCCACTTTTCCGGATCATGTTCTAGGAATTCACGCAGTTGTGCGAGAGCCGCAAGTCAAATCATACGTTTCGTTGTTGTTCGCATTGCGATCAATGGCGATTCTGAGTTTCACGGAGGTCCCATCGCAGGGGGTCTCAACCGGAGTGTCTGCCGCCGATGCCGCGCTATTTCTTCAACACCCGTATCGGCGATGAGCTGATCTCCGACCCCGAGGGCGAAATCCTGCGGGATCCCGATCGCGCCTGGGAGATGGCGCGCGCCATGATTCGGGAACTGCTGCGGACCGAAGGCGCCGACGCCACACTGTTGAATGCCGTCATCGAAGTGACCGACGACGAGGGCGATATCGTGCTCGAATTTCCATTCTCGGAGGCGATCATCGGTCCGCCGGATACGGGCTCGGTCACGAAACATTGAAGGTCTGCGCGGTCGTTCTGCGCTAGATCGCTCCCCCGCCTCGATTCCGACCATGTTCCGGATTGCATCCGTGGACGAATGTCGGAAACTGCCACTCAGGAAGCCACGCCGGCATGCGCAGGATGCTGCACATGCGAGGACCAACAGGCTTTCGCATCTGGGGAGAACCACAGCGATGAACAATCTGACCACGCCGCGCAGCCTTGTTCGCGGCTTTTTCTTGGCCGGCGCTTTCTTCGGCGCATTCACGCTTGCCGCCCATGCCCAGCAGCCCGCCAGTCCGCCCGCCGCCGGTGCGGCGCCTGCCGCAGCGCAGCCGCTGCCGCCGGGCTCGCCCCTGATCGGCCGTCCGGAGAACGAGGCGGCCGCCAAGCTTGCCCCGGTCGCGCCGCCGCCGCTGGCGGCCGCGCCCGACAAATTGCCGCTCGCCAAGCTCAAGGTGCCGGCCGGCTTCAACGTCGAGGTCTATGCCGCCGGCATGGCAAATGCACGGTCGTTGGCGCAGAGCGACAAGGGTACGGTGTTCGTCGGCAGCCGCCTGGTCGACAAGGTCTATGCCATCGTCAACAAGGACGGCAAACGCCAGGTGAAGGTGATCGCCTCTGGCCTCTATCGCCCGAACGGCGTCGCCTTCAAGGACGGCACGCTCTACATCGCGGAGCTCTCGAAGGTCTCCAAGATCGAGAAGATCGACGATGTCATCGACAGTCCGCCGAAGCCGACGGTGATCTATGACAATCTGCCGAAGGACGAGGCCCATGGCTGGAAGTTCATCGCCATCGGGCCCGACAACAAGCTCTATGTTCCGGTCGGCCAGCCCGGCAACAACGTGCTGCACGACGATGCGCATGGCCAGATCCGGCGCATCAATCTCGATGGCTCGGGTGCGGAAGTCTATGCGGTCGGCGTGCGCAACACGGTCGGCTTCGACTGGAATCCGGAGACCAAGCACCTCTACTTCACCGACAACGGCCGCGACTGGCTGTCCGAGACGGTGCCGGAGGATGAGCTCAACCGCGTGACCAAGGCCGGCGAGGATTTCGGCGCGCCGTTCTGCTACCAGGGCAACATCATCGACCAGGAGCTCGGCTGGGGCAAATCCTGCAGCGACTATACCCCGCCGGTCGGCCTGATGGGCCCGCACACCGCGGCGCTCGGCATGCGCTTCTACACCGGCAACATGTTCCCGAAGACCTACAAGAACGCGATCTTCGTCGCGCGTCACGGCTCCTGGAACAAGTCGAAGAAGGAGGGCGGCGACGTCGTCGTGGTCAAGCTCGACAAGGACGGCAAGGTGAAGTCGGTCGAGCCGTTCCTCACCGGCTTCCTCGAGGATAACAAATATGTCGGCCGTCCCGTCGACGTGATGCAGTTGAAGGACGGTTCGCTGCTCGTCTCCGACGACTGGAACGGCGCCGTCTACCGCATCAGCTACGGCAAGCAGAAGGTCGCGGGGCAGTAGGTCGTACTCTCCGTCGTTGCAAGCGAAGCGACTTGTCCGCCGTAGCTCAAAGAGCGAAGGCGGAAGCAATCCATGCCTCCGCAAGTGGCGAAGTGGATTGCTTCGTCGCTTCGCTCCTCGCAATGACGAGCGCCAGGAAAGATCGATGTACAAAAAAATAGTCGCCGCGCTCGCCCTCGCATCCATCACCTTCGCCGCCAGCGCTGAGACCATTCAGGAGCGCGCCGCGCCCTGTCTTGCCTGCCACGGCGAGCGGGGCACGTCCGAGACCGAGAACACGCCTTCGCTCGGCGCGCAGCAAGCGGCTTACGTGCTGATCCAGCTCTTCATGTTCCGCGAGAAGCTGCGCGCGTTCGACACCATGAACGAGATGGCGAAGGATCTGTCCGACGACGACCTCCGCACCTTTTCCGACTTTATCGCCACCCTGCCGAAGCCGGCATCGCCCGCCGAGGCCGGCGATTCCGCCCGCGTGGCGCGCGGCCAGGCGCTCGCGCATCAATATCTCTGCAACAACTGCCACAGGCCGGATTTTTCCGGCAACGACAACGTCCCGCGCATCGCCAACCAGCGTGAAGACTATCTCAATAAGACGCTCAGCGAATACAAGGACAACACCCGCCACGGCTATGACGGCACCATGGCCGACGTGATGCAGCCTGTGACGAAAGAGCAGATCGCCGAACTGGCCTACTACATCGCCCACTACCGCTAAAACGCGCTGTTCGGGTGAGTGGGGTCCGAGATTACGTCCGCGATCGTCATTCCGGGGCGATGCGATAGCATCGAGCCCGGAATCTATTTCTCCGCCCGCAACTGCGGCCCGATGGATTCCGGGCTCGCGCTCCGCGCGCCCCGGAATGACGGCGTCACCGTTTTCGCGGAGACCCCCCTCATCCTTGCGCTGGCCACGTCAGCTCGGTGACGCTAAAACACGCCCGTCGCAACGGAGTCGGCAATGGAAGAACTTTGGCGCCTGTCGGCCGCGGATCTGGCCGGCCTGATCAAATCGAAGAAGGTTTCGGCGAGGGAGGCGGCGACCGCCGCCCTGGCGCGGCTGAACGCAGTCAATCCCAGGCTCAATGCCGTGGTCGACCACAGACCTGCGGACGTGCTGGCGCAGGCGGACGCCATCGATGCCGCGATCGGCCGCGGCGAGGAGGTCGGCGCGCTCGGCGGCGTCCCTGTCACGATCAAGGTCAATGTCGACCAGGAAGGGTTTGCCACCACCAACGGATTGACGCTGCAGCGCGACGTGATCGCGAAGGCCGACAATCCCGTGGTGGAGAATTTGCGCAAGGCGGGCGCCGTCCTGCTCGGCCGCACCAACTGCCCGGCCTTCTCCTATCGCTGGTTCACCACCAACCTGATCCATGGCGATACCAAGAATCCCCGCGATCCGAACCTTACGCCAGGCGGCTCGTCCGGCGGCGCGGGGTCGGCGGTGGCGGCCGGCATCGGGCATATCGCGCATGGCACCGATATCGCGGGCTCGATCCGCTATCCGGCCTATGCCTGCGGCGTGCATGGACTGCGGCCGACCATGGGTCGCATCCCCGCCTTTAACGCGGCGCTGCCGGAGCGGCCGATCGGCCCGCAGATCAGCGCGGTCTCGGGACCGCTGGCGCGCACCGTTGGCGATCTGCGCATCGCGCTCGCGGCGATGTCGGCCCGTGATATCAGAGATCCCTGGTGGATGCCGGTGCCGCTGGAGGGACCTTCCGTGCCGAAGCGCGTCGCGATGTGCCTCGATCCCGACGGTCTCAATCCGGTCGCCGAGGTGAAGGCTGCGGTGGCGGACGCCGGCAAGCGGCTGGAGCGTGCCGGCTGGACCGTCGAGGAGATCACGGCAACGCCGCCGCTGCGCGAAGCCGCCGACCTTCAGACAAAACTCTGGCTCGGCGATGGCTATGAGGCGCAGCTCGCCGCTGCCGAGCGCGAGGGCGATCCCGGCGCGCTGGCCTGCCTGCGCGGCAACCGCGCCAAGGTGCATCCATTCGATCTTTCGAAGGCGCTGACGCGCCGGGCGACATTGACGCGCGAATGGCTGGCGTTCTTCGAGCAATACGCGGTGCTGCTGATGCCGGTCTCCGGCGAATTGCCGTTCCCCGATCAACTCGACTGCAAGGACGATGCCTCCTTTGCCCAGGTCTGGCACGCGCAACTGCCGCAGATCGCCATTCCCTTCATGGGCCTGCCGGGGCTGGTTGTGAGCACAGGATTGGTCGGCCGCATTCCCGTCGGCGTGCAACTGGTCTCTGGCCGCTATCGCGAAGATCTCTGCCTTGCCGCGGGCGAGGCAATCGAAGCCGGCGGCACGCCGTCCGCGGTCATTGATCCTGCAGGCTGAGCGAAGAATCGAACATGACGATCTTAGGTCGAAGTGACGACGGCGCTTCTCCCTCTCCCCGTTCTTACGGGGAGAGGGTGGGGGTGAGGGGCTTTCTCCGCGATCACGGTGACAGTTGTACTCGTGGAGGCTCCCCCTCACCCGAAATTCAAGCGCTGCTTGAATTTCGACCTCTCCCCGCAAGCGGGGCGAGGTAAAGCCAATGCCAAGCGTCTATGATTTCACGGCCCGCTCGCTGGTTGGAGATGAAGTGCCCCTGAAGCGGTTCGAGGGGCAGGTGCTGCTCATCGTCAACACCGCCAGCGCGTGCGGCTTCACGCCGCAATACAAGGGTCTGCAGGAGCTCTATCTGGGGCTCTCGCCGCGCGGCTTTTCCGTGCTGGGCTTTCCCTGTAACCAGTTCGGCGCGCAGGAACCGGGCGATGAAAAACAGATCGCGGAGTTCTGCGAAACCAACTACGCGGTGACGTTCCCGATGTTCGCCAAGATCGAGGTGAATGGCGCGAATGCGCATCCGTTGTACAACTACTTGAAGAACGAGAAATCGGGCCTGCTCGGCCCGTCGATCAAATGGAATTTCACCAAATTCCTGGTCGACCGATCGGGCGGGGTGGTGGCGCGCCATGCGCCCACTGCGCGGCCTGAAGGACTGAAGACTGCAATCGAGGCCCTGCTATGAGCGAGAACAACGAAACCACCCACGACGAGCTGCCGGACCGCCTGTCGGTCGATCCGAACAGCCCATACTACAACGCGGATATCCTGGCGCGCGACGTCGGCATCCGCTTCAAGGGCGTCGAAAAGACCAATGTCGAGGAGTATTGCGTCAGCGAAGGCTGGGTGCGCGTCACCGCCGGCAACGCCAAGGACCGCTATGGAAATCCGCTGACCATCAAGGTCCACGGCCCGGTCGAGCCGTATTTCCGCGATAAGCCGAAGTCGTAACATCTGAAGCGCAAGTATTTGACTTCGTCATGCCCGGGCAAAAGCGCGAAGCGCGTCTTCGCGCAGATGTCCCGGGCATCCACGCCCTTCCTTCATCGCGAGCAAAGAACGTGGATGGCCGGGACAAGCCCGGCCATGACGAGCAATTGAGAGGCCAAACACACATGTCCGTCCGCATCATCGACGTCCGCGAAGTGACAAAGCCGATCGCCTCGCCGATCCGCAACGCCTATATCGATTTCAGCAAGATGACGACGAGCCTGGTTGCCGTCGTCACCGACGTCGTGCGCGACGGCAAGCGCGTGGTCGGCTACGGCTTCAACTCCAACGGTCGCTACGGGCAGGGCGGCCTGATCCGCGAGCGCTTTGCGCCGCGGCTGCTCGAGGCCGATCCGAAGACGCTGCTTGATGCGAGCGGCGACAATCTCGATCCGGACAAGGTCTGGTCGACCATGATGTCGAACGAGAAGCCCGGCGGCCACGGCGAGCGCTCGGTGGCGGTCGGCACCATCGACATGGCGGTGTGGGACGCGGTTGCGAAGATAGCGAACGAGCCGCTGTTCCGCCTGCTCGCCGAGCGGCATGGCCTCAAGGCCAATCCGCGCGTCTTCGTCTATGCCGCCGGCGGCTACTATTATCCCGGCAAGGATCTCTCCGCGCTGCGTGCGGAGATGCGTGGCTATCTCGACCGCGGCTACAATGTCGTGAAGATGAAGATCGGCGGCGCGCCTTTAACCGAAGACAGCGAGCGGATCGAGGCCGTGCTGAAGGAGATCGGCAAGGACGCGCAGCTCGCGGTCGATGCCAACGGCCGTTTCGATCTGGAGACCGCGATCGCGTATGCAAAAATGCTGCGGGACTATCCGCTGTTCTGGTACGAGGAAGCGGGCGATCCCCTCGACTTCGCGCTGCAGGCCGCGCTCGCGGAATTCTATCCGGCGCCGATGGCGACCGGCGAGAACCTGTTCAGCCATCAGGATGCGCGCAATCTCGTTCGTTATGGCGGCATGCGGCCGGACCGCGACTGGCTGCAGTTCGACTGCGCGCTGTCCTACGGCCTCTGCGAATATCAGCGCACGCTGCAGGTGCTGAAGACCCACGGCTGGTCGCCAAGCCGCTGCATCCCGCATGGCGGTCACCAGATGTCGCTGAACATCGCCGCCGGCCTCGGCCTCGGCGGCAATGAGAGCTACCCCGATCTGTTCCAGCCCTATGGCGGCTTCCCCGACGGCGTGCGCGTCGAGAATGGCCACATCACCATGCCCGATCTTCCCGGCATCGGATTCGAGGGCAAGAGCGATCTCTACAAGGAGATGAAAGCGCTCGCGGAGTAAGCCACGCTCGCGCCATTGAATCTCCGCCGTCATTCCGGGGCGTCCGAAGGACGAACCCGGAATCCATTGGGCCGCATGCGCAAGCAGTGAAATGGATTCCGGGCTCGATGCTTCGCATCGCCCCGGAATGACGGGGGGACGCATCGCGCAATCCTTTCCTCCGTCATGGCCGGGCTTGACCCGGCCATCCACGTTGTCGCGGGCGCGTGGAAGGACGTGGATGGCCGGGTCAAGCCCGGGCATGACGGCGTCGTATCATTCGCGCGATTTTCCTTAAGCCGATCAACGTGATTTGCTCTGTCCAGCCCTCGCGCAAAAAACATTCCGCTTCCGTCGTCGGGCAAATCAGTGATTTAACTCCGCGCGTCTCACCCGAATGAGGGGCGGCTCGCGATCGTCACGAACGTTGCGGTGAGATGCGGTGGACGCGGGTGCTGTGAACGACGAGCGCAGCTATCCGTGGACGGCGAAGTCGTGTGGTTCTGGCGCCCCGACGCTGGCGCTAAGCTCGCGAGCAGCAAGAGCTGCCGCGGGTGACGGTGGCAAGAAAGCCCGGTCACCGGGGAGAGCGCGAAGGAAGCCGTAACACCATCGCGCAGGGAAAGCCGGAATGCTTCGGTTGAACCTGTGGTCCTACCCCCGTGCTTTTTGTTGCACGGGACCCACGGGTGCAACCAGCACCCGGCTTTCCCTGCGCCCTCTGTTCAATGAGAGGGTGGAACGAGACGCAAAGCTCGGGCGCAATGCGCCGCGAGAATGCGAGCGCACATCCTCATCGCTGTTTGAAATTTGAATCAGGACTCTCCTCACGTCGTCCCGGGCTTGCGCGCCGCGGCGAAGGCCCTTGGCGTAGCCGGGACCCGGGACCCGTAACCACAGGGAGACGTGATGTGCTCCGCTACCACCGCTTGCTCGCGCCACAACACCTCCCTGTGGTTATGGGTCCCCGCTCCCGGGCGCAATTGCGCCCTAGGCGGGGACGACAACGGTGCGAGGTGTGAGAGAATCGTAGGATGGGTAGAGCGAAGCGAAACCCATCATTCGCGCGGCTTGCTCGATCGCGATGGGTTTCGCCGCGCTCTACCCATCCTACGGTGCTAATGCTTCGCCCGTCACGACAGCCGCATCTCGAGCAGCCGGCGGCCTTCGCCCTTGAGCAGCTTCTTCACGGCGCTGGAAGCGATCACCTCGCCGTTGTTGGCGTAGGCTTCGTGGTTCTTCTCGATATCGTCGAGGCGATAGAGATAATTGACCATGATGCCGGCGGATTCGCGCAAGCCTTTCGGCGAGAGGTCGCCGAGCCAATTGATGCGCTCCAGCCGCGCGCCGTTGCCGAGGTGGAAGCGCGCCACCGAATCGATCAGCCGTCCCTTCGGCGTTCGCGCTTTCAGGAAATAATAGGCGGCGAGCGGCTCCAGCACGGTCCGGAGCTGCGCGGCCAGTTCGGCAATGTCGAACCAGTCGGGCTTGCCGAGCCCTTCGAGCAGCAGCCGATCCTCGTCGGAGAGCGGGGCGTCGCTCGCCTGCCTCAGCCATTGCACGAAGCCCGGCACCGGCGACAGCGTCACGAAGGTGTCGAGCTTCGGCAATTCGCGGCGCAATTCCTCGACCACCTGCTTGATCAGGAAACTGCCGAAGGAGATGCCGCCGAGCCCGCGCTGGGTGTTGGAGATCGAATAGAACACGGCGGTGCGGGCGCGCTCGATCGGCACCGGCTCGCGCTGCTCGGCGAGCAGAGGTGCGATCGCGCCGGGGATCGTCTCGGTCAGAGCCACCTCGACGAAGATCAGCGGCTCGTCGTTCAGCGCCGGATGGAAGAACGCGTAGCAACGGCGGTCGATGGGATCGATGCGGCGGCGCAAGTCGTTCCAGTCGCGGATCTCATGCACCGCCTCGTAGCGAATGATCTTCTCCAGAATATTGGCCGGTGTCGACCAGTCTATCCTGCGCAGCACGAGAAATCCCCTGTTGAACCAAGAAGAGAGCAGATGGGTGACGTCGCGATCGAGCGACTCGAGGTCCTTGTTGCCTTTCATCAGGTTGAGCAGATCCGCACGCATCGCCACCAGTTCGCTGGTGCCGCCCGGCGCGCGGTTGAGCCGGCGGATCAGTTCCTGCCGGCGCGGCTCGGAGGCGAAATGCAAATCGCTGGCTTCGCCGTCGTCGGAACCCTTGCGCCAGGCCTCGATCGCCTGCATCAGCTTGGCGCGGTCAGGGCCGAAATCCCGGGACAGCGTCTGGAAGAACGCCAGCCGCCCCGCGGCGTCGAGATGGTGATAGCGGTCGAGCACCTCGCGCGCCATGGCAGTGCCGGAGGCTTCGCCGCGGCCCGAGAGCAGCGCCTCGCACAATTCAAGAAGCTCGGAGGCGTCCTGCTTCGTTTCCAACGAATTGCCTCGCCGGAGCAGCGTACGGCCGCGCTCGGAAATCGTTGCCAGCAGGTCGGAGAAAAAGGCATTGGCCATGGGAGGGATCGAATCCGATTACACCGAACCTTACATAGGATTTAGGTTCCTGCCGACTATACTCAAGAACACCATTTTGTCATGACTTGCCAATGAAGTCTCGCGTTCATTCCTTGCCCGCAAATTCCGTCGGCGTCTTGCCGGTCACCTGGCGGAACGCATGGGAGAACGCCGGAACGCTGGCATAGCCGAGGTCTGAGGCGATCTGCTTGATCGACACATTAGATTCTGTCGACAGTCGTTCAATTGCGGCCGCGATGCGGGCGCGCTGGCACCAGCTCTTGAAACTGAGCTGCGTCTCCGACGAGAACAGACGCGACAAGGTTCGCGCCGACGTGCCGACCTCGCGTGCCAACGTCTCGATTTCATATTGGGCGGTTGGATTGGCGAGGACGATGCTAGCGGCGCGCCGGCAGCGCGGTTCCTGCGGCAGCGGAATGAAGGTCGCGGAATCCTCGGCCTGGTCCAGTTCCAGCATGACCAGTTGCAGCAGAAGCGCAGTCCGCTCGTGATCGTCCCGTCTGTCGAACAGCGCCAGGATGGTCTGATGCAAGAGCGGCGATATCCGCACGACGAATTCGGCACCGAGGCTGTTGCCGCGCGCGTTGCGCTTCAGCCACGGCAATTCGAAATACAGCGTCCGCATCTGGATGTCGGCGAGCACGTCGATCGAATGCTCCATCAAGGCCGGCACCCACACCGCGCGGTCCGGCGGCACCAGCCAGCGGCCCTTCGGCGTCGTCACCTGCATCGTGCCCGCGGCGGCGTAGACCAGTTGCGACTCGCGGTGGATGTGGGTGTCGAGCCGCACGCCGCGCCGGTAGTGGCGCGCGACCAGATGCACGCCGTCGCCGGTGGCGCGTTGGCCCCGCAAGATCGCGGCAATTGGCGTTTCGGCGACAGTCATTGGCGACATCCCGTCAGGACAACTCCCTATAACCTAGTTCCGGAAGCAAGAGGATTCCCCAAAGGGACATCTAAGGGGACATCTCAAGAGGACTTCTAAAGGGATCGAAACAGGATCAACGCATGAACAGCCCCAGCCGGGTGATCACCTACGTCAACGCCGCCCATTTCATTGACCATTATTCGATGCTGATCTTCGCCGCCGCCGTCATCGTGATGGGTCCGGCGCTCGGCATGGCCTATTCGGAATTGCTGCCATACGCCACCCCGGGCTTCATCGCCTTCGGCGCCGGCTCGCTGCTGACAGGCTGGCTCGGCGACCGCTGGAGCCGCCGCCATATGATGGTGATCTTCTTCATCGGCATCGGGCTGTCCATGATTTCGGTCGGCTTCGTGCAGACCCCGCTGCAGCTTGGTGCGGCGCTGCTGGCGATCGGCGTGTTCGCCTCGATCTACCATCCGGTCGGCACTGCCATGATCGTGTCCTATGCCGACAAGCTCGGCCGCGAGATGGGGCTGAACGGGGTCTGGGGTAATCTCGGCGTCGCCTCCTCGGCGCTGGTCACCGGCGTGATCGGCCAGTATCTCGGTTGGCGCTTTGCCTTCATCATTCCCGGCATCGTCACCGTGCTGCTCGGCATCGCCTTCGCGCTGACCGTGGTGCATGAGGATCGCAAGGGCAGCAAGCAGGCCGCAGCCCAGGCGCGCGTCGCGAAGAAGGACATGTGGCGCGTGATCCTGTCGCTCCTGATCGTGGTGATCGCGATCTCCACCACCTTCAACGCGGTGACGGTGGCGCTGCCGAAACTGTTCGCCGAACGGCTCGCCGACCTGACCAGGAGCCCGGCGCTGCTCGGCGTGATCGCAGCCTGCGTCTATGTGTTCGGCGCGATGACGCAGTACACGATCGGCAAATTGCTCGACCACCATTCGCTCAAGACGGTGGCGCTGCCGCTGTCCTTCATGCTGGCGCCGTTCCTCTATCTGGCAGCGACGCTGTCGGACCTGCCGCTGATCCTGGTGTCGATCGGCATCGTGATGGGCGCGTTCGGCCAGGTCACGGTCAACGATGCCATGGTCGGCAAATACACCAGCGAGGAATGGCGGTCGCGCGCCTATGCGGTGCGCTATTTCGTCGGCTTTACCGCGGCCGGCGCCTCGGTCGGACTGGTCGCCTGGCTTTATGAGCAGGGCGGGTTCGTCACCATGTTGCGCGCGTTCGCCGCGCTCTGTCTATTGGCGATCGCAGCGGCTATTATCCTGCCCAATGAGATCAGGACGCCGGCGCCGCAGGCGAACTGAGGCCGGGGATATTTCGTCGCGGACACGCAAGGTTGATCGTTATGTGAACTGCATCACTTCATGCGTCGCACAATATCTGGCAAACTTGTTTGGGGTAAGGAGTGTGATAGGCTCTTTATGGGTAGACCTTTAGGTTTCGGGGGCTGAGGCTAATTGCGCCTCAACGCTGTATTTGCGGTTTTTGGAGCCCAACCGATCCATGGGTGAGATTCGCGACTTCAAGTCGGGCAGGCACGAGCGGCCGCCGGGTGATCCGACGCCGCGGCGCCTTGCCGCGATCGTCGCAGGCGACATCGCCGGCTACAGCCGCCTGATGCAGCTCGATGAGGAGGGCACGCACAACCGCGTCAAGCGGATCGAGCGCGACCTGATCGAGCCGACCATCGTCGAGCATCACGGCAAGCTGGTGAAGACGACCGGCGACGGCTTCATTGCGATGTTCGACAGTCCGGTCGAAGCCGTCAGGTGCAGCATCGTGATCCAGCAGAACCTGGTCGGCCGCAACGCGGCGGTACCGAGGGACTACTGGATCGAGTACCGGATTGGCGTCAATCTCGGCGACGTCATCATCGAGCCCGACGACATCTATGGGGACGGCGTCAACGTTGCCTCGCGCCTTGAAGGGATCGCCGAGCCGGGGCAGGTCTTCATCTCCGGTGGCATCTACGAGCAGATCAAGCACAAGCTGGTGTGCGGTTACGAGTCGCTCGGCGACCGCAAGGTCAAGAACATCACCGACCCGGTGCGGGTCTATCGCGTGCTGCCGGATGCCGCGGCCTTCCAGCGGACGCGCCGGCGGCGCGAGAACGTCCTGATCTTCCTGCTCAGCATCACGCTCGCGATCATCGCCGGCGGCATCCTCTGGTCCTTGCTGATACCGCGGAGCGAAAAGCTGGCGGTGCGAACCCCGGCGCCAGCGGCATCACCGTCGCCCGCGGCATCGCCGAAGGCCGAGCCGGCGCCCGCCACGAAACAGGCGGCAGCTCCCGCTGCCAGTCCCACGGCGCAACCGCAGCCGCCGCAGCCCTCCGCGAGCCCGGCGGTGACGGCGGTCGCGCCCCCGACGCCGCCCACGCCGTCCGTGCGGGAGCCCGAGATGGTCGCGCTTCAGGGCGGCAGCTTCTCGATGGGCAGCAATGACGACGCGTCGGAGCGGCCGATCCGAAGGGTGACGGTCAAGCCATTCGCCATCGCCAAATATCCGGTCACGGTCCGCGAATGGAACGCGTGCGCCGCCGCCAAGGTGTGCGGCTTCACGGCGACCGGAAAGGACGAGGCGCCGGTCACGAATGTGAGCTGGAGCGATGCTAAGCAATACGTCACCTGGCTCGCGGACGTCACGAAGAAGGCCTATCGGCTTCCGAGCGAAGCCGAATGGGAGTTTGCTGCCCGCGGCGGAACGCAGACCAGATATTGGTGGGGCGAGCAGATGCAGCCGGGCATGGCCAGTTGCAAGGATTGCGGCGACAGCGCCGCCGCCGAGCAGCCGACCAAGGTCGGTAACTTCAAGTCCAATCCGTTCGGCCTGCATGACATGGGCGGCGGGGTCGACCAGTGGGTCGAGGATTGCTGGCACAAGAATTATCAGGGTGCCCCGGCCGATGGTTCTCCCTGGCTTGGCGGAGACTGCACATCCCATGTGCTCCGCTCCGGCTCCTGGAAGAATGACACGCGTTATGTGCGACCGGCCAATCGGGATAACTACGACACCAACGTTCGATATCCGACCCATGGCTTCCGGGTCGCGCTGTCGCCTTAAAGTATTTGGATCGGGGAGGGGGGCAATGAGAGTTGCGCGTACACTTCTGATTTCTGCGGTCCTGTCGTCGCTTACGAACGTTGCGCACGCGCAGGATAAACCTGCACCGAAGGATGCGGTCCTGTATTTTGTCTGGCCGCAGAATGGCGCGACCATCAAGGGCGCATTCTGGGCCCGCTTCGGCCTCCGCAACATGGGCGTGACCCATGCCGGCGACGACTATGCGAACGCCGGTCATCACCATCTGCTGATCGACGTCAACGAGCCGCTCAATCCGAACGAACCGATCCCATCGGACAAGTCCCACCTGCATTTCGGTGCCGGCCAGACCGAGGCGCGTATCGAGCTGCCCCCCGGTAAACATACCTTGCAGCTCGTGCTCGGCGACGCCAAGCACTATCCGTTCAAGCCGCCGGTCGTGTCGGAGAAGATCACGATCCGCGTCAGATGAATTTATAGTGTCGGCCGGCTTCCGAAAACTGGCGGTTGCCTGTTTCCCCATCATGCGGTTTGTTGCTGCAACAGCCGGGCAACAGCCTCGGCGTGGAGGAAGCCGATGGCCAGTCAATTGCCCCTTATCACAGGCCTTGTTGTCGCGGTTGCCATGATGGCCGTACCCGCCAGTGCCGACGCGCTGAAGGACGAGATCGCGCCGACCGGCAAGCTCCGCGTCGCGATTGCGATCAGTCCGGCGGGCGGTGCGTTCTGGTGCACCAAGGCCGAAACCGGCTATGCCGGCGTGCCGGTCGATCTCGGCAAGGCAATGGCCACGCAGCTCGGCGTACCCGTTGAATATGTCGTGCACCAGAATTCTGGACAGATCACCGATGCGGCATCGAAGGGCACCTGGGACGTCACCTTCCTGCCCAAGGATCCAGAGCGCGAAACCAAGATGACGTTCGGCCCGATTTATGAGGTCGCGGACGCCACCTACATCGTCAGGCCGGGCTCGGCGGTGACGAATTTCGCCAGCCTCGACCAGCCGGGCGTCAAGGTCGCCGCCGTCAACAACACCACCACCATGCGGGGTGCGATCGCGCACCTGAAGAACGCCAAGGTGACGGGCTATCAGACCTATGACGAGATCTTCAATCTCCTGAAGAGCGGCGAGGTCGACGCGTTCGCACTCTCGCGCGACCAGCTCAATGCGATGGCGAAGAACATTCCCGGCACTCGGGTGCTGGACGAAACCTTCAAGCAGACGGTGACTGCGGTCGCGGTCCCGCTGAATCATCCGCTGTCGGCGACTTTTGCGACCAAGTTCATGACGGAAGCGACTGCCAACGGCACGCTCCGCAACGCCTATGACAATAACGGGCTGAAGGACGCGCCGATCCGGACGCAGGCCAAATAGGCGCCCAGTCCTCAGTGTGCGTGCCGTATAGGCAGCGTGCCCAAATCAGCGGCATGGCTTCACCAGGCGGCGCAGCGACAACTGCCTAAAGCCCCTGCAATTCCCGGCCGTTCTCCACCGATCGGCGAGCACCACTGTTGGCACATCGATTGCTTTTCGATGTACCAGTCAATGACGACTGCCGTCCTTCGGATTGCCTAGGCCAGCGTTGGCTGAAGGTGCAGGGATCAAAGCGACCTTATTCGGACGTGCCGAGCAGTCGTTAAAGACGCCACCCCATATCCCTGTTCCAACCGGGCTCCGCCAACCGCAGCGTCGCAGCAGGAATTATCTCATTCCTGTCGCGCCGTAGATCCGGCGCGCGTCCATGACGGCCACTCATCCTTCATATCCGCGCTGCGGCCGAGCCGTGGTGTTGTTGGTTTTGCGAACAAGGGGAACTGGAATGGCCTATCTCGTGCCTTCGGAATTTGTCACCAAGATGGTGGACGCGGGTGAGTCGAAGATCTTCATGTCGACGCGCGACACGGTGATCCGTGCCTATATGGCAGGCGCGATCCTGGCGCTCGCCGCGGCCTTTGCGGTGAGCGTCAACGTATCGACCGGTGTGCCGATCGTCGGCGCGGCGCTGTTTCCGGTCGGTTTCTGCATGCTCTATCTGTTCGGCTTCGATCTTCTGACCGGCGTGTTCGTGCTGTCGCCGCTGGCCTGGATCGACAGGCGGCCGGGCGTGACGCTCGGCGGCGTGCTGCGCAACTGGGGCCTGGTGTTCATCGGGAATTTTGCCGGCGCCTTCACCGTGGCTGTGATGATGGCGATCGTCTCGACCTTCGGCTTCTCTTCGCCGCCCGACAAGGTTGGCCAGATCATCGGCACCATCGGCGAAAGCCGCACGGTCGGTTATGCCGCGCACGGCGCGGCGGGCATGCTGACGCTGTTCGTCCGCGGCATGCTCTGCAACTGGATGGTCTCTGCCGGCGTCGTCGGCGCAATGATCTCGACCACCGTCAGCGGCAAAGTGATCGCGATGTGGATGCCGATCATGCTGTTCTTCTTCATGACCTTCGAGCATTCGGTCGTGAACATGTTCCTGTTCCCTTCGGGGCTGCTGCTCGGCGGCAAGTTCACGATCATGGATTATCTGATCTGGAATGAGATTCCGACCGTGCTCGGCAACCTCGTCGGCGGTCTCGCCTTCACCGGGCTGACGCTCTACGCCACCCATGTGAAGACAGCGCCGAAGCGCGAGCGCCAGCGCCTCGCGGCTTGATCTGATCGCGCATATGGGTCTCTCCTTTGCGGAGAGACCCATTGCCTCTTCACCTCGCGATGTCGCGCCATTTGAAAATATCGGTCGGGCAATGTTCCGATAAAGGCCGCAAGGAAACCAATCAGGATTTCCATGGCATCCTGATTCCGAGCGAGCCGCTGCTCGGCCTGAAGGGCATCGCGATCGTGCTCGCCGATGGGATCAGCTCGAGCAGCGTCAGCCGCATCGCAAGCGAGTCGGCCGTCAAGGGGTTCTTGACCGACTATTACTGCACCTCCGAATCCTGGTCGGTGAAGACCTCGGCGCAGCGCGTGCTGGAAGCCACTAATTCATGGTTGCATGCGCAGACCCGGCGCAGCCAGAACCCTTACGAAAAGGACAAGGGCTATGTCTGCACGCTGAGCGCCATGGTGATCAAGTCGACCACCGCGCATATCTTCCACGTCGGCGACTGCCGGATCTATCGTCTCGCCGGCAACAGCCTTGAGCAACTGACCACCGACCACCGCGTGGTCTTGTCCTCGGTGCAGAGCTATCTCGGCCGTGCCTTGGGCGTTAATCCACAGGTCGAGATCGACTACCAGTCGTTCAGGGTCGAGCCGGGCGACATGTTCCTGTTGGCGACCGACGGCATCTATGAGCATGTCGCACCGCGCCAGTTGGCAAAGATGATCGTCGACGGCGCCGATGACCTCGACAAGGCGGCGAAGGCCATCGTCGAGCAGGCCTATGAGCGCGGTAGCCAGGACAATCTCACCGTCCAGATCGTGCGTATCGACGAACTGCCGGAGAGCAGCGCCAGCGAGGCGTTCGGCCAATCGAGCGAGTTGCCGTTGCCGCCGCTCTTGGAAGCCAGGATGGCGTTCGACGGCTACACCATCGTGCGCGAGCTGCATGGCAGCAGCCGCAGCCACATCTACCTCGCCGTTGATGACGACACCGGCACCACGGTGACAATCAAGATTCCGTCGATCGATCTGCGCGACGATCCCGCCTATCTGAAGCGGTTCATGATGGAGGAATGGGTCGCCAAGCGCATCGACAGCCCGCATGTGCTGAAGCCCTGGACGCCACCGCGCACGCGCAATTATCTCTACGTCGTGACCGAATTCATCGACGGGCAGACGCTTCGGCAATGGATGATCGACAATCCGAGCCCGCAGCTTGAGACGGTCCGCGGCATTGTCGAGCAAATCGCCAAGGGCATCCGCGCCTTCCACCGCAAGGAGATGCTGCACCAGGACATCAGGCCCGACAACATCATGATCGACAAGACCGGCACGGTGAAGATCATCGATTTCGGATCGACCAGGATCACCGGCGTAGTCGAGGCGGCGCCCTTGGACGGCCGCAACGAGATTCTCGGCACCCAGCAATACACTGCCCCGGAATATTTCCTGGGCGAGCCTGGCACGCCGCGCTCGGATCTGTACTCGCTCGGGGTCATCACCTATCACATGCTGACGGGACGGCTGCCTTATGGCGCCCGGGTCGCCCGCGCGAGGACCCGATCGGACTTCAACAAGCTCATCTACGGCCCGGCCACGCACATCCGTCCGGACATCCCGATCTGGGTCGATCGAGCAATGGAGCGGGCCGTGCATCCCAATCCATATAAGCGATATGACAGTCTGTCGGAGTTCTTGTTCGACCTCCGCAATCCCAACGCAAAATATCTCACGACGTCATCAACCCCGCTGATTGAGCGCAACCCACTATTGTTCTGGAAATGTACGACGCTCGTGCTGGCGCTCGCCCTGGTTCTCCTCTTGGCCTACGGGGCGCATCGCTTTCATTAGTGTGTGGTGCCGGAGGGGATCGGGTCCAGTCCGCTCTTGATCAGCTCAGCGCGGGCGTCGGGCGATGCGAGGAAGTGGATCAACGCGCGTCCTGCGTCGGGCTCCTTGGAGGCGCTGGCGATCCCGGCGGCAAACACCGTGATCTTCTGCAGCTCATCCGGCAGCGGCCCGACGATATCGATGCCGGCAACGGGCTTCAGCTCGCTGATCTGCTGCAAGCCGATCTCGGCTTCGCCCTTGGCCACGATCTCGCCGACGGGCGTGGCCGGAATCTTTCTTGCTTTGTCCTTCATCGCTTCGGCAATGCCGAGCTTCTGGAACATGTCGGTCGATACGTAGACGCCGCTGGCGCTGTCGGAATAGGCGATCGACTTTGCCGCGAGCAGCGCGCGCTTCACGGCATCCGCCGAGCTGATGTCCGGCTTTGGCGCGCCTGATTTCACCGCGATTCCGATCGGCGATTTGACGAGTTCGACGCGGCTGTCGGCTATCACCTTGCCTTGCGCGGCGAGGTCATTGAGGGCGTAGCCGACCATGATGAGCACATCGGCGGGCTCGCCGCGCTCGAGCCGCACCGGAATTGCGTTGACGGTGGTTCCCATCGACGGTCCATAGGCGGTCGACACCTTGTGGCCGGTCCTGCGCTCGAATTCCGGCACCAGGGCTTTGTAGGCGGCAGTTAGCCCGCCCGAGATCATTACGTGGATTTCGGCGGCGGATGCGGAGGCGGTGAGGAAGAGGGTGGCGGCGAGGGCAAGTGCGAGCGCGCGAAAAGTCGCGAAGGGCCGCATGGTCGTTTTTCTCCCGGGACAATTTTCTAGGTGCTCGTCGCGTTGGGCAGACTATTGCGTGCGGGGGCGAGTGGCTAGGGCCTCCACCCGTCATTGCGAGCCGAGCGAAGCAATCCATGTCGCCGCTTGCGGAAGCATGGATTGCTTTGTCGCTATGCTCCTCGCAATGACGGAAAGAGAAGCGCTCGCCTTGTCACGAATTCACGTGCACGAAGTCGCGCAACAGCGGATAGATCTCGTTGTTCCAGCGCTTGCCGCTGAACACACCGTAATGGCCGACGCCGGCCTGCATGTGGTGCACCTTGCGATAGCCGCGCACGCCGGTGCAGAGGTCCTGCGCGGCGAGCGTCTGGCCGATCGAGCAGATGTCGTCGCGCTCGCCTTCGACCGTCATCAGGCCCATGCGTCTGATCGCAGCGGGATTCACCGGCCGGCCCCGGTGCATCAGCTTGCCCTGAGGTAGCAGGTGCTCCTGGAACACGTCGCGCACGGTCTCGATGTAGAATTCCGCCGGCAGATCCATCACCGCGAAATATTCATCGTAGAAAGTCTTGATGACGTTTGCCTTGTCCTTCTCGCCCTTGGCAAGATGATTGGCGAGGTCCATGTGCTGCTTGATATGGCGCTCGAGGTTCATGGAGACGAAGGCGGTGAGCTGCACGAAGCCCGGATAGACCTTTCGGAACGCGCCCCGGCACTGGATCGGGACATAGTTGATGAGGTTGTCCTCGAACCACTTGATCGGCTTGCTCTTGGCAAATTCGTTGACCTTGGTCGGCTGGATGCGCGTGTCGATCGGCCCGGCCATCAAGGTCAGCGATGCAGGGCGCGCGGGGTGATTGTCCTCCGACATAATCGCCGCCGCCGCCAGCGCCGACACTGAAGGCTGGCAGATGGCGACCATGTGCGCGCGCGGGCCGAGCTTATCGAGGAAGGTGATGAGATGGTCCGTGTAATCCTCGAGCCCGAAACGACCTTGGTCGAGCGGAATGTCGCGCGGATTGTGCCAGTCGGTGATGTAGACGTCGTGATCCTGCAGCAGCGTCATGACCGTGCTGCGCAATAGCGTCGCGAAGTGACCGGACATCGGCGCTACCAAGAGCAGGCGCGGGTGCTCGGGTCCATCGACCTTCTTGAAGTGCAGGAGCGATCCGAACGGCGTGGCGTAGGCAACTTCCTCCCGCACCTCCAATTCGCGATTGCCCACCCTCACGCTGCCGATGCCATAGTCGGGGCGGGTGTAGGTCAGGGTGGAGCGCGAGATCAGTTCGAGTGCGGCGGCAAGCCGGCCAAACAGCCGGTCCGAGGCCCCCTGCGGCACCAGATTAAGATATCTAAGTGCCGCCGCCGCCCCCGTGCGCCATGGTGCCGTCAGGTCCATGTGATTCTGGTAGGCTTGGTACATCATTGACATTGACATCGTACGCGACCGCCCCTTGCCCCGCGTTGCCATGCAATATCGAAGCCAAAGCGGAGTCGAACCGCCCTCGAAATTGGCACGTGGCTTGCTGCTTGGGATATTCGGCGCCCAGGCGATGAGCAGGGGCGATATCCGCAAGGATAGGCTGGAGGCTTTGGGTCCCTGCGGTCGAGGTTGAGGCGTGAAGGAAGGCTCTATGGCAACGACACTGACCATCAGCAGCAAGAACTATTCATCATGGTCGCTGCGTGGCTGGCTGCTGGCGAAATTCGCGAGGCTGGAATTCGAGGAGGTGATCACAGCTCCGGACGACGCCTCGGCCCGCGCGGAACTCCTGCTGCTCTCGTCGTCGATCCTAGTGCCCTGCCTGCGCCACGAGGGCGCGACCGTCTGGGACACGCTGGCGATCGCCGAGTATCTCAACGAGGTCATGCCGAATGCCGGTCTGTTGCCGGAAGACCGCATAAAGCGGGCACATTGCCGCTCGATCTGCGGTGAAATCCACTCCGGCTTCACGACGCTGCGGGCATCGCTGCCGGTCAATCTGAAAGGCCATTTCCCGGGCTTCAAGATCTGGTCGCGCGCGCAGGCCGATATCGACCGGATCTGCAGCATCTGGCGCGACTGCCTCGCGGAGTCAGGCGGACCGTTCCTGTTCGGTGAGCGCCGCACCATGGCGGACGCGATGTATGCGCCGGTCGTCACCCGCTTCATCACCTATGACGTCAAGCTCGAGCCGATGCTCGCAGCCTATGCCGCGACCATCATGTCGATGCCGGAGATGCGGGAGTGGGTCGAGGCAGCCAAGGCTGAGCCCGCCGACGTCGAGGAGCTGGAGGTCGAATATTAGGCAGTGCTGCCTGCCGGCTGCGCGTTCAGCGGGCTCAAGCACGGTGCAAGTACTGCCTAAAGCTCGTGCCACGGCAGCCGCGCGCGAGTAGCGGCAGGCGAGCGGTGGTTGCGCCGCGAAAAATCGCTCGACTCAAATTCAGGCTTGGTTCCAAGCGCTTCGTCCGCTTGGCGACAGCGATCTGCAGGAATCGCTGCGCCGCAGCGCGACTGGCGCGGATTTCGCATAGCACGAACCAAGCTGTGAACGCGACGATGCGACGCTGCCGAAAATTTGGACGCCTTGCGTAGCCGCGAGTCTCGCGATCGAGAACGTTGGAGGCTTCAAATGAACCAGCATGCCGTTGTCAGCAAGTTCTCTCACGTCACGCCAGGCGATACCGAATTCAAGGGCGGGGGCCTGCGCGATTTCTTCCTCTACCGCGATCTCGGCATAGCCGATGCCACCGGCGGCCAGGTGATCTGCCATCTGGTCAAGGCGAATCCCGATTGCCCGCCCGAGGATGGCACCGGCTGGCATCGCCATGATTGCGATTTCCAGATCGTGATCATGATGAAGGGCTGGGCGCGCTTCATGTACGAGGACAAGCCGACGCTGGTGCAGGCCGGAGACGTCGTGCACCAGCGGCCCGGTATCGTGCACTACCTCTTCGACTACTCACCGGACATGGAATATCTGGAGATCGTGAGCCCGGCGGACTTCAAGACCGTCGACATGCCGCCGGCCACCGACAAGGTGCCGCCGGTGACGCCTTGGAAGTAACTGATTGGGAGTCACCGATCATGTCGTCTCCGGAGGAATTAACTCTTGTGGTTGGCCGTTGGCTGCGGCCGCTGGTTGTTCTCCTGCATGTCGTGCGCCTGCTCGGACTGGCACCGACATCTAGCCGTGAACAACAGCGTACGGCACTCCATCACTGATTCGGACGCGCTTCGTTCCACGGGTGTTCCGAACCTTAAGGCGGCGAATTTTCCCGTCGCATTTTGATACAAGCAAATGCGAGAGGGATGATGCTTCATCCCACTCGCAGGTTTTGCTTCAGCGTGAGCTTCGCGTCGCTCGCGAAGCGGAAGCCGATAGCGACTCTTCTGTGATCTCCTAAGCCACACCTCTTTGCTTGACGCGAGGAAAGCGCCAGGCAATCACGGTCGCCTCGACCGTTCCGCCGGATTCGTCATTGAGCCAATGACCGTCGGTAAAGCGACAGGCGAACGGCAACTGATATGTGCCGCTCTGATCTTCGCAAAGCACTTCGACGATCTCGTTCGGCGGAGGTTCGCCGTTGCCATCGAATTGTGCCAGTCGCTTTTCGCGCGTTGCCATCTGATTATTCTCCACTTCCGATGCGTGGAAACGTTTGAGTTCCCAAAAGCCCCCCGCACCCCGCAATAAGTGGAGGACAGCGCCGGAATGCGGTTACAGTGTGGTATCTCTGACGATGTCGTCGTGCTTTGCGCACATTGCCGTGAGCGCGTGGAGGACTTAATGAACGTTAAGATGATGATCGCCTCGCTCATGATGCTCGTATCCAGCGCGTTGGCATTTAACAAAGTTAATGCTCAGGACGTTCCAGGCATCGAGATCTGTACCGTCGAGAAGACCTGGGAGCGGCGCACGAGCTGCCTGCAGAGCAATGTCGACTTCCTCCAGAAGACGATCACGAAGCTTGTGACCGATCACCAGCAGAAGCTCGATGCGGCCAATCGCCAGATTGAATACCTCAAGGGTGCATCCGCGACCTTGCAGAAGCGCGTGGATGATCTGCTGGCCGCGCAGAAGAAGATGGACGAGGACTTGAAGAAGAAGGCCGACGTGCCGCCGGCAAAGGACGCTGCGCCGGCGGCGAAAGAAGGCGGCAAGTGATGTGTGTCCGTCATTGCGAGCGCGAGCGAAGCAATCCATCTCACCGCTCGCGGAGACATGGATTGCTTCGTCGCTGCGCTCCTCGCAATGACGCCTGGGGTGAGAAGCCCCCTACGACACGCGGTACTGCTCCATCACGTCTCTGTCGGGCTCATAGCCGAGGCCGGGCCCTTGCGGCACCTCCACGCTGCCGCTTGCATCGACATCGGCGCGGCCGCGCCAGAGGCAGGCCGGCCGTTTCATGTAAAAGGCTTCGATGAAGCCGTCGTGGCGTATCGACATCAGGTGCAGCGTCGCCAGGAAGCCCGGTCCGAAATAGGGCGAGTGTGGAACGATCTTGATGGCGAGTTCGTCGGCGAGCGTCGCAACTCTCAGGAACTCGGTGATGCCGCCGACCTTGGTTACCGAGGGTTGCGCATGGCTAACGGCGCCCGCCGTCATCATCTGGCGGAACTGGTGCACGGTGCAGGCATTCTCCCCGGCCGCGATGTCGAGGCCGCCCTTGGCGCGCACGTCGGCGAGCGTGGCAAAATCCTCCGGCGGCCAGACCGGCTCCTCGAGGAACATCGGACTTGCCGCCTGGCAGTCTCGCGCGAAAGCAATCGCGCTCGGGCCGTCCAGCGGGCAATTCATGTCGACCATCAGCGGGACGTTGCTGCCGATCGCGTTGCGTGCCGCGAACACCGCGGGCGTCGTGGTCTCGTGCAGCTTGATCGCGCCGTAGCCGCGACGGAGCGCGGCCTCGCATTCGCCGGCGATATGTTCCGGCGTGCCGATACGCATCAGGCTCGCATAGGCCGGGATCCTCGCGCGTGTGGCCTCGCCGATCAGCCGATGCAGCGGCACGCCCTTGATCTTGCCGGCAAGGTCCCACAGCGCGATGTCGAACCCCGAGATCGCGAACATCGTGATGCCGTAGCGGCCGAACAGATGCAGGTTGCGCTGGATCTGCTCCATCACGGCGGGAATGCCGGATGCATCAGGCACGTCGAGGCCACGCGCCTGCGGCGCGATCATCTCCTCGATTGCGGTGCGGGTCGTCTGTGGACAGACATAGGCGAAGGCGTCGCCCCAGCCCGTGAGGCCGCTATCGGTCGAGACTTCGACCAGCACCATGTCAAGCGCTGCGATCGCCGACGCGCCCTGCCGGAAGCTCGCGGGGCCGGCGTCATAGGGGATGCGGATGTGGTGTGCGCGGATATCAGTGATTTTCATAAGGTGCCTCCAAAGGTGGATGCCGAGTGCTCCGTCATGGCCGGGCTCATCCCGGCCATCCACGCCCTTCGCCGTTAAGTGCCCAACGTGGATGCCGGGGACAAGCCCGGGCATGACGGGTTCGATGGTGTCTTAGGTTGAGCGTTAAGAGCCCTTCTCGCCGCTCATGACGGGGCCGAACCGCTCCCAGCTCTCGCCCTTGAAGCGCGTCATCTGGAGTTGCTCGATTGGCGCGAAGTCGTTCGGTCCGGTCTTGATGCGGGTGCCCGGCAGGTAGATGCCGATCTGGAAATCGAGATTGGCCGCCTGCTTCATGACATTCTCGCGGGTGAGGTTGTCGCCGCATTGGCGCAGCACCTGCTCGAGCCCCTTGGCGACGCCATAGCCAAACACGGTCGCGGCATCGTCGAGATCGCCTTCAGGATACCATTTACCCATGAACGCCCGCCACTCGTTCATCGCGGGATCGTTCTTCCATTCGGCGTCCTTGGGATCCTTCAGATAGTTGGTGGACAGCACGCCCTGGCTGGCCTCATAGCCGGCCGGTTTCATGACGCCGCCGATCGAAACGGAGACGTTGGTCAGGAACTGCACCGGGTGCCAGTCCAGCTCTGCGATCTTCTTGATCGCCTGCGCCGCGAATTTCGGCGTCGCGATGTTGACGAAGATGTCGGGATTGGCGCCCTTGAGCTGGACCACCTGGGAATCCACCGTGGGCGAACTGGTCTCATAGGAGGCCTCCACGATGATCAGCTTGCCAGCCTGATCGCCGAGGCCCTCGCGCAACCCGATCACGTAATCCTTTCCGAAATCGTCGTTCTGGTAGAGCACGCCGATCGTTTTGCCCGGATAGTTCTGCAGGATGTACTTGCCGTAGATCCGCGCTTCGACCTGGTAGCTGGGCTGCCAGCCCATGGTCCACGGGAAATTCTTCGGGTCGTTCCACTTGGCGGCGCCGGTGGAGACGAAGAGCTGCGGCACCTTCTTCGAGTTCATGTATTTCTGGATTGCGGTATTGCCCGGCGTACCCAGTGGGTTGAAGATCAGCAGCACCTCGTCGTTCTCGACGAGCTTGCGGGCCTGCTCGACCGTCTTCGGTGGGCTATAGGCGTCGTCATAGCTGATGAAGTTGATCTTGCGGCCGTTGATGCCGCCTTCCGCATTGAGCTTCTTGAAATAGGCCGCTTCGGTCTTGCCGATTGTGGCGTAAGCCGAGGCCGGGCCAGAATATGGCATGATGTTGCCGATCTTGATTTCGGTGTCGGTGGCACCGGGGTCGTATTTCTTTTGTGCGCTGGCGGTTCCCGCGAGCGCGACAGCCAGAAGTGTCGCAAGCAGCATGGATTGGGCATAGTTCAAGAGCCGGTAGTGCATCTTTGTCCTCCCTGACAGTTCGCCGCGGCTATTGCAGTCTTGATTATGGGCAGCTTGATGTGAGCCGTCGGATCGATGCGTCAGCGAGTATGCACGATTGGCTATGCCTTGCCAGCGACGGGGAGGGTTGCAATTTCCGTGGGACGGAACGACGCTTTGATTGCTGCGGGACAGCAAGGACTGTCAAACGGTGCACGGCGCGATCACGCATGATGGACGCGTTTCGAGGGAAGGCCCGACAGCCATGAATCCAGCCCAGAAGGCGCTCTGGTACATCGAGAGCCATCTTGGTCAGCCGCTGACGCTCGACGAGATCGCCGGCATCGCCGGTGTCTCGCGCTTCCATTTGGTGCGCGCGTTTGCGGCGGCGACGGGGTTTCCGGTGATGCGTTACGTGCGCGCCCGCCGTCTCAGCGAGGCGGCTCGCGCGCTTGCGGGCGGCGCGCCGGACATTCTCAGCCTTGCGCTGGATGCGGACTACGGCTCCCACGAAGCGTTCACTCGCGCGTTTCGCGACCATTTCGGCGTCACGCCTGAAACGGTTCGCGCCACGACGTGCCTCAGCAAGCTGAAGCTACAGGAGCCGATCATGATGGATTCAACCGCGCTCGATCATCTCAGCCCGCCACGCATTGCAACCGGAAAGGCGTTCCTCGTCGCCGGCGTCGGCGAACGCTACAATCACGCCAATTGCGACGGCGCCGGCATTCCGAACCAGTGGCAGCGATTTCACCAGACGGTCGGCAATATTCCCGGCCGCATTGGCAACGTCGCCTATGGCGTCTGCTGCAACGGCGATGACGCCGGCAATTTCGATTATATCGCCGGCGTCGAGGTCGCCGAGTTCTCCGACTTGCCGCGCGAGTTCAGCCGGGTGCGCATCCCCGAGCAGAGATATGCGGTCTTCACCCATGGCGAGCACATCTCCACGATCCGGCGAACCGTGAACACGATCTGGAATCACTGGCTGCCGCAGTCCGGTATGAAGGCGGCCGATGCGCCGAACTTCGAGCGCTATGACGAGAACTTCGATCCTATGACCGGCAATGGCGGCCTCGAGATCTGGGTACCTGTGAAGGAGTGATGGACTTGTAGGATGGGTAGAGCGAAGCGAAACCCATCAATGCGCCAGATGCGATGGGGCAAGATGATGGGTTTCGCTTTCGCTCTACCCATCCTACGGCAGCTCGCAAGGCTGCCCTGCTCCGCGCTTGCTTGGCAAGCAGGAGCGTCTTTGCCATAACTTTGCGCAAACAATACGTTGCGTGGGGCGGTCCAAAAATCCCCTTGCAGCCACAAGTAGCCGGGAGGATTTCATGGCCAATATCCGCGTTCTCGCCACCGATCTTGAATTTCCGGAAGGGCCGGTGGTGATGCCGGACGGATCGGTGGTGCTGGTCGAAATCCGCGGGAAACGGTTGACGCGGGTCTATCCGGACGGGCGCAAGGAAGTGGTGGCGCAGATTCCCGGCGGCCCCAATGGCGCGGCGCTCGGCCCCGACGGCAAGATGTACATCTGCAATAATGGCGGCTTCAGCTGGATCCCGACGCGCAACATGATCATGCCGGGGCCGCAGCCGGAAGACTATATCGGTGGCTCGATCCAGCGCGTCGATCTGCAGTCGGGCAAGGTCGAGACCGTCGTCGATAAATGCGGCGAGCATGCCTTAAGGGGACCGAACGACCTTGTCTTCGACAAGCACGGCGGACTCTGGTTCTCCGATCTCGGCAAGCGCCGCGCCCGCGAGATGGACGTCGGCGCGTTCTACTACATCAAGCCCGGCATGAAGGAGATCGTCGAGGGCGTGCATGGTCTGCTGCCGGCCAACGGCATCGGCCTGTCGCCGGACGAGAACACGGTCTACATCGCCGAGACCCCCACGGCACGGCTGTGGGCCTACGATCTCTCCGAGCCGGGCACCGTCAAGCCGCGCGACGTGATCTATCGCGGCGAACGCGGCAAGCCGATTGCGGGGCTCGGCGGCTACCAGATGTTCGACTCGCTTGCGGTGGAAGCGAGCGGAAATGTCTGCGTGGCGACGCTGGTCTCGGGCTGCATCTCCGTGATCGCGCCTGATGGTACCCTGGTCGAGCAGGTGCCGACCGGCGACCGCGTCACCACCAACATTGCCTTCGGCGGACCCGAGCTGAAGACCGCCTACATCACGCTGTCAGGCAAGGGCGAGCTGATCGCGATGGATTGGGCGCGGCCTGGCCTGCCGCTGAATTTTTTGAATAAATAGTGCTAAGGCGTCATTGCGAGCGAAGCGAAGCAATCCATGGCGCCGCGTACGGACAGATGGATTGCTTCGTCGCTGTCGCTCCTCGCAATGACGGAAAGGATACCGGATGCCCTGGCTTGAACCTATCACCCTTCGCGGCGCGCATGCGCGGCTGGAGCCACTGTCGCCGGATCACGCCGATGGTCTCGTTGAGGCCGTGAAGGACGGCGAGCTCTGGAAGCTCTGGTACACTTTCATCCCTCGGCCTGAAGACATGCGCAAAGAGATCGACCGCAGGCTTGGCCTGCAGGCGGCTGGATCGATGCTGCCGTTCACGGTGTTCGATGCCTCCGGCACCATCTCGGGCATGACCACCTACATGAATGTCGATGCGCTCAACCGGCGCGTCGAGATCGGTTCGACCTGGTACGCGAAGCGTGTGCAGCGCAGCGCGGTCAATACGCAGTGCAAATTGCTGTTACTGACGCATGCTTTTGAGGCGCTCGATTGCATTGCGGTAGAGTTCCGCACGCATTTCTTCAACCACCAGAGCCGCCGCGGCATCGAGCGGCTCGGCGCCAAGCTGGACGGCGTCCTGCGCAGCCACCAGATTGCACCAAACGGCACGTTGCGCGACACCGTGGTCTACAGCATTATCGCCAGTGAATGGCCGACGGTGAAGGCGCACCTCACCTATCAACTCAACGAAAAGCCGCGGTAGCCGCTCTGCCGCGCCAGAAACGAGACGATGGAAACGTTCGATTATGTGATCATCGGCGCGGGCTCCGCCGGTAGCGTTCTTACCAACCGCTTGAGCGAGGATGCCGGCACTACGGTGTGCGTGCTCGAAGCAGGCCCGAAGGATTGGCACCCCTATATCCATCTGCCGGCCGGCTTCATCAAGACGTTCCACATGAAGAGCGTCAACTGGGCCTACCAGCAGGAGCCGGGCCCTTGGACCGGCGGCCGCAGCATCTATGCGCCGCGCGGCAAGACGCTCGGCGGCTCGTCCTCGATCAACGGCCATATCTACAACCGCGGCCAGCGCCAGGACTTCGACACCTGGGCGCAGCTCGGGAACCGCGGCTGGGGCTATCCGGACGTGTTGCCCTATTTCAAGCGGATGGAACGTCGTGTCGGCGAGTGCGACGAGACCTATCGCGGCCGCGACGGCAGCCTCACGGTCACCACCATGGACTGGCAGGACCCGCTCTGCGAGGCCTTCATGGAGGGGGCGGTCAGCCTCGGCATTCCGCGCAATCCTGACTACAACGGCGCGATCCAGGAAGGCGTGTCCTACTGTCAGCGCACCATCCAGAACGGCCTGCGCATGAGCGCGGCGAAAGCGTTCCTGCATCCGGCGCGGAAGCGGCCGAACGTCAACGTGCGCACGCATGCGCATGTCACCAACATCATCTTCGAGGGCAAGCGCGCGGTCGGCGTGCGTTACTTGCGGGGAGGGCGGGGCGGCGAGCCGGTCGAGGTGCGAGCCAGCAAGGAAGTGATCCTCTCCGGCGGCGCCTACAACTCGCCGCAGGTCCTGCAATTGTCCGGCGTCGGCTCGCCGGAGCTGTTGCAGTCGCACGGCATCGAGGTGCGCCACGCATTGCCCGGTGTCGGCGAGGGATTGCAGGACCATTACGCGCCGCGTTCCGTCGCGCGCGTGAAGAACATCCGGACCATCAACGAGCTTCGGCGGGGCCTCAGCCTGTGGGTCGAGGCGTTGAAATGGGCGACGACACGGCGCGGCCTGCTGTCGCTGTCGCCGACCATGGTCTATTGCTTCTGGCATTCGGGCGAGACTACGGAGAGTTCGGACCTCCAGCTCACCTTCACGCCGGCGAGCTACAAGGAAGGTGTGCAGGGCCAGCTCGAGGATCAGCCCGGCATGACGGTCGCCTCGTGGCAGCAGCGGCCGGAGAGCCGCGGCTTTGTCCGCATCCGCTCGTCTGATCCGTTCGCGCCGCCGATCATCCAGACCAACTATCTCGTCGAAGAGCTTGATCGCCGCGTCGTGGTCGCCGGCATGAAGCTGGCGCGCCGCCTGTTGAAGTCGGCGCCGCTTGCGCCTTACTACGACTACGAGGATTTCCCCGGACCGAACGTGCAGACCGACGACGAATTCCTCGCGGCTGCGACCGAGCGCGGCACGACGACCTTCCATCCCGGCTGCACTTGCCGGATGGGTCCGGCGGATGCCAGATGGGCCGTGGTCGACGACCAGCTCCGCGTCCACGGACTGCAGGGCCTGCGCGTGGTCGACGCCTCCATCATGCCGCGCATGATCTCCGCCAATCTCAACGCCTCGACGATGATGATTGCCGACAAGGCCTCCGACATGATCCGCGGCAAGCAGGCGGCGGCCGCCGTGGCCCTGGCGGAATACGCCTGACGCTGTTTCTCCTCATCCTGAGGAGCGCGCAGCGCGTCTCGAAGGATGAGGCAACAGGCGGGGCCTCATGGTTCGAGACGGCGCTTGCGCGCCTCCTCACCATGAGGGGAAAGTCCTTCACTCGTACACGAACGCCTTGTCCGTCAGATCGATCGTCGGAAACTCGTCCTTCTCGGCCCAGTAGTCCTGGTTGTGCTGCCATTCCGGCTTTTCGCCGCGCTTGGGCAACAGGTGCATGCCGCGCAGCATGTAGCCGGGGTTGAAGTTTTCTTCGTCGATCCACGGCAGGATCGGCATGTTGTGGTCCTCCGGCCGCAGCGCCGGCGTGACCTTCTTCGCGCCGGTTTCCTTCATGTGCGTGAGCAGGCGGCAGACGAAGTCGGCGACGAGGTCGACGCGCAGGGTCCAGCTCGCGCGGAAATAGCCGAACACCCAGACGAGGTTGGGCACGCCCGTGAACATCATGCCGCGATAGGTCACGGTATCGGCGAAATCGAGCGGCTTGCCGTCGAGCTCGAACTCGATATCGCCGGTGGCGCACAGATTGAAGCCTGTCGCGGTGACGATGATGTCAGCCTCTAACTCCTTGCCGGACTTCAGCAGGATGCCCTTGTCGGTGAAGCGTTCGATCTCGTCGGTTACGACGGACGCCTTGCCGGCCCTGATGCCCTGGAACAGGTCGCCGTCGGGGATGAAGGCGATGCGCTGCCGCCACGGGCGATAGCGCGGCGTGAAATGGGTGGCGATGTCATAATCCTTGCCGAGATAGGCTTCCACCGCCGACAGCAAGTCCTTCTTGGCCTCTTCGGGCTTCTCGAACGTCTTGCGGGTGAAGGCGTCCTGGTCGAACAGGATCTTGCGGCGGGTGATCTCGTGAATCCATTTCTCGTCGACCTGCAACTGCCGCAATTGCTCGGCGATCTCGATCGCGTTGCGGCCGGTTCGGAAATAGGTCGGCGAGCGCTGCAGCATGGTCACATGGCTGGCGTCCTTGGCCATCGCGGGGATCAGAGTCGCGGCGGTGGCGCCGGAGCCGATCACGACGACGCGCTTGCCCTTGTAGTCGAGATCCTCGGGCCATTTCTGCGGATGCACGATCGGGCCCTTGAATTTGGCCATGTCCTTCCACTCCGGCGTATAGCCCTCGGCATGGCGGTAGTAACCCTGGCACATCCAGAAGAAATTGGTGGTGAAGCGGAAGTGCTCGCCGGTGTCGGTCCGCGTGGCGTCGATGGTCCAGAGATTGGCCTCGCTCGACCATTTCGCCGATGTGATGGTGTGACGATAGCGGATGTGGGGGGCGAGGTCGTTCTCCTCGATCACCTCGCCCATATATTTCAGGATCTCGGCGGCGGTTGCGATCGGCGCGCTGGTCCACGGCTTGAAGCGATAGCCGAAGGTGTGCAGGTCGCTGTCGGAGCGGATGCCGGGATAACGATGCGTGCTCCAGGTGCCGCCAAAAGTCTTCTGCGTCTCCAGCACGACGAAGCTGGTCCCGGGGCATTGCGTGGTCAGGTGGTAGGCGGCTCCGACTCCGGAAATTCCGGCGCCCACGATCAGGACGTCGAAATGCTCAGACGTGACGGGCTCGGCAGCGCGAATCTGCGTTTGGACGTTCATCTTCCCTGCTCTTTGTTGTTTTGTTGGTATAGGCACGAAGCGCCGGGGGCTCCCGGCGCTTCGGAAATCGTCACGTCAGACTTCGCGGCGGCTCAGGAACGCCAGCCGCTCGAACAGGTGCACGTCCTGTTCGTTCTTGAGCAGTGCGCCATGTAGCGGCGGGATCAGCTTGCGCGGATCGCGCTCCCGCAGCATTTCCGGCGTGATGTCCTCGTTCAGCAGCAGCTTCAGCCAGTCGAGCAATTCGGAGGTCGAAGGCTTCTTCTTCAGGCCCGGCACTTCCCGCACCTCGAAGAAGATGCGCAACGCCTCTTCCACCAGGCGCCTCTTGATGCCGGGGAAATGCACGCCGACGATCTTTTCCATCGTGTCCGCATCGGGGAACTTGATGTAGTGGAAGAAGCAGCGGCGCAGGAACGCGTCCGGCAACTCCTTCTCGTTGTTGGAAGTGATCATCACGATCGGGCGGAGCTTGGCCTTGATGCTCTCGCCGGTCTCGTAGACGAAAAACTCCATGCGATCGAGCTCGAGCAGCAGATCGTTGGGGAATTCGATATCGGCCTTATCGATCTCGTCGATCAAGAGCACCGGGCGCTTCTCGTTGGTGAAGGCTTCCCACAATTTGCCGCGCTTGATGTAGTTCTTGATATCCGAGACGCGCGCGTCGCCGAGTTGGCTGTCGCGCAATCGCGACACCGCATCATATTCGTAGAGGCCCTGCTGCGCCTTGGTGGTGGACTTGATATGCCAGGTCAGAAGCGGTGCATCGAGCGCCTTGGCGACTTCCTCGGCCAGCACCGTCTTGCCGGTGCCGGGCTCGCCCTTCACCAGAAGCGGGCGCTCCAGCACGATGGCGGCGTTGACAGCGACTTTGAGGTCATCGGTGGCGACATAATCCTTGGTACCGGTGAATTTCATACTACCCCGTCAGAATGAGTTTCAATTTGATACTAATGGAAAAACCAAGCAGGTCTAGCGTGGATTCCAGCGTCTGAACGCAACTGAGGTCATCGCTACCGCCTCGAATTTAGGCGGGCCGTTTCCGCCTTGCGGAATGACGCTCACACCTTCGTGGCGAACCCGTAATGCTGTCCTAAAGACCCCGTGTGCCCTTGACGGCGCGACCCCGGCAGGCAATCTATGGAACATGTTCCTGCAATTCTTCACATCGCTGCGCGATGCCCAGGTCCCTGTGACCTTGCGTGAATATCTGACGCTGATGGAGGCGCTCGACGCCGACCTCGCCGAGCAGAGCGTCGAGAATTTCTATTATTTGTCGCGCTCGGCGCTCGTGAAGGACGAGCGCAACCTCGACAAGTTCGACCGCGTCTTCGGTACCGTGTTCAAGGGCCTCGAGAGCCTGCTCGATGCCATGGACAAGGCTGAGATCCCCGAGGAATGGCTGAAGAAGCTCGCGGAAAAATACCTCACCGAGGAAGAGAAGAAGCAGATCGAAGCCATGGGCTGGGACAAGCTCATGGAGACGCTGCGCAAGCGGCTTGAGGAACAGAAGGGCCGGCACCAGGGCGGCAACAAATGGATCGGCACCGCCGGTACGTCGCCGTTCGGCGCTCATGGTTACAATCCCGAAGGCATCCGCATCGGCCAGGAGAAGAACCGCAACAACCGCGCCGTGAAGGTGTGGGACAAGCGCGAGTTCAAGGATCTCGACGGCAATGTCGAGCTCGGCATCCGCAACATCAAGGTCGCGCTGCGACGCTTGCGCAAGTTCGCCCGCACCGGCGCCCCCGACGAACTCGATCTCGACACCACGATCAAGGAAACCGCCAACCACGGCTATCTCGACGTGCACATGCGCCCCGAGCGGCGCAACGCGGTGAAGGTGCTGGTGTTCTTCGATATCGGCGGCTCGATGGATTCGCATATCGAGCAGGTCGAGGAATTGTTCTCGGCCGCGAAAAGCGAATTCAAGCACATGGAATATTTCTACTTCCACAACTGCCTCTATGAGGGCGTCTGGAAGCAGAACAAGCGGCGCTTCACCGATCGCACCCCAACCTGGGACGTGCTGCACAAGTACCCGCACGACTACAAGGTGGTGTTCGTCGGCGACGCCTCCATGTCGCCTTACGAGATCATGGTCCCCGGCGGCTCGGTCGAGCACGTGAACGAGGAGGCCGGTTCGATCTGGCTCGATCGCATCATCCGCACCTATCCGCACGCGGTGTGGCTCAACCCGGTGGCGCAGAAGCACTGGGACTATTCGGAATCGACCACCATCATCCGCCGCATCTTCTCCGAGCGCATGTACCCGATCACGATCGAAGGTCTGGAGAATGCGATGAAGGAACTGGTACGATAGCTCCCGTCATTCCGGGGCGTCCGAAGGACGAGCCCGGAATCCATTTAGCCACTTGCGCCGGCGGAGGAATAGATTCCGGGTTCGATGCTTACGCATCGCCCCGGAATGACAAACAACAACCAAGGGAGAGCCCCATGCCCCAGACCATTCACCGCGGCATCAAGCAGATGATGGACGAAGCCAATGCCGAGATCGAGACCGTCAGCGCCGCCGATGCGATCAAGATCCTCCCGAACGACGATGTCGTGATCGTCGACATCCGCGATCCCCGCGAGATTGAGCGCGACGGCAAGATCCCGGGCGCCTTCTCGTGCACCCGCGGCATGCTCGAGTTCTGGATCGATCCGGCGAGCCCCTACGCCAAGCCGATCTTCCAAGAGGACAAGAAGTTCATCTTCCATTGCGCCGGCGGCATGCGCTCGGCCCTGGCTGCGAAGACCGCGCAGGACATGGGGCTGAAGCCGGTCGCCCATATGGGCGGCGGTTTCGCCGCCTGGCGCGACGCCGGCGGCCCGATCGAGAAGTGGGAGCCGAAGAAGACATAAGCTCGTCACACGCGGGCTTGACCCGCGTGTCCATCCTGACAAAAGGGCCATCCTCCCGAAGAGGATGGATTGCCGGGTCAAGCCCAGCAATGACGATTTGCGAAGTGCCGGAGATCCTTCCATGACCACCACCGAAGACCCGCTCGTCTCCACCGACTGGCTTGCCGCCCACCTCGGCGATCCCAAGGTCAAGGTGATCGACGCCTCCTACAAGATGCCGGGTGTGGTGCCGTTGCCGGCCGACGATTTCATCGCCGCCCACATTCCCGGTGCAGTGTTCTTCGATGTCAATGCGATCGCCGACAAGAACGACCCGCGCCCGCATATGTATCCGGCCGCCGAGCAGTTCGCGCAGGACGTCTCCGCGCTCGGCATCTCCTCGGGCGACACGGTGGTTGCCTATGATGCTGGCGGCTGGGTTGCCGCGCCGCGGGCGTGGTGGATGTTCCTGTCGTTCGGTCATCCGAACGTGAAGGTGCTCGACGGCGGCTTGCAGAAGTGGAAGGCCGAGGGGCGGCCGACGGAAACCGGGCCCGTCACGCCGAAGCCTGGAAAATTCCAGGCCAGGTTCGATCCGAGCTTCGTGCGCAGCAAGGAGCAATTGCTCGGTAATATCGAGACCAGGAAGGAGCAGGTGATCGACGCGAGGCCGCGCCCGCGGTTCGAGGGCACCGTCGTCGAACCCTGGCCCGGCCGCCGCTCCGGCCACATCCCTGGCAGCCGCAATGTTCCCTACGCCGATCTATTCGATGCCAAGACTGGGGCGATGAAGCCGCTCGATGAGTTGCGCAAGGCATTTGCGTCCGCCGGCGTCGATACGGCAAAGGCGATCGTCACCAGTTGCGGCTCTGGCGTGTCGGCGCTGGTGCTGACGCTCGCGCTCTATCGCCTCGGCGTGCGCGGCGGTGCGCTCTATGACGGTTCCTGGGCCGAATGGGGATTGCAGGACGGGCCGCCGATCGCGACGGGACCTGCGTGATTGCAGACGATCAGCGCGTGGGGCGCACGAACACCGGCTGGCCGAACGGATCGAAAGTCTGCTGCTGCGGGATGACCTGCGGCGCCAGGCGTTGCTGCTGCGCCGCGAGGCGCCGGCGCTCCCTGGCACGCTCCGCCCGTGCACGCTTCTTGGCCGCGGTTTGATCCGGCTTCGCATCCGCGCTCTTTGCTGATGTCGTTTGCTCGACGGTGACCGCGGGGCCGCCCAGCGTGGCGATCTTGGCCGCCGCCGGACTCGCTTCCGCTGAGGTCGGCGCCTCGGGTGCGGCCGGCGTGGCGTCGTTCGCGGGCGGGACCACTGCGACCGCCGCAGGCTTGGCCTCTTCGGCGGGCGCAGGAGTTTCCGGCTGGGCTGCCGTCGTCGGCGCCTGGGGTTCCGGAGCATCTGCTAGAGGCGGTTCGACCGGCGGCGTCTCGGTTGAGGCAGCCTCCTCGGGCTTCACGGCGGCCATCTGCTCGAGCTCGGCCGGCGCGGGAGCATCGGCGGTTGGTACGGTCGGAGCAGGGGACGTCTCGGCGCTGTCCGGCGCCTTCTCTGTTGTCTCTGCTGCGGGCGCCTCGACGCGCAGCATGGCGAGCGTCGGCGGCTTCGCTTGAACTTGTGTTTGGGCTTGCGCGAAGACGGGCTCCGGCGGGCTGCGTCGCGCCGGGATGCTCGCGACTTCCTCATGGGCGGCCCGGAGCAGCGCGGCAGCGCTAAGTCCGAAGATCAGGACCGACGTCGACAGCACGATTGCCGCGAACAGGAAACGAAGGCCGGGAAGCATGGCGCGGTTCCGTCTTTGCCGAAGTGTTCTGTTGAGCCAGAGGAAACGCGGTGATCACAGGGAAGCCGCTCGCGGGCAGCGAATCAGGCCGATTCGAGGATATCGCAACCAATGTCAAAGCAATGACGCCCGTAGTCCCCCGGAATAACTTTTCCCTGACGGTGAGGCATCTTTGCCGCAGCGATCACTGCCCAATCACAAAATGACCGATTCGGCCCGGATTTCGCGGAATTGTCTTGAATGCGCCGCTATCTTCCTTCAAGTGCCGTTAACGGTCCGGTGTGGCTTGGGGACTATACAAGAGCGATGATGATCAACCGCATTCTGACGATTTGTGCTGCCGCAGCGCTCGGCGCGGCAGGAACTTCGGTTGCGCAGGCGCAGCAGGGCTACCCCGCAGGGCCTGGTCCGGTCTATTCCGCTCCTCAGGGCTCGTATCCGCCGCCACCCCCCGGCTACGTGCGCGACGACCGCCGGCCGTCGGATTTCGATGTCTTTGAGGAGGACGACGAGGCGCCGAACGGCCAGAGTTCGGCGTCGCTGTCGCCGCCCGGACCAGTGCTTTCGCCCAACGATCCTCGGTATGGCCGCCCGATGGGCGCGCCCCCGCCGGTCTATTCGGATCGGACCATGCCGACCGGCCCGGTCATGTCGCCGGATGATCCGCGCTATGGCCGGCCGGCAGGCCCGCCGGCGGTGATCTATGCCGATCGTCCCCAAGGGCCGGCGCAGAGTTACAACTATCCCGATGATCGCGCCATGCGTCCGCCGGAGTCGGTGGGCGCCGCGGGTGGTGCGCCCACCGTCACCGGCGCCGTGTCGCAGCAGCCCCAGGTCGGCAGCGACGGCAGGCCGATGACGGTCGCGGCGCTGCCGCCGGAGGAGCAGCCGGAGGCCGCTCCCGTGCAATTGCCGCCGAACCTGCGCCGCCAGGAGGTCTCGTTCGCGACCAAGGAGCCGCCAGGCACCATCGTGGTCGATACGTCGAACACCTACCTCTATTACATCCTGGGCGGCGGCCGCGCGATGCGCTACGGCGTTCGCGTCGGCCGCGATGGCTTCACCTGGACCGGCGTGCAGAAGATCAGCCGCAAGGCGGAGTGGCCGGACTGGTATCCACCCACCGAGATGATCGAGCGTCAACCCTATCTGCCGCGCTTCATGGCCGGCGGCCCCGGCAATCCGCTCGGCGCGCGCGCGATGTATCTCGGCTCGACCGTGTACCGCATCCACGGCACCAACCAGCCCTCGACGATCGGCAAGTTCGTCTCTTCCGGCTGCATCGGCATGCTGAATGAGGACGTCTCCGACCTCTTCGAGCGCGTGAAGGTCGGCACCCGCGTCGTGGTGCTGCCGGGTGGTCCGCCGCCTGGAACCGCCACCGCCTCCGCTGCGCCGTCGCCCGGCGGGCCCGTTGCGGCCGCCCCAGCGCCAACCCAGGCGCAGGCCGCCGCACCGCTGCCGGGCACCCAGCCGACCACGGTGCCGCCGCTGCCAGCCCCGGTCACGATCCGCTAGGGCGATTACAGTCCAACATCAAAAGGCGCGCGAACAGCGCGCCTTTTTTGTTTTGCGCTTCTGTCAAATTCCCGCGCTTGAATTCGTGTTCGGCTGGATTACGTGCCAGAGGGCTGCAACCGACGTGGGACAATGCCATGCGCATCCTTGTTGCAGGCGCCACCGGCGCTATTGGCCGACAACTCGTTCCCGCCCTGATCCGGGCCGGCCATTCGGTGATCGGCACGACGCGAACAGCAGCGAAAGCCGAGGCGATCGGGCAGATGGGCGTCGAGCCCGTCATCGTCGATGGCCTCGATGCAGAGGCTGTCCGCGCGGCGGTCATTGCGAAGCAGCCCGAGGTGATCGTCCACGAGATGACCGACCTCGCCGATGTTACCGATCTCCGCCATTTCGATCGCGCCTTCGCTGTCACCAACCGGCTGCGCACGCTCGGCACCGATTGCCTGCTGGCGGCCGCGCGCGAAGCCGGTGTCAGGCGTTTCGTCGCGCAAAGCTTCTGTGGCTGGACCTATGGCCGAACCGGTGCACCTGTCAAAACCGAGGCCGATCCGCTCGATCCCGATCCGCCGCAGGAACTTCGACGCACGCTGGAAGCGATCCAGCATCTGGAGCGCGCCGTCACCGGCTCGGATCAGCCGGAAGGAATCGTGCTCCGATACGGATCGTTCTACGGTCCCGACACCGGCATACTGTCGCGGGCGATGATCGATCAATTGCGGCGCCGCCGCGTGCCGATGATCGGCGATGGTGGCGGCTGGTGGTCTTTCATTCATGTCGCCGACGCTGCATCCGCCACCGTTGCCGCCATCGAGCGCGGCGAGGCCGGCAATATCTACAACATCGTTGACGATGAGCCCGCGGAAGTCAGCGAATGGCTGCCGGCGCTTGCGGCGATCGTCGGCGCTAAGCCGCCATTCCATGTGCCCATCTGGCTCGGCCGATTGCTCGCCGGCGAACATGTGGTGGCGATGATGACCGAGGTGCGGGCGGGCTCGAACGTCAAAGCCAGGCGCGAACTCGGCTGGCACCCGGCGCATCCGTCCTGGCGCACCGGCTGTGCCGAAATCGTCGGGCACTCCAGTGGCCACAGCGCTGCCGCTTGAGCTGGTGATGCGACGCTCAGACGTCCGCCCCATCAGCGCTTTCGCGGGTTGCATTCTCGAGCCAACCGGCGATGCGCAACAAGTCACGATCGCGCCCGCGAGCGCCGATGAGCTGGACGCCGATTGGAAGTCCCTCGTCGCCTCTGAGCAGTGGCAGCGAGATGGTCGGCAGACCGCAGAGGCTCCATGGCATCGACATCACGCCGGAGCCCGGCCCATCCTCCAGCCGGGTCGCCTCGCCCGGCGCCGACAGGGTGATCAACGCATCATGTTGGATGAACATACGCGAGGCCAGTTCAACGAGACGGTCGGCCCGCGCATCGAACCTAAGGTAGCTTGCCGCGCTGATGGTGTGGCCGGCTTCGATGCCCCGCTGCAGCGGCGTGCAATAGCGGCGGATGGTCTCAGCGGGCTCAGAGCCGAAACGATAGGCGAGATGCGCGTTGAGCAGCCCGAAGGTGACATCGAGCGCGTGATCGAATTCAAGTGGGAGTTCGACCTCGACGGTCGCGGTCGGCAGTGACTGGATGAATGTCTCGAATGCTTTCCCCGCGTTGTCGTCGATCAGCTTCCAGCCTGGCCCCTTGACCACGCCAAGACGGGGCGCGGAGGCCGCAGGCTGGACAGCCGCTAACGCGGGATCGAACGCGCCGGCGAAAAGGCACAAGTCTCCGATCGAGCGGGCCAACAGGCCGAGATGCGCCATGCGCGGCACCAGCACGTTCGATCCCGCCATTGAGGTGAAACCCAAAGAGGGTTTGAACGCGAACGCGCCGCAAAACGAGGCGGGGAGGGTGGTCGAAGCGGTGTGTTGCGTGCCAAGCGCCAGCGGCACCATGTGGTCGACGACGGCGGCGGCAGAACCCGCCGACGACACGCCCGGCGAGCGCGACAGGTCCTGAGGATTGCGGGTCGGGCTCGGATGGTACATCCCGAATTCGGATGTCGCGGTCTTGCCGACAATGATTGCACCGGCGCGGCGCAGCGCCGCCACCGCATCCGCATCGGCGTTTGGCCGCCGGCCGCGAAGCGTCTCGCTGCCATATTCGGACGGCATGTCGGCGGTGTCGAATACGTCTTTCACCCCGATCGGCAGGCCGTGCAGTGCGCCGAGCGGCCCACCTGATGCGCGGTGCTCGTCGGCACGCCGCGCCTCTTCGCGCGCCCGCTCCGCATCGAGGAAAGCCCACGCCCTGACGTCGGGCTCACGCGCGGCGATCCGGTCCAGGCAGGCGTTCATCAGATCGAGTGCGCTTGTCTCGCCCCGCTTGATCCTGTCGGCCAGCATGCTGGCCGGCAGGTGGTTTGGAAGCACAGAGCCGGTCATCATCGAACCGAGGCTGTGATGCTGCAGCCCGATTCGGCGGCCGGGCGGAACGCGGTCGCGGCGGGAACGGTGGCGATCCGCTCGTAATAATCCCAGGGCTGCCGGCTCGCCGCCGGCGATTTCACGCGATAGACGCCGAGATCATAGGCGAGGCGGCCGTTCTGCTGCACGACAGCCTGCCGCCCGAACCGATCGACCGGAAGCTGGCGCATCTCGGCATTGACAATCGCGGCATCGTCGCTTTTGGCGCTTCTCGCGGCCTTCAGGAAATGCAGCACGCCGGAATAGACGCCGGCTTGTTCGCGAGTCGGCATTCGGCCGTGTTCCTTGAAGAAGCGCTGCGCGAAGTCGCGGGTGCCGTCGCTGTCATCCCAATAGAACCCCGTGGTGATGATCAGCCCCTGCGCCGCTTCGAGGCCGAGGCTGTGGACATCGGTGACGAAAGCGTGGAGCGCTGCGATTTTCTGCGTGCGCATGATGTCGAACTGGCCGGCCTGCTTGATCGCATTGACGGTGTCGGCGCCGGCGCTCGCGAGCGCGACGACCTGCGCGTTCGAGCTTTGGGCACGCAGCAACAGCGAGGCGAAATCGGCGGTGTTGAGCGGATGGCGCGCGCTGCCGAGCACCTTGCCGCCGCGCTCCTGCACCACGGCACTGGCGTCTTTCTCCAGGTCGTGGCCGAACGCGTAGTCGGCGGTGAGGAAGAACCAGGACTTCTGCCCCTGCTCGGTCAGCGCCGCAGCCGTGCCGCGCGCCAGTGCGTAAGTATCGTCGGTCCAATGGGTCACGTAGGGCGAGCAGCGTCCGCCGGTGATCTCGACGCTAGCGGCACCCGATACCAGGAGCGACCGCTTCTTCTCGGTCGCGATCGTCATCAGCGCGAACACCGCGCCCGAATGGGGCAGGTCGACAACGGCGTCGACGCCTTGCCGGTCAAACCACTCGCGTGCGATGGCTGAGGCGACATCCGGCTTGTTCTGATGATCCGCGGTGATGATCTCGATCGGGACCCCGTCGATCGAGCCGCCAACATCGGCAACGGCCATTCGCGCGGCCTTGATCGAGCCTGGCCCGCCGACATCGGAGACTACGCCGCTTTGATCGCCCATGACCCCGACGACGACCTTGTTGTCCGAGAACTGAGAGAAGGCCGGCGACGTGAGTATTGAGCTAAGTGCAATTGAAATCAGGATTTTCCGGTACATTTCGCTGCTCCGCGTGAGGTGCGGCGGAGCCTAACAACCCGCTGCTACACATATGTGACAATGTTGGTACATATGTGATTATTAGCTAGTGACGAAGATTCGATGAGGAACAGCGTGACCAGACAGGCGACGGAAATCGAAACGTTCGGGCCGGAAGTGGAGAACGGGGACGCGTTGGTCGCCCGCATCTGCTGGCACTACTACAAGGAGGGGCAGACCCAGGACGTCATCGCGCAGCACCTGAAAATCACGCGGAAGCGGGTCAACCAGATCCTCGGAGAGGCGCGGGAGCGCGGCGTCGTCCAGATCTCAATTGCCAGTCCCTTCGGTCCTTGCAGCGAACTTGAGGCCCGCCTCGCTGCACGTTTCAAGCTGCGAGGCGCCATCGTCGTGCCCGCGCCGATTGGCGACACTGACGTCCGCAACCTCGTCGGCGCCGCCGCCGGTCACTATATCTCCGAGCACCTGCCGCCTGCCGGGACGCTTGGCATCACCTGGGGTGGCACCATCAACATGGCCGCGCAAAATCTGCGGCGCCGTTCCGGCGACGGCTGCCGTGTCGTCCTGTTGTGCGGCGGGCTTGCCGAAAGTACGGCGATCAATCCTTACGACAACGCGGCGATGATGGCGCGCGCGTTGGGGGCGACATGCTACTATGTGACCGCGCCGATGTTCGCGGCAACGGCACAGCTTCGCGATGCGCTGGCCTCTAGCGAGCCGGTGCGCTCCGTTCTCGCAATGGTAGCAGGGCTGGACATCGCCCTGTTCAGCGCCATTGATCTGTCCGAACAATCGAAAGCGCTGGAATATGGCGTGATATCGCGCCAGACGTGGCAATCGCTGCGCGACGCCGGCGCGGTCGGCGATATCTGCGGCCACTATCTCGACAAGGACGGCAACGCGGTGACGCATCCCCTGACGCGGCGCGTGATCCATCCGCCGATGAGCGATCTGAAGGCGGTACGCGAGCGCATCCTTGCCGCCGGTGGCCTTCAAAAGCTTCCGATCATCAGCGCGGCGATCCGCGCCGGGCTGGCCGACATTCTGATCACGGATGAACGGGTTGCGACCGCCCTTTGCGAAGAACGGTGATCAAGCCAGTCGGCGCGGAGGTTCGCTGCCCTTGGTCCAGGCATCGATACACTCGACCATCTGGCCGTAGTGGATGCCGAGGCTCTCCTGGGTCGCGTAGCCGAGATGCGGGGTGAGCACGAGGTTGTCGAGCCTGCGGAACGGATGGTCGACCGGCAGCGGCTCGACCGAGAACACGTCGATGCCGGCGCCCGCAATCTTCTTTTGCGTGAGAACCTCCTGCAGCGCGTTCTCGTCAACGATCGGCCCGCGCGCGGTGTTGACGAGATAGGCCGTCGGCTTCATCCGCGCGAGATCGGCGGCACCCACTAGGCCGCGCGAGCGCTCGCTCAGCACCACATGGATGGTGACGATGTCGGCGGTCGCAAACAATTCCTCCTTGCTGGCATAGCCGACGCCGGCCTCCTTGCATTTCTCGGCCGTCAGGTTGGGGCTCCAGGCGATGACATTCATGCCGAACGCCTGCGCGAGCTTCGCCACCCGACTGCCGAGCTTGCCGAGCCCCACCACGCCAAGCGTGCGGCCCTCGATCTCGACGCCGGCAAAGGTCTGCCAGGGCTCGCCTGCATGCATCCGCGCGTTTTCCCGGCCGATGCCGCGGGTGAGTTCCAGGATCAGGCCGAGCGTCAGCGCCGCGGTCGGGTCGCGGCTGTATTGCGTGCCGCACAGCACCACTTTGTGGTCCTTGGCGGCGTCCACATCGATCGCGGCATTGCGCATGCCTGATGTCAGCAGGAGTTTCAGCTTGGGCAGCGCCGCGAACAGCGTGCGCGCAAATGCGGTGCGCTCGCGCATCGCGCAGATGATCTCGAAATCGGCAAGCGCGCTCGCGGCAGCCGCCTCGCTCGCAAACGGCTCCCTGAACACGGTGACGTCGACGCGGTCCTTGATCTCTGACCAGTCGGCGATCGAAAGTGACAGGTCGAAATAGTCGTCGAGGATTGCACAGCGCAGCCGCGTCATCGATGAACCCGTTCATGGCGAAAGGACGGCGAGAATACCGTCGGGGGAGCTCGTGATGGTTGCGCGCAATCGTTGGGTCGCGCAAGCGGAGTTCAGGGAACGCCGGCTTCAAATATCCGACAGGCTCAGAGCATGATCCGGAAAAGTGGAAACCGGTTTTCCGAAAAGATCATGCTCAAACAAAGAGATGAGATCATGATCCGATCGCCTCATCGGATCATGATCGCAACCGGCTTCTGTGCTTGGCGCGCCAGGCCGGCCCGGGTCCGCGCATATAGTGCAGTTCCGGCCGGTAGGGGTTGAATGCCCTGGCGAAGAACTGGCGCCAGAAGGTGCGGAATTCGGCGACAATCTTCGTAAGGCCAGTGCGGCTGGCCGCCGGGGCGGGCAAGGACGTGCTTGTTGCCATGACACAGCCCTCATGTTGGTCATGCGCGGCTCAGCCTGCGCAAAATGCCGTTTTCGATGCTGAAAACGAGATTTCGCCCGATTCATTAAAAGATGGTTTCAATTGTCGTCATCTTGCGCACACATGGTTTCGATCCCGTATTCATCGGGGTGAACGGATGGAAAACGCGCGGTGTGCGGTTGCGCTTTGAGGGCCCGGCGGCTACATCGGCGGCAGCAAAATTTCCATAAATCCTGCCGATTCCAGGGGACTCAATGGCCCGCCAGTTCGTCTATTTCATGCAAGGTCTGACCAAGAGCTACCCGACCCGCAAGGTGCTCGATAACGTCCACCTGAGCTTCTATCCGGACGCCAAGATCGGCGTGCTCGGCGTCAACGGCGCCGGTAAATCGACGCTGCTCAAGATCATGGCCGGCATCGACAAGGACTATACCGGCGAGGCCTGGGTCGCCGAGGGCGCCCGCGTCGGTTATCTCGAGCAGGAACCGCAGCTCGATCCCAAGCTGAGCGTCCGCGAGAACGTGATGCAGGGCGTCGCCAAGCAGAAGGCGATCCTCGACCGCTACAACGAACTGGCGGTGAACTACTCGGACGAGACCGCCGACGAGATGACCAAGCTGCAGGACGAGATCGAGGCCCAGGGCCTCTGGGATCTCGACAGCAAGGTCGACCAGGCGATGGACGCGCTGCGCTGCCCGCCCGACGACGCCGACGTCACAAAGCTCTCCGGCGGCGAGCGCCGCCGCGTCGCGCTGTGCCGGCTCTTGCTCGACCAGCCCGAACTGCTGCTGCTGGACGAACCGACCAACCATCTCGACGCCGAGTCCGTATCCTGGCTCGAAGGCCATCTGCGGCAATATCCCGGCGCGATCCTGATCGTCACCCACGACCGCTACTTCCTCGACAACGTCACGGGCTGGATTCTCGAGCTCGATCGCGGCCGCGGCATTCCCTATGAGGGCAACTATTCCTCTTGGCTGGTGCAAAAGCAGAAGCGGCTCGAGCAGGAGGGCCGCGAGGACGCGGCGCATCAGAAGACACTGGCGCGCGAGCAGGAGTGGATCGCGTCCTCGCCGAAGGCGCGCCAGGCCAAGTCCAAGGCGCGCTACCAGCGCTACGAGGAACTGCTCAAGAAGGCGAGCGAGAAGCAGACCCAGACCGCGCAGATCGTCATCCCCGTGGCCGAGCGGCTCGGCCAGAACGTCGTCGACTTCGAGGGCCTGACGAAATCGTTCGGCGACCGCATGCTGATCGACAATCTCACCTTCAAGCTGCCGCCCGGCGGCATCGTCGGCGTGATCGGTCCGAACGGCGCCGGCAAGACCACGCTGTTCCGCATGATCACTGGGCAGGAGAAGCCGGACCAGGGCACGATCACGGTCGGGGAGTCCGTCCATCTCGGCTATGTCGACCAGTCGCGCGACGCGCTCGACGGCAGCAAGACCGTGTGGGAGGAGATTTCCGGCAACAACGAACTGATCCTGCTCGGCAAGCGCGAGGTGAATTCGCGCGGCTATTGCTCGGCCTTCAACTTCAAGGGCGCTGACCAGCAGAAGAAGGTCGGTGCGCTCTCAGGCGGCGAACGCAACCGCGTGCATCTCGCCAAGATGCTGAAGTCGGGCGCCAACGTGCTGCTGCTCGACGAGCCCACCAACGACCTTGACGTCGACACGCTGCGCGCGCTCGAAGAGGCGCTGGAGGATTTCGCCGGCTGCGCCGTGATCATCAGCCACGACCGCTGGTTCCTCGACCGCATCGCCACCCACATCCTCGCCTTCGAAGGCGACAGCCATGTCGAATGGTTCGAAGGCAATTTCCAGGATTACGAAAAGGACAAGATGCGGCGCCTTGGCCAGGATTCGATCATCCCGCATCGCGTGAAGTACAAGAAGCTGACGCGGTGACGGCACTTTAGCGACGATCTGCTGCGGCCAGTTGTCGCTTTCCACCACGACGAGATTGCGTAGATATAGCGCTCCGCAATCCCCGATACTGCTGCGAGCAATTCATAATGTCTGCCACCTCCGACGACCCCGCGCCGCCGAAGATCGCTTCGCTGCGCCCGGTTCCCATGTTGATCTTCGGATCGCGCTGGCTGCAATTGCCGCTTTATGTCGGGCTGATCATCGCCCAGGGCGTCTATGTGGTGCTGTTCATCAAGGAACTGTGGCACCTGTTCGCCCACGCCTTCGATTTCAGCGAGCAGCAGATCATGCTGGCGGTGCTCGGCCTGATCGACGTCGTCATGATCTCGAACCTTTTGGTGATGGTGATCGTCGGCGGTTACGAGACCTTCGTCTCGCGCCTCAACCTGCGGGGACATCCCGACGAGCCGGAATGGCTGAGCCACGTCAACGCCAGCGTGCTCAAGATCAAGCTGGCGATGGCGATCATCGGCATCTCCTCGATCCACCTGCTGCGGACCTTCATCGAAGCCGGCGCACTCTCCTCGGGCAAGACCAACTACACCGAGACTGGCGTGATGTGGCAGACTATCATCCACACCGTCTTCATCCTGTCCGCGATCGGCATAGCCCTCGTCGACAAGCTGTCGAATGCGTCGATCGAAGGCGCCAAGCAGTCGGCCGGACATCATTAAGGGTGCGGCGCTTGCGAGGTCGTGCTAGGTTCATGGACGGGGCGCGGCTGATGTCCGCCTCGAAAACGGGACAGCACTTCGATTGGACCGCTGAGTGAACAAGCCGCTCGACTTGCCATTCCTCCGCACGCTCGCCTTCGGCTTTCTGTTCTTGGTGTTACCAACGGCCTCGCCGGCCCACGCCGCCGATGCCGCCTTCAGCCAATTCATCGCCTCACTCTGGCCGGAGGCGCAGGCCGCCGGCGTGTCGCGCGCGACGTTCGATCGTGAGACGCGCGGGCTCGAGCCTGACTACAAGCTGCCGGATCTGATCTTGCCGGGCCGCCCCGCGACCGGCGCGCCGTCGCAGGCTGAATTCGTCCAGGTGCCGGCGGACTACGTCAAGGAGGCTTCCATCGCGCGGCTTGCGGCCGAAGGGCAGCGGCTGATGCAGAAATATCGTGCTGACCTCAACGAGATCGAAAATCGCTTCGGCGTGCCGGCAACCGTGGTGCTCGCGATCTGGGGCCGCGAGACCGATTATGGCCGCTATAAGCTGCCCTACGACACGCTGCGCGTGGTGGCGACACAGGCCTATGTCGGCCGCCGCAAGGACCAGTACCGCACGGAGTTCATTCTTGCGCTGAAGATCCTCGGCGAGGGTGCGGTGACACGCCAGGAAATGCGCTCATCCTGGGCTGGTGCCACCGGGTTCACGCAGTTCCTGCCGTCCGAATATTACAAGCACGGCGTCGATCTCGACGGCGACGGCCGCATCGACATCTGGCACTCGGTGCCTGATGCGCTCGCGTCCGCCGCCCAGCAACTCGTCAACAAGGGCTGGCAGAAGGGCGTGCGCTGGGCCTACGAGGTGAAGGCGCCGCCCAATGTCGATTGCACGATGGGCGTGCCGGAAGTGACGAAGCCGATCGGTGATTGGCTGCGCGCGGGCTTTGAGCCGGTGCGCGGACAGAAGCTCAATGCGACCGAGCAGGCGCAGCCCGCCTCGCTGTTGCAGCCCGAGGGCATCTATGGCCCCGCATTCCTGACCACGAAGAACTACTTCGTCATCAAGGAATACAATTTCTCCGATCTCTACGTGCTGTTCGTCGGCCATCTCGCTGACCGCATGACGAGCCCGCAGCCGTTCGCCACGCCCTGGTCGGCGACGACGCAATTGCGCACCGCCGATGTCGAGGCGATGCAGCGCCATCTCACGCGGATCGGTCTCTACAAGGACAAGCTCGACGGCAAGGCCGGGATGCAGACCCGTGCCGCGCTCGGCACCTACCAGAAATCGGCAGGCCTGAAGGTCGATTGCTGGCCGAGCGAAGCGGTGCTGCGCGCGATGACGGCGGCGAGATAGGCCCTACGCTCGACAAACAAAAACCCGGCCGCAAAGGGCCGGGTTTTGAATTTGGTGGGTCTTTACCCGCCGGGTCAGCTTAGTCGCAAACCTGAACGCGACGGAAACGCCAGCCGTAGCCGTCCCAGAAGCGCTCGCGAATCATGCGGCACGGAGCTTCTTCAACGTAGACCGGCGCCGGTGCGACATAGACCGGAGCCGGACGGCTCGCAGCAATCGCGCCACCGAGCAGGGCGCCGCCAATCAGGCCACCGGCCACGCCGGCTGCGATCTGGCCGTCTCCGGCCTTGGCGGCCGGCGCGACAGCCAGCGAACCGGCAATCGTTGCGACCGCGACGAAGGCAGCTAATGTCTTCTTCATGTCTTGGGCTCTCCTGGATGGCGCCTTCAGCCGACGCCGGGTTTAACGATGACTCGCACGCTGGTTTCGAAATCCCGTCTCGCAAAAAGAGCGCACAACAGTCAATCGAAAGTAAACGTCAGCGCGCTAATGGCCTGAAAAAAACGGTTTTTTCTGGCCATTCGCCGTTCAGCTTCCGGAAAAGCGGTGGTTTTCCGGCATCCTGTGCGAGATTTAATGAAGGTGAATGCGCGTTAATAGCAGACGCGCACGTTGCGCACCCGCCAGCCATAGCCGTCCCAGAAGCGCTGGCGCTGCCAGGCGCAGGGCGGCCCGTACTCGTAGGGGTCGGCGACGTAATAGCCGGGGCCAGGAGCGTAGGAATACCCGGGACCGTAGGAGTAACCGGGACCGTAGTACCCGTTCTGCGAAGCGATCGCACCGCCGATCAGGGCTCCACCGATCAGTCCGGCCGCAACCCCCGCGGCAACGCCGCGCTGCGCATGCGCGGGAGGAGGTGCCGCCACGAGCGCGCCTGCCAATGCAATGGCGGCAAATCCGAGCAATGTCTTCCTCATGGCCTCACCTTTCTTCAAGTCATCCACTTTGGGGCATTGGTCCTGACCAGAGTTCCACATTTCCCCGTAACGATCAATGAACGCCGCAGCGGATCGCCCGAGAAGTGATGGCCGGCGTGCCGTGCGGATGACGCGGATCACACTTAGATTCATTCCAATTTACCTCCGTCATCAGTTTGGAATTGCTTCAAATTCCCGTTTTTCCTTTTGCGTCGCTTGCTCGCCTTCAATATCTCTTAGGTCAGCATCACCGACCGGACCCGCCTTTTCGATGATCGTTTGTTCCTGCAACGTCCTCAGCGACCACGACGTCCGCAATGCGGTGAGCGTCAGCGGGTCGTTGCCGCGGAATGCCAAGCAGCTTTATGGCTGCCTCGGCTGCAGTGCCGAATGCGGGCGCTGCGCCCGTACCATCAAGACCATCATCGACGAGGCGCTTGGCCCATGTGCCAAGGCCTGCTGTGCCGGCTGCCCGCACAGCCATGAGGCCGTCGACGACGTCGCCAAGACAGAGTTCGCGTTGGCCGCCTGCTGAGCCGCCGGGATTTCCCCAGATCTCTTCGCAGATGCCCTCCCAGAGGAGGGTTGCTCTTGTTCATAATCTGATTTAGAAGCGTTCTAAAGTTGGAATCGGGCCCGCTTTGGGCCTTTAAACATTTGGAGTGGACTATGCAGGGCGACCCTAAGGTCATCGAATATCTCAACAAGGGCCTGCGCAGCGAACTCACGGCGATCAACCAGTACTGGCTGCACTATCGCATCCTGAACAACTGGGGCCTCCTGGAGATGGCCAAGGTCTGGCGCAAGGAATCGATCGAGGAGATGCACCACGCCGACCGCTTCACGGACCGCATTTTGTTCCTCGACGGCTTCCCCAACATGCAGGTGCTCGATCCCTTGCGGATCGGTCAGAACGTCCAGGAGATCATCGAGTGCGATCTCGCCGCCGAGGTCGGTGCTCGCTTGCTCTACCAGGAGGCCGCCACCTATTGCCACGGCGTCAAGGACTATGTGAGCCGCGACCTGTTCGAGGACCTGATGAAGGACGAGGAGCACCACATCGATTTCCTCGAGACCCAGCTCGATCTGATCAAGCGTATCGGCCTTGAGCTCTACACCCAGAAGCACGTCGGCCACCTCGAGAGCGAGCACTGAGCCGGGCGAGAGAGCATCGATTTCTCTCGCATGGCCGGGCTCGACCCGGCCATCCACGCCCTTTCTTACGGTCTCCAACGCGTGGATGCCCGGGACAAGCCCGGGCATGACGGTTGGGAATGCAGCCCATCGAATTCGCTAGAGCTGCGTCTTGTAGCGCTCTTCCACCACCGCCTGGCTTTCGGGCTCGCCGAGCGTGGTCTGGTCGTGGATCACTTGGCTGATGCTCGGAAATACCTTGCGCTCGACGCGCGTGTCCGCCGACCACAGTTTCGAGCGCATCAAAGCCTTGCCGCAGTGGAAATAGGCTTCCGTCACGTCGATGCGCAGCACCGCGCGTGGCGGCTTGCCGAATTCTACCATCGAGGCCAATAGCTCCGGATCAGCCGAGAGGCGTCCCTTGCCGCCGACACGCAGCGTCTCGTCGATCCCCGGCACGAAGAAGATAAGCTGCACGAAGCCTGAGCCCGCGACGATGTTCCGGAAGCTGTCGATGCGGTTGTTGCCGGAGCGGTCCGGCATCAACAACAGGTTTGGCGAGGTGACGCTGACGAAGCCCGGATTGCCGCCGCGCGGCGAGGCATCGACGCTGCCGTCGGAGCCGGAGGTCGCCAGCACGCAGAACGGCGACATGCCGATGAACTTCCTCGCATGCACATCGATCTCCGGCCGCGCCTTCGCGATCACGCGCGCAGTCGGTTTTTGATAGATCGAGGCGAGGTCGGCAGCGGCAAGGTCGGTCACGGGCGATCTCCAGATGTCGTATTTTTGACAAGCGTATCATCGCGAAATTCCGCCGTCATCCCTCGCTGAAAGAGGCATGCTCAGTCTCAGCCGTGGTCCTCGACATCAGTCTCGGGGCGGTCGCTGCCGGCGGCGGTCTCGGTGTGCCATTGCCCGTCAGGGGTTTCATACTCGATCGCCTCGGTGCGGCCGGGCACGCGCTGCTCTGCCGCCACACGCCGGGCGGCGGCCAGCGCAGCGGCATGGGTCGCGAACGGTTCGGAAAACACACCGTCTACGGTGTAGGCCCAGCCGCCGTCATGCTCGACGATCTTGTAGATCACATGGCTCATCGGGAACTCGCTTCATGGTTGACACTGGAAGGGTGAAGCCACCGGCGCTTTCATGACAGAATAGGCGATGATGTCGGAATTTCCATGGACCAATCGTCCTTTGGGGCAGGCAACGGGCCCGGGCCGCCGGTGACAGGAGCAAAGCATGTGCCGTAATATCAAGACGCTGTTCAATTTCGAGCCGCCGGCGACCGAGGACGAGATCCACGCTTCCGCACTGCAATTCGTGCGCAAACTGTCCGGCTTCAACAAGCCGTCGCAGGCCAATGAAGCCGCCTTTGATCGCGCGGTCGCCGAGGTCTCAGACGCCGCACGCCGGCTTCTCGTCTCGCTACACACCACGGCACCGGCGCGCGACCGCGAGATCGAGGCGGAGAAGGCCAAGGAGCGCTCGCGCCTGCGGTTCGGGTGAGCTGCGGCGGCCGTGACCTGCGCGATCGGTGCGCGGCCTATTTCTTGTCCTTGTGCTTCTTCTTTTTCTTGTCCTTGCGATCCTCGGGATCCTCGAGGCCGTCGGGCTGTTCGGCAACGGCCGCAGCCAATGCTTCGCGCTCGGCCGCCTCCTGCTCGCGCTGGCGGCGGTAGTCCTCCCAGGCGTCGAAGATCATGTGAAGCCACGGCATCACCTGTTCGATCGACGGCAATTGCCCGGGCGGGCCCGGCTCGCCGCGCGGACCGGCAGGTCCCTGCGGTCCGGCGGGACCTTGCAGGCCGGGCGCTCCCTGCGGACCCGGTTCACCGCGCTTGCCTTGCGCACCAGGTTTGCCCTGCGCTCCCGGCTTGCCTTGCGGGCCGGGCTTGCCGCGCGCGCCATCGGGGCCGCGCCGGCCGGGATGTCCCTGCGGTCCCGGCCGCCCTTGTTCGCCGGGCCGGCCGCGTGGGCCCGGCGCGCCCGCTGCTCCGCGCCGGCTGGAAGCATCATCGGCCACTGCTGCACTCCGAAATAAAACTGCGCCCGCGCGTTTTTTAGCGGCGTTTGACGACCGCTTCAATTCCGCGAGCCGCCATTGCCGCATTGATCAACATCAATGATGCGATCGCGCGGCATGGCATCCTCGGGAGTGTGGCTGGCCAGACGGGAGCGAAGCCATGAACGCAGGCTGGAAGATCTTCTTGCTCTCGCTGGTCCTGTTCGCGATTGCGTTCGGCGCCGAGCGGCTGCTCGTGCCCGACATCGTGCCGATCGCGTACGCCGAGGAGCCGCAGCCGCTGTTGCTGGTGGAGACCGCTTTCGTGCTGCGCGCGATCGTGCTGATCGCGGGAAGCGTAGCGGTGATCTCGTTCGTCATCACGCTCGGCGCCTGGGTGAGAAGCACGCGATCGCACGCTTGAGGCAATTCCGACTAATCGTTCGGCGCGGGCACCTCGATGCCGTCGGCCGAATAGCTCCTGATCTTGTTGCGCAACGTGCGCACGGAAACGCCGAGCACGCGCGCGGCGCGTGTGCGGTTGCCATTGCAGCGGATCAGGGTTTGCAGCACCAGCTCGCGCTCGACCTCGCCGACGGTGGCGCCGATCAGGAGCGGCACGATTTCGTTGGGGGCCAGTGAGGACGCCGGAATCTCCGGCAGGGGCTGCGTGGACACATAGGACATGACACCTCCCGAGCAACGCCCGTTCGCAACATCGCGAATCGGAAACATCGAGAACGAACAAACCCCTTGCCCGCGCGAGACGGTGGCCGCAGATGGTTAACAAACGATTAACGCGATCGCCACCATCCACATTTGCGCGTGGGTTCTCGCATGCGCCATGCTCACACCGTCCGGTAGCCGCCATCCACCATCACGATCGATCCCGTGACATAGGCCGAGAGGTCGGAGGCGAGGAAGATCGCCGGTCCCACGATATCCTCCGCCTTGCCGGCGCGGCCGAGCGGCGTGTGCGCGATGAAGCTCTTCACGAGCTCCGGATTGCTCGCACGCGTCTGGGCGTTCAGCGGCGTCTCGATGAAGCCGGGGCCGATCGCGTTGACGCGCACGCCTTCCTTGCCGAGCTCGGCGGCGAGCGCGCGGGTGAAGCCGAGCACGCCGTGCTTGGAAGCCGTGTAGGCGGGCGAGCTCGGCGTGCGCACATGCACGAAAGACTGGATCGATGCGATGTTGACGATGCGTCCCTGCGCGGAGCGGATCTGCGGCAGGAACGCATGCGTCACGTTGAAGACGCCGGTGAGGTTGATCGCGATGATGTCTTCCCAATCCTTGATGACAGCCTCGTCCGCGCCGAGCATGCCGTTGCGTCGCGTAATCCCGGCATTGTTGACGAGGATCGTGACCTGTCCGATCTTGCCGGAAATCTCTTTTGCAAGCGCGATGCAATCCTCGCGCCTGGTGACGTCGAGCGCAAAGCTGTCGGCCTTCCCGCCGGCGTCGCGGATCTCCCTCGCCGCCTCCGCCGCCGCGCTCGCGTTGACATCGAGCAGCACGACGCGCGCGCCCTCGCGCGCATAGCCGGCTGCGATCGCGCGGCCGATGCCGGAGCCCGCGCCAGTGACGACGGCGATATGATTTTCGAGAAGGGCCATGGATGTTTCCTCTTGCTTGTTGTTGGACGCCGCGGAGAGGCTAGTCCATTTTGTAGGGAGGGCAAAGCCAACGGGTTGCGCGAACGCGCGCCCCGTTGGCTTTGTCCACCTTACAGATTCTCGCTCCATCCTGCATCCGCGCTACACTTCGCAACGTGCGAATCGATCTGTCGCCATTGATGCTTTCCAAGAAAATCCCGGAGACCTTGATATGAAACTGCCATCCGCCTTTCGCGCCGCGCTCCTCGCGCTGTCCGCTTTCGCCGGCGCCATTCTCTCCTCGGCTGCCCATGCCGACAGCGGCACTGTCTCGCTCACGATCTACAAGGCAGGCTGGATCATCGGCGGCTCCGGCGGTGGCGGCGTGTTGAATTTTCACGGGCGCAGATATCCGCTGTCGGTCGGCGGCCTCGACTACGGCCTGGTGTTCGGCGGCTCGAAGACGGTGCTGCGCGGCCGCATCAGCAACATCAATCGTCCCTCCGATGTCGCCGGTGTCTACGGCGCAGCCGGCGCCGGCCTTGCGATCGGCGGCGGCGCCCGCGCCATCGTGCTCACCAACCAGAAGGGCGCCGTGCTCGAACTCGCCGGCCACCAGGTCGGATTGATGGCGAATGCCGATTTGAGCGGGCTTGCGATCACGATGAAGTAGCGAGGCGCGGAGAGCCGTTTGCCCCTCATCCTGAGGAGCGGCGTCTTCGCCGCGTCTCGAAGGATGAGGCCCCGGCGGTGGCCTCGCCCTTCGAGACGGTCGCTCCGCGACCTCCTCAGGGTGCGGGGATGGATTGGAGCGCGTCGCTCTCCTTTGTCATTGTGAGTTCTGATTCAAATTTCAAACAGCGGAGGAGATGTGAGTCCGCGTTCTCGCGGCGCTTTGCGTCCGAGCTTTGCATCTCGTTTCACCCTCTCAATCATCAGAGGGCGCAGGGAAAGCCGGGTGCCGGTTGCACCCATGGGTCCCGTGCAACAAAAAGCACGGGGGTAGGACCACAGGTTCAACCGAAGCATTCCGGCTTTCCCTGCGCGATGGTTTACGGCTTACTTCGTGCTCTCCCCGGTGACCGGGCTCTTTTGCCACCGTCACTCTGCGGATGCTTGATCCACAGAACTTAGCGCCAGCGTCGGGGCGCCAGGACCACACGACTTCGCCGTCCGCGGATAGCTGCGCTCGTCGTTCACAGCACCCGCGTCCACCGCATCTCACCGCAACGTTCGTGACGATCGCGAGCCGCCCCTCATCCGCCGTGAGACGCGCGGAGTTAAATCACTGATTTGCCCGACGGCGAAAGCGGAATATTTTTCGCTGATAGTCTGGACAGACTTTTGGTGATTTGCCCGTCGGGTTATCTTGTCGCAGTCAATTGCAGCCGGTGAAGCCGGTTCACGACAACAAGACAAGGTTGGTTGCAGGAGGTTTGCGATGCCGCTCAACACCGAGAAGATCGACGATGCAGCGCTGGCGCTGCTCTATCTGACCCTGCACGACGACTATCGGGCATGGAAGGGTTTCGATTGGGATGTGCTCGGCCGGCTCCACGAGAAAGGCATGATCCATGATCCCGTGGGCAAGACCAAGTCCGTCGTGTTCACTCAGGAAGGACGTGATCGGGCAAAGCAGCTCTTCGAGACGATGTTCAAGGAATGAAGGACTTCGCCGCGCTCTCGTAGGGTGGGTTAGCGCAGCGTAACCCACCGAGCCTGCGGGAAGAAAGATGGTGGGTTACGCTGCGCTAACTCACCCTACGGTTCCTCCGCCTTCAAGGCTCGTCCGGCTTCTGCAATGGCTCGCGTGTTACGGAGCTTGTTAACAATTATAAATTGTATTATGGTGCTGCATTCAATTGATCATTGTTTGTTTGTACGAAGAGGAGTTTCCCATGCAAGAGCCTCAATTGAAAGAATTTGAAGGCCTGCCTCGCTCGTCATCTTGCCGCTTGATAGATTTTGATGAGGCGCAGGTTGTTCCCGGCATTGTCCCGAAGACATTCATTCTCATCGTCAGGGGCACCAAGCCCTGGGTGACGATGAAGGTGGATTTGTATCCCCTGATTTATATCAAGCAGCCGGTTTATTGGGGCATTGAGGTGATCGGATGCCAGAGCGGCATCGGGCTTCCCACCAAGGCGCCCTACGAGATTGCGCTGGACATTACGCACACGCTCGGCACCAAGGGAATCGAGGTTGTCGGTGCCGCACACGCGAAGCAGATCAACGTGCCGTAGCGGGCAAAAGCGCGCCCCGACTTCGAGAAGAATCCGGCGCGCAGCGCATCGCGCTGGTCGTGTCCGATGTAGCGTAGGCAAAGCGCAGTGAGCCCACCATTGCGAGCGGAGTCTTTGATGGTGGCACGGCGCGATAGATGCGCCTTCACCTTACAGCTCCTCTCAACGAGAGATGCCGATGCTTGATGACTTCAAATGGCCTGACATCGAAGGCGAGGCGGACAAGGCGATCATTCGCAATATTCGCAAGCACGGATGCCATATCGTGGGCATCCGGGACGGTAATCCGGAATATGCGTTCTCGGTTGGCCTGTTCCTCAACTATGGCCACGCCGAGGTGGTGATCTTCGGCCTGCGGGCCTCCGACTCTGCCTCGATCATCAATGATATTCGCGACCGGGCGGCTGCAGGACGGAACTACGCCGCCGGGGATATCTGCGATGATATCCTGACGGACCGCCAAGTCGCATTCGCAGAGGTGCCGCTGCAGGCGTATGACGCGTATCTGGGAACGGCGATTTGGTTCTATCGCAAATGCCGGCGCCCGTTTCCATGCCTGCAGATCGTGTGGCCAGATCGCGAGGGATACTTCCCCTGGCAGACCGGACATGACGCCGCCTTGAAGCAGTATCAGCCGGTGTTGAAGTCTTTCTCCTGAGGTGCGAAGTGCCCGCGTAGGGTGGGCAAAGCGAAGCGTGCCCACCATCCACGGTTGGTGCAAGAAAGGTGGGCACGGCGCGATAGACGCGCCTTTGCCCACCCTACGCGTATTGCGATTCCACAACTCACAATGTGCAGCGGCGCTGCGTCCGCATCTGTTGCTGCTCGGCCATCGCGGCGGTGAAGGTCGGGACCGGCTTGCTGACGACCTGGTAGGTCGAGGGCCACTGCATCGGTTTCTGCTGCAGGTCCTCGTTCCAGATCTGGCAGATGCCGGTGTTCTCCCAGCGGATCACGTAATAGCCGGCCTCTGCGGGCCTGGCGGCGAAGGCCGCGACAGCGGAGCAGGTGGCGAGGCAGAGGGCGGTAGCGCGACGCATGACGTATCTCCTGTCGAATTGTTCTTTGGCTGCCTCCGCGATTGGCCGAGGCGCCGCCGATCTTTTGTGATCGTTTGTGGCGGTATTGGTACGGCAAGAGCCTGCTCCCTCGAAATCGGGAGGCTGCAATGATTTCATCAACAGCAGTTCACCGGCGGCTTCGAGCGACGGTATGTTGATCCTCCACTCGTTCGCCAGCCCGCAGCCAATCCGCCAGTTCCTGCCACGGCTGCAATGACCAGCTTCCCGAAGCCGCGCCCGATGGCGACGCCAGCACGAAGATATCTGGAAAATCGGGAAGCGCAGCTTGCCGGCCGAGCGCGATCGCCGGCGTCGGTCGTCCGAAGAACAGGGATGCCGCCTTCTTGCTGGTGAACGCGATCGTCTTCGGCCGATAGCGCAGCATCTTGTCCCGGAACGCCGGCACCTCGATAGGGAAGGCGAGCGCCTGATGGTCCATGCCCGCGCCGGTCTTGCACATGTCGGTGAAGCCGATGCCGAGCTCGAGCAGCGCCGGAAATTCATGCGGCTCGAAGCGGCGCGGCGTGATGCCGACATCATGCAGCGTGCGCCAGAAGCGATTGCCGGGATGCGCGTAGTAATGGCCGAGGTCGGCTGACCGCTGGCTGGCGGCGGTGCCGACGAAGACCAGGCGAAGATCGGCGGCAAGCTGGTCGGGCAGCCGCTCGCGCGGAGCGGGCGCGCCGCTCACGCCGCGCGCAGGTGTGCGACGCCCTCGATCTCGATCAGCATCTTCGGATCGGGCAGCGCCACCACCACGCAGGTGGTGCGCGCAGGATAGGGCGCCGGGCCGAACGCCTCGGCATAGAGCCTGTTCATCGTGGCGACGTCGGAGGCGCGCGTCAGCAGTACGTTGACCTTGACGAGATCGCGCACCGTCGCGCCGGCCTCATCCAGCACGCGCTTGAAGTTGGTGATGACGTTGGCGAACTGTGCCTCGAACGTATCAGGCAGCCCGCCATTGGCGTCGAAGCCGGGGATGCCGGAGATGAAGAGGAGATCGCCGACGCGGGCGCCGAACGAAAGCGGCGGCGCCTTGACGCCGGGCGGGGGAGGGAAGTGCTTTATGGACATGGGGGCATCCTCGCGAGGTCGTTGGACAGATGAGATGAAGGATAGACCAGTGGCGGGTATGAGCCAACGGATCGCGCGAATGCACGTTGATGAATAGGCTTCTCAATATGCGGGACGTGCCCGCCCGATCCAGGCAGCCAGCTCCTCAGGGCAGAACGGCAAAGATCGTCCCGACCGACGACACAGCCCAGATCAAGCAGCGTTGATGGTGCCAGTCTGCGATGGTGAGAAGAACTAGAGGAGGCTTCTGTTGTCGGAGAAAAATCGCTCGCAGAACCTGCGGATGTGGTCCGGCAGATCGTTAACGGCAGATGACTTCCTGGACTCATCGCAGTCAAGGCGAGGTTGCGTTCCGGCTGCTCTGTTCGCGAGGTGCGCGCCGTCGCTCTCGGCTCGATCCTCAATCCGACGGCGAAATGCAGCTCTTGCTTTGGCGCGGAAGGCGCTATTCGATCGCATGTCGTTGTCCCCATGTCCGCCAATTGAGACCTGCGCGTGTTTCTAGGATGTCTGGAGAATCTGACTAGCTACCAAAATGGCTGGCAACGGCATCCGAAAGTTTGTCGTTAGGGGACCCCTTCAGGTTCGAACATTTCTCGGACGCGCCACGGCTGCAACAGAACGACCGGGCAAGTGCCCGGCGGTTCTCGCGGCTGCGAATGTTCATACTAGGTCCTGGATTCGGAGGCCCGCCCTCACCTTTGAATGCGGCTTGGCTATTCTGCCGCTCGGGCCACGCGCACGTCGTTGACGCCCTGCTGCTGGGAAATGACCGAGCAATCGGTGTGTCCTTGTCCTTCCACAGGTTGAAGGATGTGGGCGGCAACTAACATGGCACGGTCATCAGAACAAAACTCTGATGACTTACGATCCAACTCTTCGAGGCTTCTCGGAAATGAAAGAATACAGGCATCGGGGCTTCGTAGGCCAGCGACCCGTGCAATTGACTTGAGGATTAGCTTGTATGCGCGCCTCGCGGTGATCTCGGCACCTCCGCGGTGCTGCTGCTTTGGGTCCGCGACGTCGAGCCGAGCTGTTAAAACCACGCCGATGTGATAAGGAGTAGTCTCATTGCCGAAACTCGTCGAGAAAACATAGCGCCAAGGGGATGCCTTGAGATCGAACGGAACGAGCAAGTATTTGAATGACCGCGGTCCCCCATCCGTAGCAGTTGCCCGGATGAACTGATCTCCAACCTTGTCCACGTCGAACTGGGTCGGGGTTGCGAGCAATTCAGGGCCGAGTTGAAGGTCCAATGTTTGCGTTGAAACGGGTGCAGATAGCACTCGTTGGAGAGCGCAAACCAGCGGCTGAACGAAATCGACGCTCTTCAAATCCGAATGGATATAAAGAATGACCTCGCTAGGTGCAGTGAGCCCGCTGCTCGCCACGTGTGGCAGTCCCTGCGCCCATGAAACGGTTACGCTGACGGGAAGCCAAACAGTGACGAACAGAGGCAATAGTCCGCGGGTCAAACCCTTGCGCATCGGTTACTGTCAGAGCGCCTGATTGCTCTCCTTCACCTTCTCCGCGTCAAGATACACATCCCCGCCCATCTCCTTGAACTTGGCACTCATCGCGGCCATGCCGTCTTCGATAGTCCCCTGCATCGACATCCCGACGCTCGCCGGATCGTTCAGCGTCGCGGCGTAATCCCGGACGTCCTGGGTGATCTTCATCGAGCAGAACTTTGGGCCGCACATCGAGCAGAAATGGGCGACCTTGTGGGCTTCCTTCGGCAGGGTCTCGTCGTGGAAGTTCTTCGCGGTCTCGGGGTCGAGGCCGAGGTTGAACTGGTCGGTCCAGCGGAAGTCGAATCTCGCGCGCGACAGCGCGTCGTCGCGGAGCTGGGCGGCGGGGTGACCCTTGGCGAGGTCGGCGGCATGGGCGGCGATCTTGTAGGTGATGACGCCGGTCTTGACGTCGTTGCGGTCAGGCAGGCCGAGATGCTCCTTCGGCGTGACGTAGCAGAGCATGGCGCAGCCGAACCAGCCGATCATGGCGGCGCCGATGCCTGACGTGATGTGGTCGTAGCCCGGCGCGATGTCCGTGGTCAGCGGCCCAAGCGTGTAGAACGGGGCTTCGCCGCATTCCTTGAGCTGCTTGTCCATGTTGATCTTGATCTTGTGCATCGGCACGTGGCCGGGGCCCTCGATCATGACCTGGCAGCCCTTGTCCCAGGCGATCTTCGTCAGCTCGCCGAGCGTCTCGAGTTCGGCGAACTGCGCGCGGTCATTGGCGTCGGCGATCGAGCCGGGACGCAGGCCGTCGCCGAGCGAGAACGAGACGTCATACTTGCGCATGAGGTCGCAGATCTCGTCGAAATGCGTATAGAGGAAGCTCTCCTTGTGATGCGCCAGGCACCACTTCGCCATGATCGAGCCGCCGCGCGAGACGATGCCGGTGACGCGGTTGGCGGTGAGATGGATGTAGGGCAGGCGCACGCCGGCGTGGATCGTGAAATAGTCGACGCCCTGTTCGCACTGCTCGATCAGCGTGTCCTTGTAGAGTTCCCAGGTCAGCTGGACCGGATCGCCGTTGCACTTCTCCAGCGCCTGGTAGATCGGCACGGTGCCGATCGGCACCGGCGAGTTGCGCAAAATCCATTCGCGGGTGGTGTGGATGTTGCGCCCCGTCGAGAGGTCCATCACGGTGTCGGCGCCCCAGCGGATCGCCCACACCATCTTCTCGACTTCTTCCTCGACCGACGACGTCACGGCGGAGTTGCCGATATTGGCGTTGATCTTGGTCAGGAAGTTGCGGCCGATGATCATCGGCTCGAGCTCGGCATGGTTGATGTTGGAGGGGATGATGGCGCGGCCGCGCGCGATCTCTGAGCGTACGAATTCCGGCGTGATGAAGGCCGGCACCGAGGCGCCAAAGCTCTCGCCATCGGCGAGCGCGGCTTCCGCGCGCTCGAGCTGTTGCTTGCGGCCGAGATTCTCGCGCTCGGCGACGTAGATCATCTCCTTGGTGATGATGCCGGCGCGGGCGAATTCGAGCTGGGTGATCTTGTGGCCGTCGAGGCCGCGCAGCGGCTGGTGGTGCGCGGTGAAGGCGCGCGCCGCCTTGTCGGCGGAGAGGTTGCCGTTGTCTTCCGGCTTGATCGTGCGCCCCTCATATTGCTCGACGCCGCCGCGCTCCTTGACCCAGGCGAGACGATTGCGCGGCAGGCCGGCATTGACGTCGATCACGATGGACGGATCGGTGTACGGGCCCGAGGTGTCATAGACGGGAAGATTGGGCTCGCCGGCGCCTTCGCTCAGGATGATCTCGCGCAGCGGCACCCGCACATCAGGCGCCGTGTCGGGGGTGGAGAAAATCTTGCGCGAGGACGGTAGTGGCCCCGTGGTGACGGCGGGAATGGTGGTGTCGGGGTTGGAACGGATGTTCATGGAGTTCCTCCTTAAAGAGCGTTGTTATTCCGTCATTGCGAGGAGCGATAGCGACGAAGCAATCCATTGGCGCCGCAAATCCGGGTGGCAATGGATTGCTTCGCTTCGCTCGCAATGACGGTGGGTGAGGCTTTGCATCACGCGGCCTTTGCGCTTTTGCCAAGCCATTGTCTGACCCGCGCATCGGGGTCGGCGTTCTGGGTGATGTCGGAGACGACAGCAATCGAGTCGGCGCCGGCGGCGAAGATCTCCGCGGCCTGCTCGAACTTGATGCCGCCGATCGCAACCAGCGGGATGTCACCGATGCGCTTCTTCCATTCGGTGATCTTCGGAATCCCCTGCGGGGCGAAGCGCATCGATTTCAGCGTGGTCGGGAAGATCGGGCCGAGCGCGATATAATCAGGCTCGGCTTTCAGCGCGGTCGCCAGCTCCTCGTCGTCATGGGTGGAGATGCCGAGCGTCAGCCTGGCGTTGCGGATCTCGGCGAGATCGGCGCCCTCGAGATCTTCCTGGCCGAGATGCAGATGCTCGGCGCCGGCGACGATCGCCGCGCGCCAGTAGTCATTGACGACCAGCTTTGTCGGCGTGCCCCTGGTCACCGCGAGCGCATCGGTGACGATCTGCAGCGCTTCGGCGTCGTTCAGATCCTTGGCGCGGAGCTGGATCGTGCCGACGCCGAGTTTCGTCAGCCGCTCGACCCAGGCGACGCTGTCGACGACGGGGTAAAATGGATCAGGATACGGCATGCCAGAACGGAGTCCCGATGACAGGGGTGGAGGGGGAGGCGAAATCGCGCGCGTCCATCAGTCCGGCCTCATAGGCGGCGCGGCCGGCCTCGATGCCGAGGCGGAACGCATTGGCCATCGCGACGGGATCGGCGGCTTTCGCGACCGCCGTGTTGAGCAGCACCGCATCGTAGCCGAGCTCGAGGGCGTGGGCCGCATGCGAGGGCGCGCCGATGCCGGCGTCGACTACCAGCGTGATGTCGGGCAGGCGGTCGCGCAGCAGTTTTAGCGCATCGCGGTTGGTGATCCCCCTGGCGCTGCCGATCGGCGCGGCCCAGGGCATCACCACCTTGCAGCCGGCATCGACCAGCCGCATCGCCACCGAAAGATCTTCGGTGCAATAGGGGAACACCTCGAAACCATCCTTGATCAGGATCGAGGCTGCTTCGACCAGGCCGACGACGTCAGGCTGCAGCGTGTCGTTGTCGGCGATCACTTCCAGCTTGATCCAGCTCGTTCCGAACAATTCGCGCGCGAGCTTGGCCGTGGTCACCGCCTCGCGCGCGCTGCGGCAGCCGGCGGTGTTCGGCAGAACCGTCACATCAAGTTCGCGGATCAGCGACCAGAACGCATCTCCGGTTTTACCGCCGGCGGCTTCGCGCCGCAGCGACACGGTGACGATGTTGGCGCCGGACGCACGGATCGCGCCTTGCATGATCGCGGGCGAGGGGTAGAGCGCCGTGCCGATCAAGAGGCGTGAGGCGAAGGTCTTGCCGTAGAAGTTCAGCACCATGCGTCTCCTCGATCTCGGTTAACTCCCTCTCCCCGTCCTTCACGGGGAGAGGGGTAGGGTGAGGGGCTCCCTCCGCAAAAACGGTGGAAGTGAGACTCGCGGAGAGTCCCCCTCACCCGGATCGCATCTTGCGATGCGATCCGACCTCTCCGCGCAAGCGGGGCGAGGTGAAGTGCGGCACGCAGCTGCGTTTCCAACACCATCACCCTCCCTGCCGGGGCGTGATGATTTCGATCTCGTCGCCGGCTTTCAGCGCGGTCTCGGCCCAGCGGCTCTTCGGCAGCACGTCGTAATTCAGCGCGATCGCGAAATGGGTGCCTTCGTAGTCGAGCTCGGCGAGCAGCGCGTCGATGCTCGCCGAAGTGATCTCCCGCGGCTCGCCGTTGACGATCACACGCATCGCATCACCTCATTGTCGATCTGGCCGCGTGCGACATAGGCGAGCGTCAGTTCCGCCAGCGCGGGCGCCAGCAGGAAGCCGTGACGGTAAAGGCCGTTCACCGAGATCTTCGTCCGGTCGATCGTGATCCGCGGCAGATTGTCGGGAAAGGCCGGGCGCAGGCCGGAGCCGAATTCGAGGATGCGCGCCTCGGCGAAGGCCGGGTGCACCGCATAGGCCGCGCCCAGAAGCTCCAGCGCCGAGCGGACGCTGACGCCGGTGTCCTCGGCCTCGATGGAGGTCGCGCCCAGCATGAACAGATGATCCTCGCGCGGGATCACGTAAAGCGGCCAGCGCGGATGGATCAGCCGCACCGGGCGCGACAGCTCCACCTCTGCGGTCTCGATCAGGATCATCTCGCCCTTGACGCCGCGCAGCTCAGGCTCTCCGTCGCGCGCCGACAGGCCGCGGCAATCGATCACGATGCCCTCGAGATCCTCCGCGCTGATGTCGCTGTTGAACTTGATGATGCCGCCGGCGGCGAGGATGCGCTCATGCAGCCTGGGCAGCACGCGGCGCGGCTCGACATGGCCCTCGGCCGGGAAGAACAGCGCGTCGCGGAAACGGCCGTCGAGCGAGGGCTCGAGCTGCGCGACGCCTGACGCATCGAGCCGCTCGTGGCCTTCGGTCATCCGGGCAAAGCGCTCGAAATCGTTGCGCTCGCGCGCATGCGCCACCACCAGCGAGCCGTTGAACGGCGTATCCGGCAATTCGCGCCGCCAGATATCGAGCGAGCGCAGGCCGAGCCGGCTGATGATGGGTTCGGCGACCTCGGCCTCGCAATAGGGCGCCAGCATGCCGCCGGCCCAATGGCTTGTGGATTCCGTCATCGCGGCGTCACTGCGCTCGTGCAGAGTGACGGCATGACCGGCCTGCGCGAACAATAACGCTTGCCATGCGCCTGCGATGCCTGCGCCGATGATAGATACGGGGGAATCCCCCCGCGAAGACTTGCTCTGGTACATCCCTGTCCCTTCGCCGGTATGACCCGGATCAGGTTCAAAGGGTCACCGCGGTCCCGGATATCGGCCAGAATGGCCAACGCCAAGCGTGCGGTATCTCAGCTCCTCCTCGGAGCACCCCTCGGAACGCGTCTAATGTAAGCGGATATGCCGACCTGTCAACGCCGCGCTTCGCGGCCGTGCCCCTCAGTTGCCGGGGACCTGCTGTGCGTCGGCGTCGGCCGCGCTTTCCGGCGCCTCGGCCTCGGTCTGCTCTTTTTGCGCTGCGGCGGCAAGCGTCGGGCGGGATTCTCTCCTGGATTCCTTCAGGTGCTGCAGCCGCTGCTGCTTGGCGGCGTAATAATACCCGGCGGCGTAGTAGCGCACGGCGCGGTCATGGTTGCCGCCGGCGGCGCGATAGGCGCCGGCGAGATATTTGATGCCATAGGTGAGGTTGGTTTCGGGATCACGCAGGCCCGCCGCATCGCCTTTGTAGCCAAGGCCGCGGGCGGTCGCGAGCTTGATCTGCATCAGCCCGATCGCGCCGCCGCGTCCGACCAGGTTCGGCTGATACTTGCTCTCGCGCACGATCACGCGGTGCACCAACGTATCAGGCACCAGATTGGCCTGCGCATGGGCGGCGACCAGCGCCTCATATTGCGAGCGCTGCTGTGCCTGCGCAGGCGAGCCCAGAAGCACTGCGGCAACAGCCGCAAGCAAGGTGAGGGTGAAAGGGAGTTTCATCGGGCGAGATCTCGGCGACGGAATGGTCTGTTCCACTTACGCAAGCGAATTGTTGCGGCCGCCGGGCAGATATGTGGCGAAAGCGGGGCGTTATGCGACGGACTTTAGTAAAGTCTTAGACGACGATTTGCTGCACGGCCGCAAGCTTCTTGTCGCGCAAATGACTCAAAGCCGCCTTAGGATTTCGCATGGCAGGCGCGGGGTTCAGTGCGTTCTGCCGATAAATCAAGAAACGCCAATCAAGAAAACCGACCAAGAAAAGTCGATAACGGGAGACGCATCATGACCCACTTTGATTCCGCTGATCTGCCGCGTGGAAATCCTTGCGCACAATGCGGCAAGCCGATCGCGAAGCCGGACTGGGTCGAGCAGGATGGTGGCCGGATATTCTATCTCTGGCATTGCCGCGCCTGCGATTACCGCTTCGAGGCCATTGCGATCTATCCGGAGCACGGCAGCGAACACGCGCCGCTCGCGGCCTGACGTCAGGCGGCTGAGCGTCGGCTCTCCGCGCGCATCGGCAACTCGATCCGCGCGACGAGTCCGTGCGGCTGCTTGTCGTGCAGCGACAATGTCCCGCCATGCGCGAGCACGATCGCGTTGGTGATGGAAAGCCCGAGGCCGAAGCCTCCGGACTCGTCCATGTTGCGCGCATCGTCGCCGCGCACGAACGGCTCCAGCACATCGCGCTTGCGCGCATCCGAAATGCCGGGGCCATCGTCCTCGACTTCGATTGTGATGCTATCAGGCGCGGTGCGGAGCCGGATCGTCGCCTCACCGCCGAACCGCACCGCGTTCTCGACGAGATTGGTGACGCTGCGGTGCAGGTCGTCCGGCCGCACGGTTGCCATCGCGTGTGCGGGGCCGTCGTAGCCCACCTTGTGGCCCATGTCGGAAAACTGGTCGGTGACGAGCTGCAGCGTGCTGGCGATATCGGTCAGCGTCATCGATTCCAGCCTGCGGTCGTTGCGCAGGAACGACAGCACCGATTCCAGCATTGCGCGCATGTGGTCGAGATCGGCAAGCATGCGATTGCGATGAGTCTCATCCTCGATGAATTCCGAGCGCAGCCGCATCCGCGTGATCGGCGTGCGCAAATCGTGGCTGATCGCGGCCAGCATCTTGGTGCGGTCCTCGATCAGGCTAGTGATGCGCTCGCGCATGCGGTTCAATGCTTTCGCGACCGAACGGATCTCTTCCGGTCCACGTTCGGGCAGCGGCGGGGCGGCGCCGTCGAGGCTGAAGTTTTCGGCGGCGCGCGCGAACGAGGAGAGCGGCGCGGTCAGCGCGCGTGCCGCCCACAGCCCGAGCAGCGCAACGCTGATGACCATGAACAGCAGCGTCATCATCCACGGACCGCCGAGGAATGGCGGCCGGTGCCGATCCGCAAGCAGTCTTGCCGAGATCATCGCGCCGTCGGGCAGCACGACGCCGATCCGCGCACCGTTGCCCGCCAGCGGAAACAGCCGATAGGTGGCGCCGAGCCGGCGGTAGAGCAGGTGCAATTCGCGCTCATTCAGTTCGCCGGCAGCAGGCGTGGTGCCGGGCGGCAGGCTTTCGACGCCGAACTGCGGAAAGGCGTTGTTGATGTCAGCCGACAGCCGCGGTCGTTCCGACGCTGCGGCGGCGCCGAGAAGTTGGATCGCGCTGGCGAGCTGGGCATGTCCGCGGTCGCCAAGCGGCTCCGACTGGTCCGGCCGTGAGATGAGGAAGATCGTGGCGATGATGACGTGGATGGCGATGATCGAGGCGACCACCAGCGCCGCGATCTGCCCGCTGATGCCCCTGAGATTGAGGAAGCCGGAGAGCTTCATCGTCAATTGCCCGCCGCGGTCACCGCTTCGACTGTTGCTGCTTCCACTCTTGGCGTGAACATGTAGCCGCCGGCACGCACCGTCTTGATCATGGTGGCCTCCTGCGGATCGGGCTCGATCTTGCGGCGGATGCGGCTGACCAGGACGTCGATCGAGCGCTCCAACGAGCCGGCGTCGCGCGCGCCCGTCAGGTCGAGCAGGCTGTCGCGCGACAGCACGCGGCCGGGCCGCTCGCACAATGTCCTGAGCAGGTCGAACTCGGCGCTGGTCATGGCGACCTTGGCGCCTTCGGGGTTGCGCAACTCGCGCAGGCGGAAATCGATGCGCCAGCCCTGGAACGTCAGCACGGTCGCGCCTTCGATGGCGCTGGCGTTGCGCGCCGCCGCCTGCCGCCGCAGCACTGCGTTGATCCGCGCCAACAGCTCGCGCGGATTGAACGGCTTCGGCAGATAATCGTCGGCGCCCATCTCCAGGCCGAGGATGCGGTCGACGTCCTCGCCGCGCGCGGTCAGCATGATGATCGCCGTCTGCGAGGTCGCGCGCACCTTGCGGCACAGGCTGAGGCCATCCTCGCCCGGCAGCATGACGTCGAGGATCAGAAGATCGACGCGGTGATCGGTCATCGCGCGGACCATCTCGCGACCGTCGCCGGCGGTGGTGACGTTGCAGGCGTTGTTACGCAGATATTTCGCGATCAAGCTGCGCGTCTCGCGGTCGTCCTCGACGACAAGGATGTTCGGCTGCGGCTGGGCCATGCTGACCTTTTTGTCGATGATTCGGGGTAAGCGGCGAAGATTCTTGTTTCCAAATGTTTCTGACGGCTGCGCGGTAACAGCGGGCAACAGGCCAAAAGGCACTGTTAAGACCGTTAACCCTACCGTCGCGGCGAGTTTCACGCGTACCTATCAGAATCATTTGGAGCATTCCATGACCGCGATCTCGGCTGCCTCCGGCAGCACCTATCAGTCGCCCTTGCAGCGGCTGCAGGACGAACTGCAGTCCGAAATCAATTCCGGTGCCATCAGCTCGTCGGATCAGGACGCGCTGTCGTCGGCGCTGACGGATATCGATGCCTCGATGCAGGCGAGCCGCACCGGCGATCAGACCAGCGGCACGTGGCCGTCGCCGGACGAGATGAAGTCCAAGCTGGATGATCTCATCAACCAGGAAGTCTCGAGCGGCAAACTGACCAGCGATCAGGCGACCGAATTGCAGGGCGTGTTCAAGGCCGCCTTCGCGCAGGGTCCCGGTGGTAGCCATGGCCCCCATGGCGGCGCCGGTGGGCCACCGCCGTCGGATGGTTCAACCTCGACCGATGAAGCCGGCGCCACGAGCAATTCCGTCAGCGACATCCTGCAGCAGTTCCTGCAGTCGCTGCAGGAGTCGCTGTCGGCGTCGGCGTCGAGTTCGTACAATTCGGCCGGCAGCGCGAGCACATCGGCTAACGGCAGTTCGTTCTCCCCGCTGCTGGTCGACTACCAGAGCTAAAGGCACGGCTCCTTCCCTACGAACAGCGCGTAGCCCGGGTGGAGCGCAAGCGTAACCCGGGGCCGCTCGTCAACGTTGACGCAGGTGTCCCGGGTTTGCTTCGCTCCGCCCGGGCTACGCGCCCTTCCAAAAGGGAAGTGTGGTTGTCTCGTCGATGGCGTAGGAACCAGTCGTCGAATGTGGCGTTGTCTCTCTCGATCATTTGCGGGGAGGGCCAGATGGCAGCCGACGCCAGCACCAAACCGCATCGGCTCATCGCCAGCGACCGTGTCGAGGGGACCGCGGTGCGGCGGCCGAACGGCGAGATGATCGGCCACATCGAACGGCTGATGATCGACAAGGTCACCGGTCAAGTGTCTTATGCCGTGCTCAGCTTCGGCGGATTCTTCGGCCTCGGAACCAATCTGATTCCCTTGCCCTGGGTGCGGTTGCGCTACAACACGCGTTTCGAGGCCTATGAGCTCGACATATCAGATGAAGAGTTGAAACGCGCGCCGTCGTTTCGCGCCGACAAGGATATTGGGGCGATCGGTCGCAGGAAGCCGAACTGCGTCGCTACTACGGTATACCGCCCTATTGGGGCGGTTTCTGAAAGCGCATGCTCATCGCTTAACTCTGAACTTTTCGACCTGGCGCTCTATTTGTTCGGCGCCACAAGTTCCGTGTCACTTGATACGGAACGCTTGCTGACGTGCCGGGTTCTCTCAGCATCGATTTCGAACTGGAGGATCCGATCATGTTAGCGAAGTATACCATCACTGGTCTCGCGGCTTCGGCCTTGCTTGCAAGCGTCGCGTTCGCGCAAACGCCGAATACGGCGACTGGCGATCGCCCGAGCACCGCGGCGACCACGTCAACCACCGCTCCGTCCTCGTTCCACGGCAACTGGCGCGCGTCGAAAATGGCCGGCCTGAATGTCTATAACGACAACAATGAGAGCATTGGCTCGATCAACGACATGTTGCTGGACAAGAGCGGCAATATCAAAGCGGTCGTGATCGGCGTCGGCGGCTTCCTCGGCGTCGGCGAGCATCTGGTCGCCGTGCCCTTCGAGAAGGTCAAGTTCGTCAACGAGCCGGTCGCATATACCGGCGCGTCGAACACCGGCGCAAAGCCGGCGAGCGGCGCTGGCTCTTCGACGACCACGGGCGCTGCCACAAGCTCGACCTCGAGCTCCAAGTCGAACCCCTGGTACCCGGATCACGCGGTCTACAACGCGAGCAAGGAAGAGCTGAAGGCGATGCCGGAGTTCAAATACTCGACTGATTAAGGTTCTCGCCTTTTCCGAGCAAAAACGCGCCCGGTTCTGCCGGGCGCGTTCTTGCATCAGGGCGTGTAGGTCCGAGAAGGTCCAATACGGACTCGATCTTGCCAGGCGCTGGCCTGGCGCAGGTGCGAAAGATCCGAGAAATGCGAAATAAAACGAGTTTGCGGTTGGTCAGTTGCGCAGGCCCCTTCCCATCGCCTCGTAGATCATCGACTTCAAGTTCAGTTGGATCCGTCCCCCCTGTGTGGGCGACATCACCATGAAGACTCCCAACATGTCGTCCACGGGGTCGACGAAATAGAAACTGCCGCCGGCGCCGTCCCAACGGTATTCACCGAGTGGCCAGTCCGTATTCGGAGGTGGCGAGGTGCGCACGGCAAAGCCAAGACCGAAGCCACTGGTGGGGCCCGGAAAATAGAAGGGATCATGAATGATCCCGGTTTCCGGTCCAATCTGATCCGACGTCATCAGTGCGACTGTCTCACGCTTGAGGTACCGCTTGCCGTCGAGCTCACCTCCATTCAGCAGCATTTGCAGGAAGCGGGCGTAGTCCCCTGTGGTCGAGGCCAAGCCCGCTCCACCGGACTCCCAGCGCCTCGGCAATGTAGGATCGGTGATTCCGGCGACTCGCGAGCGATCGACAGGAAATCCCCTAGCGATCAGCGGCCACTTTGCTTTATCCGTGACATAATACGCAGTGTCGGACATGCCGAGCGGATCGAACAACCGCTGCTTTTCGAATTGGTACAGCGTCTGCCCCGAGGCCACCTCGATGACACGGCCGAGCACGTCCGTCGAATGGCTGTAATTCCAACGCGTTGCGGGCTGATCGGCAAGCGGCAGTACTGCGATCCGATCGGCGAAGTCGGCGTTGTTGAAATCCCCCGCATACAATAGAGGATTCGCATAGAGTTTCTGCACCTGGGTCTCGCCGTAGAAGCCGTAGGTGATACCTGAGGTGTGCCGCAATAGATCCCTGATCGTAATCGGGCGCTTCAACGGCTCGAGCTTGAGCGGATACTTTCCTGCTTCGTCGGACATATCGACGCCGACTTTGGCGTCTGCAAAGGAATGAATGTATTTCGATACTGGATCGTCGAGAGCCAGCTTGCCTTCGTCGACCAGCATCATCGCCGCAACCGACGTAACGGCCTTCGACATCGAATAGATCTGGAAGATCGTGTCCGGCGTCATCGGCAGCCCCGTGTCGGGGTCCCGCACGCCGAAGCATTCGAAATGGACTGGCTTGCCATGTTGTTGGATCAGCAGGATGCCGCCAGGAATCTTGCCGCTCGTGATCTCATTGCGAATGGTGTCGTCAAGCTGCTTCAGGGCCGCGGGTGAAAGAGTTGCTACAGCCGGCGTTTCGGATTCGGCGCGCAGCTCGAACGCCAGGCCGATGACCAGGCAAAACGCAAACGCTGCCGCGGCAACGCAGCGCAGTGTGGTGTTTTTGGTTTGCCATTGCTTCATAGACGGGCAGCTCAAGGGGGGCCGCTGGATGCGCTCGCGCTCCGAAGGGGTCTGCTCCAGCAGCACGAAGAACGTCTCCTGCTTGCGGTTGATGACCATATAGCAGCCAACGACGTTTTCCAATTGATTGCCAAGGTCAACCGCGCTTCGCGACGAGCTGCCTGCTCGTTACCGGTGTCCGACCCACCGCCTCACTTCTTCACCGTCTTTGCCTGCACCTTCGGCGGTGCCGGCGCCTTCTTCGGCGCGGCTTTCGCGTTGTCGACGGCGGTGTTGATGTCCTCAATCAGCTTCGACACGCGCGCAGCATTGCTGCCGAGGTCAGCCTCGAAATAGCGAGAGGCTGAGCGGATATCGACCCGCGAATCCTCGCCGTCGGGCATGATGCGGATCGCGACATCCTCGCGGAAGCCCATGATCGGCGTGCGCGCCACCGCCTCGATGCGGCCGATGCGGCGCGGTGGCGTCGGTGGGCGCTCATCGATCACGAGCCATTTGCGCCGGTTCACCAGTTGCAGCGTCACCGCGTAAGCGCGGTCCACCGGCACCTCGAGCTCGACGGTCTCGATATCGGGATAGGCGCGGCGCTGCTGATCGGCTGAGTAGAGCCCGGCATAGACGGCCGAATTGGTGTCGTCGCTGGTGCGCAGGCGCGACAGCGCCTCGAACCGCGGCGGATCGATCGGGTCGGTGGTGATGTCGTGGATCGGCGGCAGCCGGCGATATTGTACGGCGAGATAGGCGGGATAGGCGAGCACCAGCGCGTTGATCAGGAAGGCCAGAAGGATGCGGCCCATGCCGCGCGAACCATTCTGCCAGATCGCGGCGAAGGCGGCGAAGCCAAGCAGGATCGAAAGTCCGGCACAGGCCAGCGCACCGAAGAAGGTCGCCAGCGCCGGCTTCATCTCCAGGAAGCCGAAGCGGACGATGAGGATCGAGACGATCACCGCGACTGCGGAGAAGATCGCGAGGTTGCGTGCCCAGGTGGCGAGGCTGGACACCGGCTCCGACTGATAGGGAACAGAAAACCTGCGGGCCATCGGTGAGAACTGCCGTGTTGTGGCTTGGCCCACTGCCAGGGGCCGGTTAAAAACTCTCAGCTTGAGACCACGGCGGCCCGGCAATTTCAAGGTTTGCGGCGATATGGGACAAGGTACGGGAAAATTTGGCAACCTCACCGATTAACCATTCAATCAAAGTGATCTCTAGTTGTCGATTGACTCGGCGGAACTTTGGGCTAAAGGCTCCACTCTAGGTTGTCGGAACCGCTGAAGCAAAGGGACCGGCCTGGCGAAGGACATCGGCCAACGGCAATCAAAAAAAGATAACGGCGGGCGTCAGCCGGAAGCGTTGCAAGAGGACCTAAGCTCACGGTCGTCGCCGCAGGCGGACCGGAGGTGCGCGGTTGCATCCTCATGGGCCGTAAGGATCGCGAACAGCGTAGCCGGCGTACATCAGCGGGGCTGGTGGGCAGCCGCCTCAGGGCGAGCGTTCAGTATGAATGGCGGCAGGGACGAAGGCTACGTTGATCCGAACGATCCGACCTACTACGCCCCGCGCGAGCCGTGGGAGCGGGCGATAAGCGGGCAGCCGGCGGCGCCGCTCAGACGGTCCGCGGAGCCTGCATCGTTGACTGTCGACGATCCGCCCTTGCAATCGCTGCGCAAGCCTCGACGTCGCGACCATTCGGAAATGTTCACCAAGGCCGTCGCCCAAGCCATGCAGGAAGCGATGGAGCCCATGGAGGCGCCATCCGTTCTCCGCAATTCGGGAAGGCGCGCGCTGCTCCGCGTGGGAGCGAGGTTCGCGATCGCGGCAGCGGTTGCGGCAGCCATCGCGATGATCGTCGTCATGGCGATTCCGGCGTCGCAAAGTCCTGGGGTTCAGTCGAACGCCATCGCATCGATCTCGTCTTCCTGGCAGTCGCTTAAGACCTCGCTGTTTCCGGCGCCGCAACGCAAGCGGGCTGCGACCCTCGCCGTCGAGGACAGCAGCGGGCTTGCCGACGACGCGCTGCCGCTCGGGCTGCGCGTGGGTGCTCCCCCTCCTGGTGCCGTCATTGCCATCAACGGATTGCCAGCCGGCGCGCGGCTGACGGCTGGCAAGCGCGTCGCCGCCAACGAGTGGCGCGTGTCCGCGTCGGAGATTTCCGCCGTGTCGGTCATTCCGCCGGACGGCTTCGTCGGCCAGATGGTGGTGACGGTAGAATTGCGTGACGGCGACGGTGCCGCGCTCGTGGGTAGTTCGATCCGGCTTTCCTGGAAAGCCGCTGCCAGCGTTGCGGCGCGGCCACCGGCGGCTGTCGTGGCTGCGGTGCCGGCTCGGCCTGCGGCCGCTTCCCCGCCGCCGCAGATGGACACCGTGCGCAATCTGGATCCGAAGGAAATTTCCGTTGTCGTCAAGCGCGGACAGGATTTGCTGGCCAGCGGCGACATCGCGGCGGCGAGGCTACTGCTGCTGCGCGCCGCCGAAGCACGAGACGCGCGCGCCGCGCTGCTCCTTGCCCGGACTTACGACCCGATCGTGCTCAAGCAATTGGGCGCCAGTGGCCCGCTCGCGGACCTCGCGCAGGCCCGCAACTGGTATCAAAAAGCGAAAGAATGGGGCGAACCCGAAGCTCAGCGCCAGCTTGATGGCCTCGCGCCGATCCGCTGATCCCAGCATCGCGCGTCGCACGTGCCCGTGAATCTTTGGCGATGTCAGGAGAGGGCGCATCAACTTGCGCCGGCCGTAGGGTGGGCAAAGCCAACGGGTCGCGCGAACGCGCGCCCGATGACAGGCTCCGCGTGCCTACCATTCACGGTCGGTGCAAGAGATGGTGGGCACGCTTCGCTTTGCCCACCCTACGGGCTGTCGCCAAGCCCGGGCATGACGGAGAACCTGTTCGTTACGCCGCCGCGGTCGGGAGGCTGTAGCTCTTGAACTGATCGCGCAGCGCGGTCTTCAGGATCTTGCCGGTCGCGGTGTGCGGGATGCCGTCGACGAAGACGACATCGTCGGGCATCCACCATTTCGCGATCTTGCCGTCCATGAACTTCAGGATCTCCTCGCGCGTCGCCTGCTGGCCCTGCTTGAGCTGCACGATCAGCAGCGGACGCTCGTCCCACTTCGGATGGAACACGCCGATCACGGCGGCCTCGGCCACGGCCGGATGGCCGACCGCGAGGTTCTCCAGGTCGATCGACGAGATCCATTCGCCGCCCGACTTGATCACGTCCTTGGAGCGATCGGTGATCCGCATGTAGCCGTGCGCATCGATCGTCGAGACGTCGCCGGTGTCGAAATAGCCTTCCTCGTCGAGAATGCTGCTGTCGACGCGGAAATAGGCCTTGGCGATCGACGGGCCCGAGACCTTGAGCCGGCCGAAGGTCTTGCCATCCCACGGCAGCTCCTTGCCGGCATCGTCGGTGATCTTCATCTGGACGCCGAACGGCGGGTAGCCCTGCGTCTGCAGGACGTCGAGCCGTTCTTCGCCGGTGCGCTCTCCGAAGGGCGGTTTCAGCGCCGCGACCGTGCCGATCGGGCTCATCTCGGTCATGCCCCAGGCGTGGCGCGGCTCCACGCCCATGTTGAGGAAAGCCTCGATCATCGAGCGCGGCATCGCCGAGCCGCCGCATATCACCATCTCCAGGTGCGGCAGCTTCAGGTCGTTGGCGGCCATGTGCTGCAGCAGCATCAGCCACACTGTCGGCACGCCGGCGGTGTGCGTCACCTTCTCGGTGTCGAGCAATTCGTAGACCGAGGCGCCGTCGAGCTTCGGCCCGGGCATCACCAGCTTGGTGCCCATCGAGGGCGCGGAAAAAGCGATGCCCCAGCTATTGGCATGGAACAGTGGCACCACCGGCAGCATTGTATCGGTCGCGGATGTGCCCAGCGCATCCTTGTTGTTGGCCATGAGCGCATGCAGCACGTTGGAACGGTGCGAATACAATACGCCTTTGGGGTCGCCCGTGGTGCCCGACGTGTAGCACATCGCCGCTGCGGTGTTCTCGTCGAACGTCTTCCACTGGAACTTGCCGTCGGACGCCGCGATCCAGTCCTCATAGGCGACCGCGTTCTTCAGCGTGGTCTCTGGCATGTGCGCCTTGTCGGTCAGCACGATAAAGCGCTCGACGCTCGGAAGCTTGTCGGCGATCTTCTCCAGCACCGGCACGAAGGTGAGGTCGGTCATCACCACGCGGTCCTGGGCGTGGTTGATGATCCAGGCGATCTGTTCGGGAAACAGGCGCGGGTTGACGGTATGGCAGATCGCGCCGATACCCATGATGCCATACCAGACTTCGAGATGGCGCCAAGTATTCCAGGCGATGGTGGCGACACGATCGCCGAGCTTGATGCCGTCGCGCTCCAGGCTCTGCGAGACCTTCAGCGCGCGCGCATGGATTTCGGCATAGGTGGTGCGATGGATCGGGCCTTCGACCGACCGCGTCACGACCTCCTGTGTGCCGTGATATTTTGCTGCGTGTTCGATAATCCGGTGACACAGCAAAGGCCAGTCCTGCATCAAACCAAGCATACGCACGTCCCTCCTCAGTGTTTTTCTCTCGCATGACCGGCCAGCCAGACAGTATAGCCAGCCGTCCAATCATGAAATTGACATGAACTGTAGCGCGGAGAAAGCAAGCCGAAAATCCAATTATGGTGCGTTTGGCCGCACTGGAATGGCACTGGTTACCGCCGTAGCCATATTGCTCGGAATGCTGGCCGAACCCGCCCTGGCGGCCCGCAGATCGGTCCCGTTTCCCTTCGCCGACTTGTTCAGTCCTCCTCGGCCAAGGCCGCATCGGGCCGTTCATCGGGCAGTGATGGTGCCATTGCCAAAGCCGCGTCCGGCCGAGGCGCCTGCTGCGCGACCGCCCGAGCCGCCCGCAGCCGCCGAAAAGGCCCGTCCGGCCGATCATGGCAAAGCCGCCGACAAGGCGCCGCCGGCTGACCACGGCAAAGCCGCTGATAAGGCGTCCGACGACAAGGCTGCCGAGCAGGCTGCTCCGCCGCAGCCCTCAGCCTGCCGGCAGGCGCTGACGGAAGAGATTGCCATTGCGCCAAGCATCCCCGCCATTCATGGCAACGGCGGCTGCGGCGGCGACGATCTGGTGCGGCTGGAGGCGATCGTGCTGCCCGACAAGCGAAAGGTTGCGGTGAAGCCGGCGGCGATCCTCCGCTGCACCATGGCTACCGCGATCGCCGACTGGGTGCGCTCCGACATCGCCCCCCTGTCTGGCCCGCTTGGCGGCACGATCAGCGAACTCGACAATTTCGATTCCTTCGAGTGCCGCGGCCGCAATCGCGTCCCTGGCGCGCAGCTTTCCGAGCATGGCCGCGCCAATGCGATCGACGTCCGCGCCTTCAAGCTCGCGAACGGCCGCTCGATCTCGCTTACCGACCGTAGCGTGCCGCGCGATCTGCGCGAGACCGTGCTGCACTCGGCCTGCACCCGCTTCACGACCGTGCTCGGGCCCGGCTCCGATGGCTACCATGAGGACCACATCCATCTCGACCGGATGGAGCGGCGAAACAATTACCGGATCTGCCAGTGGGATGTCTGGGACCCGCTGCCGGCCGTCGCCCCGCTGTTGCCGGCCGAGCGCCCCGAGGAAGCGCCGCCGCGCGAGGTCGCCGCCAAGGAGGACCCAAAGAGCGGCGCCAAGACTGACACCAAGTCGGAGAATACGAAGTCAAAAAATGCGAAGCCGGATGCCGGCGATTCCGACGCTACGGAGTCAAAGCCTGCGGCGACCAACCCGCAGCCAACAAAAAAGCGCCGGCAAAGCCGGCGCCATTGATCGCGTCTTCCGCAAGCGAACTATTGCATCATGGCGTTGCCGCCGCCCTGCAGCGCCATCTTCGAATTGAATGGCGAGTCGCCGTGCTTCGGCTCCAGCACGACCACGACGGTGCCGACGCCGACGCGGTCATAAAGGTCGATCACGTCCTCATTGGTCATGCGGATGCAGCCCGAGGAGATCGAGGCGCCGATATATTCCGGCTGGTTGGTGCCGTGGATGCGGAACAGCGTGTCCTTGCCGCCGGAGTACAGATAGAGCGCCCGCGAGCCCATCGGGTTGTCGGGTCCCGGCGCGACATAGGTCGGAACGCCGAGCCTGGAGATTTCGCCGGGGGTCGGGTGCCAGGCCGGCCACTCGGTCTTGCTGCCGACCTTGGCAATGCCGGACCATGCCATGGCTTCTTCGCCGACGGTGATGCCGTAGCGGATCGCCTTGCCGTCCTTCTGCACCAGGTAAAGATAGTGGTTATCGGAATCGACCACGATGGAACCCGGCGCCTCCTTGCGGTGGTAATCCACAATGGCGCGGCGGAACGGCTCGGCGACCGGAACTTTCGCGTAGGTGGTCTTCGCCAGCAGGTCTTTATCGCGCTGCTTGAAATTGGCGGCGTTGGTGGCCTCGTAAGTTGTAGCCTGCATGCAACCCGACAACATCAGGCCGGCGGCCACAATCCCCAGCGTAACTTTCAGCGACGACATGGTACACTTCCGTTGCAAATCTGCGCTCGCAGCGCGAAAATGCGCCCCAATCGCCACGATTCCATCATCTCTTTGATCGTATTATTGCCGAAACCTGCCGCTATTCCCAGCGCTTAGAGACCTATCCCGCGTCGCGGGACCCCTTCTGTGGCTTTTTTGCCGCAAATCCTGCGATCCGGCGGCCGATTTCTGTGCAGATCAGCAACGGTTGCCGAGTCCGGGCCGCGCCGCCGCCATTTCGCCGCCACAAATATGGACAGGCGGTTAATGCGCCGGTCATGAAGCCCTTGCCAGAATCGCGTTTAGTCCTGTTGGGTGCGCCGGTGCCCTGTTCCGGAGTTGCTGATGCTGTCAGTGTTCGTTCCTGCCGATTTCACGCTGAAAAAGGTCGTTTCCGACGAGGTTGCGGCCTTGCCGGAGAATGCGGTCTGGATCGACATGGTCAGGCCGACGCCGGAGGAGGACCGCGCCGTGGAGCGGCTGGCCGGGATCGCGGTGCCGACCCGGGAGGACATGCAGGAAATCGAGATTTCCAGCCGGCTCTATATCGAGAACGGCGCGCGCTACATGACCGCGACGCTGATGTGCCATTCGGACACCGACATGCCCCACACCACGGCGGTCACCTTTATCCTGGCTGGCCACCGACTGGTGACCGTGCGCTACGACCAGCCGAAACCGTTCGCGCTGGTCGAGGCCAAGCTTGGGCGGTCCTGCGCGCCCACTATCAACGGCGAGATGGTGCTGATGGAGTTGCTCGATGCAGTGATCGACCGCTGCGCCGACATTCTGGAGCGGTGCGGCGCCGATATCGACCAGGTCTCCCACGACATCTTCGAACCGGAGGCCGAGCGGCACGGCCATGCCAAGCAATATTCGCGGATCCTGATCGAGATCGGGCGCAAGGGCGACCTGACCTCGAAAGTGCGTGAAAGCCTGGTCTCCATCGGTCGCGTCGTCACCTTCATGTCGGCGGTGATCGAAGGCGTCAAATGGTCCAAGGACATGCGCGAGCAGCTCAAGACCATGCAGCGCGACGTCGCCTCCCTGACCGACCACGCCTCCTATCTCTCCAACAAGATCACCTTCACGCTGGACGCCATGCTCGGCGTCGTCAATCTCGAGCAGAACAACATCATCAAGCTGTTCTCGGTGATGGCCGTGGTGCTCATGCCGCCGACGCTGATCGCCTCGATCTACGGCATGAACTTCAAGGCGATGCCGGAACTCGACTGGCCGCATGGCTATCCGATCGCGCTCGTGATGATGCTGATTGCAGCGATCGTGCCGTACTACCTTTTCAAATTGAAGAAGTGGCTCTAGTTCCATTGCTGCGCACGATCGCGAGTTCCATTGCAGTCGCGATCGCGGCAATAAGGCTGCCGCAATTCCTCCGCGAATCCTCCGCTAAAATTTGAGTGTTGCACTGAACGTTTGAGCGAAACTTTGCTGCGATAACCCCCGCCTCAAGCCGGAGGGACAGCAATGGTTGAGAAGATCATAACGCCACGGCGTAACATCATCGACTTCGCGCGCTATCAGCAGGACCGCATGGTTGGAAGGATGCAGGCGATATCGCCGCGCACCTGCCGTCACTGCGGCGCAGCCCTGCTCGATGGCGAAAACGAAGACGAGTGCTCGAGCGCCTACAACACCAGCGCGCAGCGAGTGGTTGAGAAGCCGCGGAAGTTCTACGCGGATTGACGGCCAGGACGGCCGCTTAACGAGTGCAAGCAAAGCAATCCAGAGGTCGACGGCGGAAACGGTCTGGATTGCTTCGTGCTCCTCGTTTGTTACGCACGATCCGATAAATTGGAAATCGCAGCCGTGGTCGCTCGCCCGCGAACAGGCGACGGTATACGTGGAGAGAACCCCTCACCCGAATGAGCCTGTGGTGATGGCGGAGCTGCCCTCTCCCACAAGGGGCGAGGGCACATCAACTGGCGTCGGCAAGGCGTTCTTCCCTTCTCCCCTTGTGGGAGAAGGTGGCGCGAAGCGCCGGATGAGGGGTTGTCTCCACGGGCGACAGTGTCTCTGGAGAGAGCCGTCAACTCAGCAATCTGTCCTACACGTGCTGGCCACCATTGATGTGGATCTCGGCGCCGTTCACGTAGGAACTGGTTTCCGTGCACAGGACGTAGATGATCTTGGCAACTTCGTCTGGAGTGCCCAGGCGATGCATCGGGATCTGCTGCTCGACGATCTTCTCGGTGCCCGGCGACAGGATCGAGGTGTCGATCTCGCCCGGCGCGATCGAGTTGACGCGGACGCCGACGCGGCCGAAATCGGACGCCATCTCGCGCGTCAGCGCCGCGAGCGCCGCTTTCGAGGTGGCATAGGCCGCGCCCGCGAACGGATGCACGCGGGAGCCCGCGATCGAAGTGACGTTCACCACCGCACCCTTGGCGGTCTTCAATTCGTTGATCAGCCCGCGCGCCAGCATGATCGGCGCGAAGAAGTTGACGCGGAAGACATGCAGCCAGGTGTCGATATCGGTGTCCATGGTACCGAGCCGCGTGCCGCCCGGCCCCTTGGGCGAGATCGCCGCATTGTTGACGAGCGCGTGCAGCTCGTCGTTCTCCAGCCGTCTGCGGATTTCCGAGATTGCGCGCACGGTGTCGTCATGGTCGCCGAAATCGACCTCGATGTGATCCTCGGGTCCGGCGCCCCAGGGGCAAACTTCCGGAAAGGCGTGCCGCGAGCAGGTGATGACGCGCCAGCCGGCCGAGGAAAACCGGATCGCGGTAGCATGGCCGATGCCGCGGCTGGCGCCGGTCAGGAGCAGCGTGCGTCGCGGCGCGTTGGAATGGTTCGGCATTGGACGGTTCTCTCGTTCTTCGTCATGCCGGCCTCGTGCCGGGCATCCACGTGTTCGGACTGGCTCGAAACTGAGACGTGGACGGCCGGGACAAGCCCGGCCATGACGGTCTGAGTCTTACGGATAAAGCCTTACTTTGGTCCAGGCTTGGCCTGGGCCCTCGCGCCGGAATTCGATGCGGTCGTGCAGGCGGTAGGGGCGGTCGTGCCAGAACTCGATGCTGACAGGGCTGATGCGCCAGCCGCTCCACCCCTGAGGGCGCGGCACCTCGCCGATCACATATTTCGCGGCGACCTTCGCGATCGCCTGCTCGAAGGCGAAACGGCTCTCCAACGGCTGCGACTGCTTGCTGGCCCAGGCGCCAAGCTGCGCCTGCTTCGGGCGCGTCGCGAAATAGTCGTCGGCCTCGGCGTCGCTCACCGGCGACACGTTGCCGCGGATGCGCACCTGCCGGCGCAAGGATTTCCAGTGGAATAGTAAAGCGGCCTTAGGATTTGCGGCGAGTTCGCGGCCTTTGGCGCTGGCGACGTGGCTGTAGAACACGAAGCCATCAGCGTCATAGCCTTTCATCAGCACCATCCGCACGTCCGGCAGCCCGTCGGGATCGACGGTTGCGAGCGCCATCGCGTTGGGATCGTTCGGCTCGGACTTGGTTGCTTCGGCAAACCATTCGGCGAACAGCGCAAATGGTTCTTCCGCAGCGGTAAAATCACCCGATGTTAACGGTGTAGGGTGTTTGATGGAGGTCGTGTCTGTCATGTCAGGAGTCCAGCGTTGCGTCCGTCGGCCTCAGAGCGCGCGTTACTCGCCCTATATAGGACGTCCTTATATAGGGCATGGGGACGCGTTGGCCTATCGGCGATCCGACCGGCGGGGACGGTGATGACATTGGTTCTAATCGGCCTAGGGGCGGGCGGCTGCGCCCTGTCGCGCGGCGACAGTTTTGCCCGGCTGGACGACAGGGACTTGACGGGGTCGCTCGGCGCGCCCCACGTAAGGTCATCGGCGCCGACCGACAGCGACCTTGCCTTTGCCCGCAACGCCGCCTCCGACGTGCTGACCAAGGGCGACAAGGATTCCAGCCAGGCCTGGGAAAATCCCGAGACCGGTGCGCGCGGCTCGGTGACGCCGTTGTCGCAGGCTTACGCCGCCGAGGACGGTCGGACTTGCCGGGATTTCCTGGCAAGCTATGTCAACGGCCGGACCGAGAGCTGGCTGCAGGGTGCCGGCTGCAAGGCCGGACGCGGGAGGTGGGAGATCCATAGCCTGAAACCTTGGAAATCCTGAACGCCAAAGCAGTTGCAAAAATGCCACGGCGTCCCCAAGTGACACCAAAGTGGGGCGACAAGCCCGAAAATTTCAGGTCTGATTTTCCGTGAAGGAGACGTGACGGATGCGCGACCCCTATGAGGTCTTGGGGGTGCCGCGGGGCGCCAGCGCTGCCGCGATCAAAAGCGCCTATCGCAAGCTCGCCAAGAAGCATCATCCCGACAGCAACAAGAACGATCCGAAGGCTGCCGAGCGTTTCGCCGAGATCAACTCGGCCAACGAGATCGTTGGCGACGAGGAGAAGCGCAAGCAGTTTGACCGCGGCGAGATCGACGCCGAGGGCAAGCCGCGTTTCCAGGGCTTCCCCGGCGGAGGCTTTGGCGGCGGCGATGCGCGCGGCCGTGCCGGTCCGGGCGGGTTCGAAACCTATACGTTCCGCAGCGGCTCTGGCGGCGGCATGGAAGGCGGCGGTGCAGGCGGCTTCGAGGACATCCTCAACAGCATGTTCGGCGCCGGTGCGCGTGCGCGCAGGGGCGGCGGCACCCAGTTTGAATTCGATACCGGCGGCGTCGGGCTCGACCTCGACCAGAGCGTCGCCATGACGGTGTCGCTGGAGGAGGCGGTGAACGGCGCCGAGAAGCGCGTCCGCCTGCCGACCGGCAAGGAACTCAATGTCAAGATTCCTGCCGGCGTCAGCTCCGGCCAGCAGATCCGGCTGAAGGGGCAGGGCGAGACGGCGCCCGGCCATCGTCCGGGCGATCTCCTGATCACAGTGACGATCGCGCCGCATTCCTTCTTCAAGGTCGACGGCAACGATCTCAGGGTCGAGCTGCCGATCACGCTGTACGAGGCGGTGCTGGGCGGCAAGGTCCGCGTGCCGACGCTTGGCGGCGCGGTCGAATTGTCGATCCCCAAGAACACCTCGAGCGGGCGGACGTTTCGGCTGAAGGGCAAGGGACTGCCGAAGTCGGGCGGCGCGGGCGACCTCTACGTCACCACTCGCATCATCCTGCCTGATGGGAACGATGCTGAGCTGGAAGCATTGATGCAGAAGTGGCGCGACCAGCATCCTTACAATCCCCGCAGCGATCTTGGCTGAGGGTGCGGCCTCGAGAGGGGGACCAGCGCAATACCAAACCCCAATCGAGGCCGCGAGCGCTGATCGGCGGATCGAGCGCTGCGCGATAACGCGGGCACATCCGGTGCGATTCTGAGACGCGCCGATGTCCTTATTCCAGATTTTCGATGACGGAATTGGGACATCGGGCAAGTGTGGCCATTGCGTCACGAACGTCCGCGAAATGCGGGCGTTTTCGCAAAACCCGGTATTGCCCGGTCTTTCGAATCGCTGTGCGCGAACTACATAACCTCGTGCGACGGCGCCTCGCGCTGTCGTAGCCCTCCTTGGGCGTTTCCTCCCTAGACTTGGGCCGCTTGCTGTCGCAGGTGGCCCTTTTTTCTCAGCGGTGGCCGGGGATGATCGTGCCGACTCAACCGCCGGTCTTTTCCATCTGGTCGTAGACGGCTTGCGCGATCTGGGTCAGGCGGTTGCGATCGCTGCCGCCTGAGACGACGTAGCCGACGCCGCGGTCGGCCCAGAACAGCGCGCCCTCATTGCCGTGCGTGGCGTACCGCATTTGCGTGGTCTCCGCCTGCGCCTTGGAGGCGTAGACCGTGAAGCGCTCGCCGGAGGCGCTTTCATACATCAGGAAAGAAGCCGGCCGCCCGGTCGGGCCAGGCAGCAGCCGGCCGCCAACCAGCTTCAATCCCGCCGCCGACAGCTCCGGCGCGCGCACGTCCCAGCCGCAGCGCTTGGTCAGCCAGGCCTGCAGATGGGCGCGCTCATCGCCGGGCACCTCGACCGGATGGCGGACCTCGACCACATAGAGCCGGTGCGCGTCCATCGCATCGAGCGTGAAGCTCTGCAGCGGCGAGGGCTTGGCCGCCGCGCCATGCGCGATCCAGCCGACGCCGCCGCCGGCGATGAATGCCACCAGCGCCGCCGCAATGGCGCCATAGACCAACTTGCGCGGCTGGCGCACCAATTGCTCGATCTCGAGCCGCTTCGGCACCGCCTCGTCTGCGACCGAATCGTAGCGCGCGTGCAGCACGTCGGCCATGGCGAGCCACGACCGCACCCGTTCGGCGTCATCGGGGTGCGCTGCCAGCCACGCCGCGACGTCGCCGCGGCGCTCCGCCGGCAATTCGTTGTCGACATAGGCGTGCAGCTCGTCCTCGGTGACGGGAATCCTGGGGTTGGTCATCGCAGTCGTCTCTGTCTAATTCTCAACAATCCAAATCGCCTCAACCTGATGTCATGGCTATGCACAACGCCTGCCATCATTTCACCCGCCTCAGCGTCGTCGCCCGTTCGCCTTCGAGGAAGGCTTTAACGTGGGCGCGAGCGCGCGCAAGCCGGGACATCACGGTGCCGATCGGCACGCCCTGGATGTCGGCGACTTCGCGGTAACTCAATCCTTCCAGCATCACCAGAAGCAGCGCCGCGCGCTGCTCTTCCACCAGCGTCGCCAGCGCGCGCGCAATGTCGCGGCCTTCGGCCTCGGTGCCGCTGGCGTCCGGATTGTTGTCCAGCAGCGGCATGAATTGCGGCCGCCGCGCCAGCGAGCGGCGGCGGTTCTTGTTGAGGTTGGTCAGGATCGTATAGAGCCAGCTCCGCACGTCGCCGCCGAGGAACAGCCGCTCGGAACGCAGCGCCCGCACCAAGGTGTCCTGCACCAAATCGTCGGCGATATCGGCATCGCGCGCCAGCGCCCGCGCGTAACGGCGCAGCGCCGGGATCATGGCTTCAACACTCTGCCGGAACGCGGTCATGACACCGGATCTTCATCCTGCTTCAGCTCGGACGCCTTGCCTAACATAACACCCGAATGACGTGGCTATTCCGTCGATCGCGACGGGGCCAAATCAGCGTTAACAGGAGGCGGATTTGGACTGTACCGCGGTGGAGCGCTGGTGTACCTGCGAATACCAAATGCAACGCGAGAATGGACAGCGGATGGCACAGAAATCGGGTCTGATGCAGGGCAAGCGCGGCGTGATCCTTGGCGTCGCCAATAACCGCTCGATCGCCTGGGGGATCGCCAAAGCCTGCCACGATGCCGGCGCCGAGATCGCGCTCACCTGGCAGGGCGATGCCCTGAAGAAGCGGGTCGAGCCCTTGGCGAAGGAATTGAACGCGCTCCTGCTCGGCCATTGCGACGTCACCGACGCTGCGACCATCGACGCGGCGTTCGACGTCATCAGGGAGAAGTGGGGCAAGATCGACTTCGTCGTGCATGCGATCGCCTTCTCCGACAAGGACCAGCTCGACGGCCGCTACATCGAGACCACAGCGGAGAATTTTTCCAAGTCGATGCTGATCAGCTGCTACTCGCTGACCGCGATCGCGCAGCGGGCCGAGAAGCTGATGACCGACGGCGGCTCGATCATCACGCTGACCTATTATGGCGCCGAGAAGTGGATGCCGCATTACAACGTGATGGGGGTCGCGAAAGCGGCGCTGGAAGCGAGCGTGCGCTATCTGGCCGCCGATCTTGGCGAGAAGAACATCCGCGTCAACGCGATCTCGGCAGGTCCGATCAAGACGCTCGCGGCCTCCGGCATCGGCGATTTCCGCTACATTCTGAAGTGGAACGAGTACAACGCTCCAATGCGGCGCACGGTCACGATCGAGGAGGTCGGCGACAGCGCGCTTTATCTGTTGTCCGATCTTTCCCGCGGTGTCACCGGCGAGGTGCATCACGTCGATTCCGGCTATCACATTGTCGGCATGAAGCGTCCCGATGCGCCCGACATTTCGCTCGCCAAGGAATAGCTGCTGCATCGATAGCAATGCCAACAATCTACTACATCCGCCATGGCGAGACGGCATGGAACGCGGAAGGCCGGCTGCAGGGCACCCTGGATATTCCGCTGAACGATCGTGGGCGCGCCCAAGCGTCCCATGCCGGCCATGTGCTAGCCGACCTTCTCACGCGCGACGGATATGACAGGGCAACGCTGCCCTACGTCTCGAGCCCGCTCGGACGGGCGCGCCAGACTATGGAGCTGGCGCGTCGCGCGCTGGAATTGCCGCCTGGCGACTATTCGCTCGACGACCGGTTGCGCGAGATCGGCTACGGCGTCTGGGAAGGCTCGACGCTGGCGCAGATGCAACTCGCCGATCCCGAGCTCTACGCCAAGCGCCAGACCGCGAAATGGACGATGGCGCCGGAGGGCGGCGAGACCTACGCCGCGGTGCAGCTGCGGGTGCGCGACTGGTACGACTCGCTCCTGGGCGACACCGTCACCGTGGCCCATGGCGGCACCTGCCGCGCCCTGATGGTGTCGCTCGGCATCGAAACCCCTGATAGCGCCGCGGACCTCTACATCGAGCAGGGCGCCGTCTATGTGTTTCGCGATGGCGGGCTGGTGAAGTATAGTTAAGAACCGCGCTCCGCCGTCATGGCCGGGCTTGTCCCGGCCATCCACGTCTTGGCGGCGCGGAACGAAGCGCGTGGATGCCCGGGACAAGCCCGGGCATGACGACCGAAGTTTGACGCTGTCGACTGCGCGCGTTACGACATGCTGACAGTCAACATTGCATTACAACGCACAAGGCGGCGATCACCGGATGTCTCACAACACCTTCGGCCATTTGTTCCGCGTCACGACCTTCGGCGAGAGCCATGGGGTGGCGATCGGCTGCGTGGTCGATGGCTGTCCGCCGCTGATCCCGCTGACGGTCGAGGAGATCCAGCACGATCTCGACCGACGCCGGCCGGGCCAGTCCCGCTTCACCACCCAGCGCCAGGAACCGGATGCGGTGAAGATCCTGTCCGGCGTGATGGCGCATCCGGAGACCGGCGTGCAGGTGACGACGGGCACGCCGATCGGCCTCCTGATCGAGAACACCGACCAGCGCTCGAAGGACTATTCCGAGATCAAGGACAAGTTCCGCCCCGGCCATGCCGACTTCACCTATGAGGCCAAATACGGCCTGCGCGATTACCGCGGTGGCGGCCGCTCCTCGGCGCGTGAGACCGCGACCCGGGTTGCCGCCGGCGCGATTGCGCGAAAAATCCTGCCGGACATCAAGATCCGCGGCGCGCTGGTGCAGATGGGCCCGCACAAGATCGATCGCGATAAGTGGGATTGGGACGAGATTGGCCGCAATCCGTTCTTCTGCCCGGACCAGGACAAGGCGGCGTTCTTCGAAGATTATCTCGATGGCATCAGGAAGAAGGGCTCCTCGATCGGCGCGGTGATCGAGGTCGTGGCCGAGGGCGTGCCGCCCGGGCTCGGCGCGCCGATCTACGCCAAGCTCGATAGCGAGTTGGCGGCTGCGATGATGACCATCAATGCGGTGAAGGGCGTCGAGATCGGCGCCGGGTTCGGCGCGGCCGAATTGTCGGGCGAGGAGAACGCCGACGAGATGCGCACCGGCAATAACGGCGTGCGTTTCCTGTCCAACAATGCCGGCGGCATCCTCGGCGGCATCTCCACCGGCCAGCCGGTGGTGGTGCGCTTCGCCGTGAAGCCGACCTCCTCGATCCTGTCGCCGCGGCTGACCGTGGACCGCAGCGGCGCCGAGACCGATATCATGACCAAGGGGCGCCACGACCCCTGCGTCGGCATCCGCGCCGTGCCGGTGGGCGAGGCGATGATGGCCTGCGTGCTCGCCGATCATTTCCTGCGGCACCGGGGACAGGTTGGATAGAATCTGACAGCACAGAGGCCGTGATGCAGATCGACATCAGGGGGATCGCGGACTGGCTGATCGACGGCGCAAGGTCGACCCCTGTTGTCACCGACATGGTCTCCGAACTGTGCGGGCGCCTGGTTGCGGCCGGCATCCCGCTGTGGCGGGTCGGATTCTTCATCCGGACGCTGCACCCAGAAATCTATGGGCGCAATTTCATCTGGAAGCCCGGCGAGCCTGTCGTCGTCGGCTCGGTTGACTACGACATCAAGCAAACGCCGGAGTTCATCGCAAGCCCGCTTGCGATCGTTTTTGGCGAGGTCAGGGAGGTGCGGTGCCGCACCGACGATCCCGAAAGCCGGCGATTTCCCTTCCTCGACGACATGCGCGCGGAAGGCGTGACCGACTATGTGGCCATACCGCTACGCTTCATCGATGGCTTCACGCATGCCTCCAGTTGGACCACCAAGCAGGCGGGCGGTTTCACCGACGAGCAGCTCGCCGCACTGCGATCGGTGCTGCCGGCGTTGACGCGTCTCATCGAGGTGATCGGCCTTCGCCGCGTCGCTGCGACCTTGCTCGACACTTATGTCGGCAATCGCGCGGGCACGCGCATCCTCGATGGTCAGATCCGGCGCGGGCACGGCGAGACCATGCACGCGGCGATCTGGCTGTCGGACTTGCGTGGCTTCACCGCACTATCGGATCGACTTCCGGCCGAAACCGTCGTCGACATGCTCAACCGCTATTTCGACTGCCAGGTCGCCTCGATCCGTGCCCATGATGGCGAGGTGCTGAAATACATGGGCGATGGACTGCTCGCGGTTTTTCCGATCGATGAGTATGTCGGGGATGCGCAACAGGTCTGTTCGCGCGTGTTGGAAGCCGCGCAGGACATGCGGGCCAGCGTCGAGGCGCTGCGGTATCCGGTCGGCGACGTCGTCGAGCGTTTCCGTTTCGGCGTTGCGCTGCACGTCGGAACAATTCTCTATGGCAATATCGGCGGCGGCAACCGGCTCGACTTCACCTGCATTGGCCGAGCGGTGAATCTTGCCGCGCGACTGGAGAAGATCGCCGGCCGACTTGGCCGCACGGTCGTGGCCTCCGAAGGCTTTGCCGGCATCTGCCGCGGCGGCTGGGATGATCTCGGCGAATTTCCGATCGCAGGTTTTTCAAAGGCCCAGCGCGTCTATGGCCTGATGGGCGAGGCGTCTGCGAGCTGAATTCCGCGGCGACCCCTAGTCGTGGACATAGGACTGCTTCAGGCCGTAGGTCAGGATCAACAGTGTCACCCACAACTGCAGCATTGCGAAGCTGAAGATGAATACGAAATAGACGAGATTCTTGACGAACTGACTGGACGTGGAGGTCTGCCAGAAAACCACAATCGCACTGCGGACCAAGCCCTGGCCAAAGCTCAGACCTAGATTGACCACCCCAAGAGCTATCACGGCGGCCCCCAGCCAGAACCACCGCCTTGCAAGCTCGCCAGCGGCTTCGAAGAATGCCACCCGACCGCCGTTTTGCTCGGCACCGACAACCATCAGAAGTGTCACGGCGCCGACTGCGGCGCTCCAGAATTTTCCTATGACGGTGAACTGATCGAAGGCCATGCCGTCGATTCCCGCCAGCATATGGGGCGCCAGGGATCCGTAGCCGGCCGCCGCAAGCGCGGCTGCTGCCGCGATCATCAACAGCGCGATCCGACACGCGATCGCGAGCGACAATTTGAATTGCTCCGCGATCCCAAGCTCGCCGAGGCTGCTTTGGCCACCGGTCATCTCGATGCAGCGTTGAGCTGCTACGAGAACGGCGTGAATGACGGCAAGGTTGGCGATGATGATTGCAGGCAGAGCAACTCCGCCGCCGCCGAAGGCAATGACCCGCATCGCCGCGGCCAGTATCAGCCATGGCAGCGCGAGAATAACAAATCGATACGGCCCGAACGAGATGTCCGGAAGGGAGGCCTGCCGTTGCTTGCGGAATGCGGCCGTCATGAACGCGATCATGCCGGCAAAAACTGAACCGTCGGTCGCACCGGCAGCTAAAATTGGCAGGAAATCCGGTTACCAGAACCTTTCGGGTATCGTCGCGGCCTATTCCTCTGGCTCGGTCGTAAACAGCAGCGGATAGCCCTTGGCGCGGCCGGCGTCGGTGGCGCGGGTCGCCTTTGTCTCGGCGACGTCCTTGGTGAAGACCGCAACCACGCAGACGCCGCGCTGGTGTGCGGTGAGCATCACCTTATAGGCTTGGTCCTCGGTCATGCGGAATTCCGCCTTCAGCACGGTGACGACGAATTCGCGCGGCGTGTAATCGTCGTTGATCAGGATGACCTTGTGCAGGCGCGGCCGTTCTACCTTGGTCTTGACCTTGGTTTTGGGGGTGGTGACGGTGTCGCTCATGGTGCGGCACTTCCTGCTGCTCTGCGAACCCGAAATAATATCGCCTTCCCGGCGATCCCGGAACCGGGGGTTTTTGCACGGGCTCCTTGCAGGAGCGGGATAATCGCGGGCAAGCGACAAAACCTCGCCAAAATCGCGGCGAGTACAAGGCGAGACTAGCAGAGCTGGACGGAAGGCTAACCTGAATGTGAAGGACAAATGATGTTCGCCCTTTGCGCCGCGCAGTTTGCGTGTCACCATTGTTGACGTTCGACGGGAGGGCAGCTCATGCGCTGGTATGTCTCGATCGGGGTTGTGCTTGTCGCCGGCTGGCTCGTCGGCGGCGACGGGGCCGGCATCGCCGCGCCGGGGCCGGGCAACCAGGGCACCCGCCAGGTGGTGGAGAAGGACGCGAACCCCACCGTCGATGTCGAACTGATACTTGCCGTCGACGTCTCCTATTCCATGGACATGGACGAACTCGCGATCCAGCGCGAGGGCTACGCGCAGGCAATCGTATCGAAGGAGTTCCTGCAGGCACTCAAGGCCGGTCCGAACGGCAAGATCTCGGTGACCTATTTCGAATGGGCCGCTTCCTCTGATCAGAAGATCATCATTCCCTGGCGGCTGATCGACGGCCCGGAAACGGCCGACGCTGTTGCCGCCGAGATCATGAAGACGCCGATCCGCCGGGCGTCGCGGACCTCGATCTCGGGTGCGATCAATTTTGCGGTGCCGCTGTTCGACGAAGATCCCTATCGCGGCCTCAGGCGTGTGATCGACATTTCCGGCGACGGTCCCAACAATAACGGCGCACCGGTCTCGACCGCGCGCGACGCGGCGCTGGAGAAGGGCATCGTCATCAACGGCCTGCCGATCATGGTGAAGGAGCCGTCTTATTCCACCATGGATATCGACAATCTCGATCAGTATTACGAGGACTGCGTGATCGGCGGTCCAGGCTCCTTCGTGGTGACGATCAAGGAGCGCGAGAAGTTCAAGGAAGCGATCCGCACCAAGCTCCTGATGGAGGTCGCGGGCCACACGCCGGAGCGCAAGATCGTGCCGGTGGCCGAAAAGGAGCCGCGCGTGAGCTGCATGATCGGGGAAAAGATCTGGCAGGACAGGTGGGGAAGGTAGCGTCCTTTCCTTCTCCCCTTGTGGGAGAAGGTGGCGCGCATGCAATGCGCGCCGAGGGGTTCTCTCCACGAGCGACCGTCCTCGTGGAGGCAACCCCTCACCCAAGCGATTTCGTCGCCAGCAGTGGAGGAGCCCTCTCCCACAAGGGGCGAGGGCACATCAACCGGCACCTCCAAACCGGCAGGCGTCCGCTACGACACCTCGCGCATCACCTGTTCCGGTGCCCGGCGCAGCGAGTTCGGCAGAGCGGGCCCTGTGCCGAAGCGCATGATGATGTCCGGGCGCCGACCGCCAAGATCCAGGAACGAGGCGAATTGCGAGCGGATCGCGGGCACCTCGACCGGTTGGTTGACGAACGCATATTTCAGTCCAAGCGCGGTCGCCTGCAGTCCGAAACGCTGGCAGGCGCGGCCGACTGCGATCCAGTGGGCCTTGTCGCCGGCATCAGATGCAAGGACGACGACACCCGCCGAGCTTGCGATCTGCTCGCGATACTTCTTGTTCTCTGCCTCTTCGGTGAGGAAGAAGCTGAGAAGCGGCCGGGCAATCCAGGCGGGCAGCGCGGGATTTCCAGAGCAGCGCGAGAACAATCCGTCCATCTTCGCCATGGCGTCGGCTTCGCTGAAGCGCAGCCAGCGTCGCAGTTCGTCGATGAACGCCTTGTCGCGCATCTGTGCCGAGTTAGCCTGAACAACGTAGTCGGCGACGTCCAGGATCCCGGCCCGGTCGCTTATCATGATGGCCGAGACGCCAGGCTCCCGACATGCGCTCTCCAGCAAGCGCAGCGTCTCGGGTGAAGCGGGCTTGCCGTCATAGATCGTGCGGGTGCTCTGGCGAACCGCGATCGCCTCGGCGAGCGGCGAGCTCAAGGAGCGGGCTGCTTCCAGATCAATCACGATCCGGTCGCCCTCGACAACCGCATTCGCCTTCAGCCCGAGCATCGACGCTGCCAGCACGAGGTTTTCCGCGGCACATCCCAGACTGACGAAGAGATGGTGGTCGTCCGGATCGACCGCGGGACATCTGCGCGTGTAGTCCGGCGTGATGACGATCCTGTCGGCGCTCGCGGTGAAGGTCCAGGGCTGAGTGTTGTGGCTGTTGGCCGCGAGGCTGGCAAAGCGCACCAGTTCTCGGTTTCGCGGCGTGGACCGCAACGGCGCTCTGACGATGCCGGCCGCCTCCTCATACGTCATTGCTGCTGCTCCTGCCTGCGACGACAAGCCTATGATCGCCGCCGCGCCAAGCCCAAGCGCGGTTCCGAACATCTGTCGTCTATCGATGAGCATCGACCGCTTCCAACCAAGTTTTGCACGGAAGCAGTTAGCGCAAGCGGGAGCCGGAGCCGTTGATCAAGGTCAAAGCCTGTCGTCTTACTACGCGCTCGAAGACGCCGCGGCATCCTTCCCTTCTCCCCTTGTGGGAGAAGGTGGCGCGGACGAAGTCCGCGACGGATGAGGGGTTCTCTCCACGGACTCCTGTGCTCGTGGAGAGAACCCCTCACCCTAGTGAGTTCGCTGCTGGCGACTGAGCAGCCCTCTCCCACAAGGGGCGAGGGCACATCAACTGGCACCGCCAAGCGTGATGCTATTTGGCTACGGCGGTCAGCGCTTGCGCGTAAATCGCGCCACCAGCTCGACGTGCGGTGTGTGGCGGAACTGGTCGACAGGTGTGACGCCTTCGATCCTGTAGCCACCGTCGATCAGGATCTTGGCATCGCGGGCGAAGGTCGCTGCGTTGCAGGACACCGCCACGACGGTGGGCACCTTGCTTGCGGCAAGCTGGGTTGCCTGCGCCTGCGCGCCCTGGCGTGGCGGATCGAACACGACTGCGTCGTAGTCGCGCAATTCCTGCGGCACCAGCGGGCGGCGGAACAGGTCGCGTGGCTCGGCTTTGACCGGCTTCAAGCCCGCCGTCGAGGTCGCGGCCTTCTGCAGGCTCGTGACAGCGCCGGCGTCGCTATCGAAGGCGGCGACCCGCGATTTCATGGCGAGGCGCAGGGCGAACGGGCCGACGCCGCAGAAGAGATCGGCGACGTGCTTGGCGCGCTGGCAGTGATCGCTGACGAGCCGCGCCAGCGTCTCTTCGCCGGCGATGGTCGCTTGCAGGAACGAGCCCGGCGGCAGGATCACCTGGGCCGTCCCGATCATCACCGCGGGAGGCGCGCGCACCAGTACCAACTCGCCATGCCGCGTCAGCCGCGCCAGGCGATGCTGTTCGGCGATGCGCGACAGGGCCGCAATCATCGCCGAGGGCAGGGCGCCCGAGCCGCGGACGTCGACGTCGAGGCCATTGAGGGTTGCAGTCACCTGGATGTCGAGCGGCTTGCCCATCGCTATCAACGGCTCGGCGATCGCCCACGCGGCGTCGAGCGCGCCGCTGAGACCCGGATCGAGGATCGGACAACGATCGACGGGGATGATGTCGTGGGAACTTGCTGCGGCGAAGCCGACCTTGAGCACCTCATGCGTGCCCATCCGCGCGTGAAGCGTGATGCGGCGGCGCCCGAGGCCGTGGGCGTCGATCAGCGGGGCGACCTCGGCCGCAACCTTGGCCTGCGCCAGCGCCTCGACGACGAGCTCGCGCTTCCAGGCCTGGTAGCTTTCATGATCCCAATGCTGGATCGCGCAGCCGCCGCAGACGCCGAAATGCGGGCAGAACGGCGCGATGCGTTCGGGACTGGCACGCTCGACCTGAAGCAGCCGGCGCCGGTCGGGATGGCCGGGAACGCTAGCCGCCTCGATCGTCTCGCCGGCGAGCGCATAAGGCACATAGATCGTCTGGCCGTTCTCCATCGCGACGCCGTCGCCGCGATGGCCGACATGGTCGATCATCAGCCGTTCAGCCACGGCGCGCGCCGAGGAAGAATTCGATGTTGCCGTCGCCGCCGGTGATCGGGGACGGAAAGACCTGGATATCGGTGCAGCCCTGGGCAGCGGCAAAGGCCGCGATGTCGTCGCAGATTTCCTGATGCACCATCGCGTTGCGGATGATGCCATGCTTCAAATGCTTTCGCTGCGCCTCGAATTGCGGCTTGATCAGCGCGAGCAGGTGCATCGGCGCTGCCGCGAGCGACAGCGCGACCGGCAACACCAACTTCAGCGAGATGAAGCTGACGTCGATGACGACGACGTCCGGCCGCGCCGGCAGGCGCTTGCCCTCGAACGAGCGGATATCGGTCTCTTCCATCGACACGACCCTGGGATGGCCCTGCAGCGAAGGATGCAATTGGCCGTGCCCGACGTCGATGGCAAACACCAGGCTGGCGCCATTGGCGAGCAGCACCTCGGTGAAGCCGCCGGTCGAGGCGCCGACGTCGAGGCAGACGTGACCTTCGATGTCTACAGGATATTGTTCCAGTGCGCCGGCCAGCTTCACGCCGCCGCGCGAGACATAGGGGTGCGCGGGTTCCGCCGACAGCGTCGCGTCAGGCGCAAGCATATCGGAGGGTTTACCGACCTGTTTGCCATCGGCGATCACGAGCCCGGCTTCGATCGCGGCGCGCGCCCGCGCCCGGCTCTCGAACAGGCCGCGCTCAACCAGCAGCACATCCGCGCGCTTGCGCGGGGCATGCGCGCTTTCGCTTTTCTTCATCGGCTTCGACCCGTCTTTCGCCCGTGGTCTGCGGCAAGGCGGACGCAGGCCTCGAAGCAGGCGAGGTCGTGCCAGATATCCGCAGGTGCAGCCTTCGGCGTCACGAGCGGGCAGCCGTGCAGGTCGAGGGCGTGCATCATCATCAGATTGTCGGGCAAGCCAAACTCTTCCACAGTGAGGCCGTGTCCATCGGCAAGGCGGCCGTCGGGCAACGTCGTCACTTCATATAGGCGCGCAACGCGAGTTGCATATGACGCGGGGTCGTTCGAATAGCCCAAGCACAATTTGCCGCGCCCCGCCATGTAGCCGAGCTCATAGACGGTGCCTGCGTCGGCACTGGGGCCACGAAACGCCGTCAAATTGGCGATGACGGCATCGGCTGCCTCCATCATCGCCTCGTTGCCCTTGAAGATGATGAGGGAAGCGTCTAGCGCCGACAGATCGACCGCGTTGTCGAGCGGATAGAGGCCACTTAAGCCGTGACGCGCGCAAAGCTCGGCCTTGCGCCGTCCGATCTCGATTGCATCCGGCAGGAACACGTCGGGACCTGCCAGATAGATCTTCATCGCGGAATCCGCAGGCAAGCCTGAGGTCAGGCGAGCTTGACGGTCTCGGTCTTGAAATCCTTGCCGAGGGTCTCGAACACCTTGGCGACGATGCTCTTGGCGTCGAGGCCTGCCTGCGCATACATCGCCGCCGGCGTGTCGTGATCGAGGAACACGTCGGGCAGCACCATCGAACGCATGCGCAGACCGCCGTCGAGCATGCCGTGCTCGGCGAGGAGCTGCATCACATGCGAGCCGAAACCGCCGATCGAGCCTTCCTCGATGGCGATCAGGATTTCGTGGTCGCGCGCGAGCTTCAGGATCATCTCTTCGTCGAGCGGCTTCATGAAGCGCGCATCTGCGATCGTGGCGGAGAGGCCATGCGCCGCCAGCTCGTCGGCGGCCTTCTCGCATTCGGCGAGGCGGGTGCCGAAGGAGAGCAGGGCGACCTTCTTGCCTTGGCGGATGATGCGGCCCTTGCCGATCTCAAGGGGGATGCCGACTTCGGGCATCTCGACGCCGCGGCCTTCGCCGCGCGGATAGCGCACCGCGCTCGGGCGGTCGTTGATCGCCACCTGCGTTGCGACCATGTGCACGAGCTCCGCTTCGTCAGAGGCCGCCATGATGACGAAGTTCGGCAGGCAGCCGAGATAGGCGTTGTCGAACGAGCCGGCATGGGTGGCGCCGTCGGCGCCGACCAGGCCGGCGCGGTCGATCGCGAAGCGGACCGGCAGGCTCTGGATCGCGACGTCATGGACCACCTGGTCATAGCCGCGCTGCAGGAAGGTCGAGTAGATCGCGCAGAACGGCTTGTAGCCCTCGGCGGCAAGGCCGGCCGCGAAGGTCACGGCATGCTGCTCGGCGATGCCGACGTCAAACGTGCGGTTCGGGAACGCCTTGTTGAAGATGTCGATGCCGGTGCCGGACGGCATCGCGGCGGTGATGCCAACGATCTTGTCGTCCTTCTGGGCTTCCTTGACGAGGCTCTGACCGAACACGTTCTGGTAGGCCGGCGCATTCGGCTTGGCCTTGGTCTGGGTGCCGGTGGCGACGTCGAACTTGACCACGGCATGATACTTGTCGGCGGAGGCTTCTGCCGGGCCGTAGCCCTTACCCTTCTGCGTCACGACGTGGACCAGGATCGGGCCGGTATCCATGTCGCGGACGTTCTTCAGGACCGGCAGCAGGTGGTCGAGGTTATGGCCGTCGATCGGACCGACATAATAGAAGCCGAGTTCCTCGAACAGCGTGCCACCGTCCATCATGAAGCCGCGGGAATATTCTTCGACGCGGTTGGCGCGGTTGGCCAGCACCTTCGGCAGATGCTTGTTGATCTGCTTTGCCGCCTCGCGCAGCGAGCGGTAGGTCTTGCCCGAATAGAGCCGCGACAGATAGGCGCTCATCGCACCGACCGGCGGGGCGATCGACATGTCGTTGTCATTCAGGATCACGATCAGGCGCGAATTCATGGCGCCGGCATTGTTCATCGCCTCATAGGCCATGCCTGCCGACATCGCGCCGTCGCCGATCACGGCGATCACGTTGTTGGTGCCGCCGGAGAGATCGCGCGCCACCGCCATGCCGAGCCCCGCGGAGATCGAGGTCGAGGAATGGGCGGCGCCGAACGGATCGTAGTCGCTCTCGCTGCGCTTGGTGAATCCGGACAGGCCGCCGCCGGTCCGGAGCGTGCGGATGCGGTCGCGCCGGCCGGTCAGGATCTTGTGCGGATAGGCCTGGTGGCCCACGTCCCAGATCAGCCGGTCGCGCGGGGTGTCGAAGACATAGTGGATCGCGGTGGTCAGCTCGACCACGCCGAGCCCGGCGCCGAAGTGGCCGCCCGTCACGGAAACCGCGTCGATGGTTTCCTGCCGAAGCTCATCGGCGACCTGCCGTACCTGCTCCACCTTGAGCCGGCGCAGGTCGTCGGGCGTGCGGATTGTGTCGAGAAGCGGCGTCTTACTGTATGTGGTCACAGCGATATTCCAGTTCTTGAGGTCAGGGCCAGCGGCCCGACCGGAGATGGGGGCGCATCGATTGCGCCGTGAGAGTCCAGACGCCAGTTGCCGCCTTGGCAGGCCGGCGCCTGATTTGAAAGCCTAGATGCACTCCGGATCGAACCACGTGATATGCATCACGCTGGTAACTGCACCCGTCCCGGTCATTTTTTTCAGCCCTTTAAGAGGTATCCGCTGCCGCCAAATCTGCGGCAAGCTGCCCCCAAACAGCCATAGAACGGCAAGCTTTACACCAAAGCCGACGGCAAAGCCAAGCCGCCCAGCGGCTGGGTTCCCGGGGGAGCCCAAGCGGGGGAATTGAAAAGTCTAGGGTTTTTAACCGTGCCGGCGGGCGGAAGGTTCCCGCGCAAGCAAATTCCCGCCAGGCGTTGCCTCCGCGCCGCACATCTCGATCTGGCGCCAGGCCTGCTCGCGGGCAGCCGGATTGCCGGTCGCAACCTCCAGGGCAGCCTCCGGAAACGCCATCCGCTCCTTCAGCGGCACCGGACCGCACACGATCATGAAAAAATCGTAAGGATGCGGGCGTTGATTGGCCATCACGAACTGAAAATGCACCCGGAAGAACTGCCAGCGGAAGGTATTATAGTGCTCCGGCTTCACGATGTCGCGGAAGCGGACCGGCACAATGGTCGGATTGCGCCTGGTCTCGCCGAGTTCGATGCCGTGGCTCGAGATCGGATCGAACTGGTAGAAGTTCATCACGTCCTTGCGGGCCTGGCAGTCGATCCATTCAATCGAGGGTTCCAGGGCCAATTGCCGCAAATGGTCGCGAAAATCCTGCGATACCTTGTGAAAGCCGACAATCGGAAGATTGCCGCCAATGGTGAACAGCACCACGCGAGGGCCGTGGCGGCCCAATGACGGGTCGAGCCTCAGCGCCCGCGCCAGGATCTCGGTCCCTAAGAACGATCCCGAGCTGTGGCCGACCAGCACGATCTCGTCGGCATCGCTGCTGCGCGCGATGTTGACGAGGTGCCGTGCAAAACGGTCGATGCGCTCGTCCCACTCCGGACGCCGTCGATGCGAGAACTCCCAGGTCCAGATCGTGTCCGACAGGAGATAGAGCACGTAAGTGTTGTTCTCAGTGTATTTCAGCATGGTGCCGAGCACGGCCACGAAGATCGCGGTTGCCGCGGCAACACTGAAGAGATCGGGGACGCGGATCGCACTAAGCCCCTTTTCGAACACGAACGCGACTGCCGCAGCGCACAACGCTTCCAGCAGCAGCACGACGTGCGGATAGGTGATGAACGCCGTGAAACGCCAGTTCGCCCGCGTGAACCGGGCGATCGTGCCGGTGAAGACCAGCCCCCAATAGATCCAGAGGGCATGAAACACGGTACGCCAGATCGGCGCGGCGAGGTCGCGCTGGATGAAATCCTCGAACCGCAGGAAATCGTAGGACGTGCGGGTCTGCCAGTCGGCCGCCTTGGTCTCGATGGTCCAGGACGCGATCTCGTCGTCGTCGGCAACCTTCGGCCGGCTCATGGTGGCCGATAACTGGTAGAGACGGCTGAATTTCCGCAGTTCGGTCCTGAACATGCGGTAGTATTGCGCAAGGCCGCGCGGATCGTATCCCTGGATATAAATGATATGGCGGTGCCGAACGCGCACTTACTGTCCCCAGATGAGATCGGGACTATAGCAGCCAGCGCGATGCGCCAAGAGCTATTTCGGCCGACTCTGGGGAAGACCGGCAGATTCGCCTGAACCTGCTGCACGGTTGCGACGCCACGTCGCGGTTAGATCATGATCCGATCAGACGGCATCGATCCGTTTCTCGGATCATGCTCTATTGCACGTCGAGCGGCTCGGTTGCCGTGGCTTGGCCGCTGGCGTCGGTCGTGATCTTGTCGACGCGCGCTTCGGCCTGCCGCAGCAGTTCCTCGCAGCGGCGCTTCAGCGCCTCGCCGCGTTCATAAATCGCGACCGATTCCTCAAGTGGCACCTTGCCGTCCTCAAGCCGTTTGACGATCGATTCAAGTTCCTCCATCGCACGTTCGAAGGAGAGCTTCTTGACGTCGACCTTGTTGTTTTCGACTTGAGTGGTGTTTTCTGCCATTTACTCGCGTTCCCATTCGCGTTTTTCGGCTGCGCCGTTCCCAGTGCAGAATCAAAGCAATTCTCTGCGGAAGTAATGTGGCGCCGATTTACACGCCCATCAATGCGGTGACATGCGCGGCCACCGACTCTTTCAATCCCTGCAGATCATAGCCGCCTTCGAGCACGGAAACCACCCGTCCGCCGGCGTGCCGATCGGCGAGATCCAGAAGCTTGTGCGTCACCCAGCCGAAGTCGTCGGCCCTCAGGTTGAGCGAGGCGAGCGGATCGCGGTAATGCGCATCGAAGCCGGCGGAGATGATGACGAGCTCGGGGCCGAATTTTTCCAATTGCGGCAGGATCAAATTGTCGAACGCCGAGCGGAATTGCGCACCGCCATCTTCGGGCGCGAGCGGTGCGTTGACGATGGTGTCGTGCTCGCCCCGCTCGCCGCGACCGCCGGTGCCCGGAAACAGCGGCATCTGGTGCGTCGAGCAATACATCACGGTCGGATCGGCCCAGAAGATATCCTGGGTGCCGTTGCCATGATGAACATCGAAATCAACCACGGCGACGCGGCCGATGCCGAACTTGCGCTGGGCGTGGCGCGCGGCAATCGCGGCATTGTCGAAGAAGCAGAAGCCCATGGGACGGCTGGCTTCGGCGTGGTGGCCGGGCGGCCGAACCGCGACGAAAGCATTCGGATGCTCGCCCGACATCACCGCATCGGTAGCCGCAACGGCGCCGCCGACGCCGCGCATCACCGCTTCCCAGGTGCCCGGCGACATCGAGGTGTCGCCATCGATGTAAACCAGGCCGGAGGTCGGAGCGATGTGGCGGAGCTCGCCGACATAAAGCTCGCCATGGCAGAGCATGACGGAATCGAGGCCGCCTTCCGGCGCTTCACCGCGTGCGAGCGGTGCGAACCGCTCTTCACCGAGCACCTCGGCGACCGCACGCAACCGGTCGGGGCGTTCGGGGTGGCCTGATGGTGTCAGGTGGTCGAGGCAGGCGGAATGCGTCAGAAGAAGGGTCATGCAGGTTTCCAGCGCATTCGCTGCGCGTTCTTGCGAGTAAGCCTCTATTTAGGCGCTTGGCGCCCACCGCGAAAGCCCTCTGTGGCTTTCGTAGCCCGGGTGGAGCGCAGCGCAACCCGGGAAACCCGTGCGATTTGCCGTGTGCTGATCGAAGATCCCGGGTTGCGCTTCGCTCCACCCGGGCTACGGGCCTGTGGGTCAGTTGATCCGCTGGATCCGGTTGCCGGGCGCGGGCCCAACCGGGCTGTTCGCCTGGAAATAGGCCTGGAGCGCATCGACATCATAGGGGCCGGTCAGCGGCGCCTGACCTTCTTTCAGGACCGTGAAGCCATCGCCGCCGAGCGACAGGAAATTGTTGACCGTCACCCGATAGGTCGCGGCGGGGTCGATCGGGACGCCGTTCAGCGTCATCTTCTCGGCGATGATGCGCTCGCCGTCACTCTTGTTCGCATCCCAGGCGTAAGCGAACCCCTTCGACACCTGCAGGATCCGCGGACGCTTCGGGTCAAGCCATTGTTGCTCGAGCGTGTCCTTGATCTGCTTGCCGGTGAGCGTCAGCGTGATGAGCTGGTTGCGGAACGGCTGGCTCGAGAAGAGGTCGGCATAGGTGACGGCGCCGTCCTCTCTCCGCGCAATATCGGTGCGGACGCCGCCCGGATTGGTGAAGGCGATCACGGCGCCGCCTTTTTCCGGCGCCGTCGTCGCGGCGAGCTGGGCGTCAGCAATGATGTCACCGAGCGCGCTTTCGCCTGCCTGGTTCGGCACGCGCGACAGCGTTTCCGTGACCGAGCCTGCCGGACGGTTGGCAATCGGTGCGGCCAGCCGGTCATAGGCCTCGATCAGCGCGGTCTGGCTCGCGTCCTTGGCCAGCGTCTGGCTGCGGACGATGGTGTTCTCGGCCTTGGCGCTGATCACGTCGCGGGTCTTGGGATCGAGTTTGAGATCGATCGCGGTGACGAGCGTGCCGTATTTGTCGCCGGAAGTGACGAGCCGGCCGTCGATGTCGCAGACATAGGCCTGGTGGGTGTGGCCGGAGATCACGACGTCGACCGCGCGATCAAACCTCTTCACGATGTCGACGATCGGGCCGGAGATGGAGGGGCATTCGTTGTAGTCGCCGGTCGGCAGGCCGCCTTCATGGATCAGGACCACGATCGCCTCGACGCCGCGCGCCTTCAGTTCCGGAACGAGCGCATTCACCGTCTCGGCTTCATCGCGGAATTCGAGGCCGGCGGCGCTCGCCGGCGAGATGATGTTCGGCGTGCCCCTCAGCGTCAGCCCGATGAACGCGACCGGGATGCCCTCGAATTGCCTGATCTCGTAGGGCGGAAACACGGTCTTGCCGGAGGCCTTCTCGAAGGTGCTCGCGGCGAGATAGTGGAATTTGGCGCCGGGGAAGGGATGAGGACCGCGGCACTTCTCGGTCGGATGGCAGCCGCCGTTCTGCATCCGCCGCAGTTCGTCCATGCCCTCGTCGAATTCGTGGTTGCCGACGGAGGCGACCTCGAGCCCCATCATCGACAGCGACTCGATGGTCGGCTCGTCATGGAACATCGCCGACAAAAACGGGCTCGCGCCGATCAGGTCGCCGGCGGCGATGAAGATCGTGTTCTTGTGTCCCTCGCGGAGCTGCCGCACCAACGTCGCCATGTGCTCGGCGCCGCCGGCGGGCACGACGATCTTCTTCGCTTTGTCGTCGGGATCGCTGATCCGGATGCCGCCCGGCGGCGGCCGCAAATAGCCGTGGAAATCGTTGATCGCGAGGATGCGCAGATCGACGGGCGAGGCGGTTTGGGCCTGGCAAGGTGCGAGGGCAAATCCAGCCATCAGCGCCAGCGCTGCAAGGATGTGATGGGTTCTCATGGGGTGAATATGGAGAGGCGCGGCAACGATTTTGCGACGTTCCGGTTCAATTTTGCTTGCGCGCAAAGAATGCCTTGAAGGCAGAGACTGCTTCCTTGGAGCGCATCCGCTCGCTGAACAGATGAGCCTCCTGGTCGATGCGCCGGGTCATGTCCTCCGGCGGGAGTTTGATCAGTTTGCGGGCGATTGCGACCGCGTCGGCCGGCAGCGCGCAGATCTCGCGCGCCACTTTCCGCGCTTCCGTTTCGGTATGGCCCGGAGCCACTACCGCGTTGACGAAGCCGGCGATTCGGGCGTCGTGGGCGTCCATGGTGCGGCCCATCACCAGCATCTCGAAGGCGCGCTGGTGTCCCATCGTGCGCGGCATCAACAGGCTCGAGGCGCCCTCGGGCACCAGCCCCAGATGGATGAACGGCGTCGAGAAGGTCGCCGTGCTGCTGGCGAGCACGTAGTCGCAGTGGAACAGCATGGTGGTGCCGATGCCGATCGCGACTCCGTCGACGGCGGCGATGATCGGCTTCACGTTGTGCGCCAGCGAGTAGAGGAACTTGACCGCGGCGGCGGTGCGCACCGCGTCGGGATTGGCAGTGGCCTGCTTCAGGAAATCCTCGACATCGTGGCCCCCGGTGAACACGCCGGAGCCGCCGGTGATGATGAGGCAACGGATATTCGGATTGTTCTGCGCGGTGTCGATCGCATCGCTCATCGCGCGATACATCTCCTCGGTGATCGCGTTCTTCTTCTCGGGCCGACGCATCGTGATCACGCGCGTTGCGGCTTCGTCTGATACGATGAGGTGCCCGGTCATCAAGCGGTCCCTTGCGGAGGCGGCGCCATTGCCGCCGGCGAACACCTCGCTATCCTACATGATCTCCGCCCGGCTCCCAATGTCCCTCACGGCTTTCCCACGCCCTTGTCATTCCGGGGTGCGTCAGGATCACGCAGGCGCGGAATGTATCGGGCGGCCGGAGCCGACGATCACGATCGCCACACGGTATCCTCGGTCCAACCAAGGCTCGCAAACTCGGCGGCCCTGAGGGGGGCTTCTCCGGCTGAAAAGAACTCGTCGAGCTGAGGTGGCTTGATCGCCGTTCCAGACAGCATCGCGTGCGCCTGGCCGCGATGGTGGATCTGGTGCTGGAAGAGATGCATGAGGAGGCGGTCACACTGTTCGGTCTGTACGGACGTGTCGCGATTGACCCGCACGATCTCGTTGAGCAGCTCGGGCGTCAGGCCGTCACAGATCGCAATCAAGCGCTTGTCGACGATCGCTTGAGCGCGCTTCAGCTCCGCAACGGTTCGACATGGCACTTCGTTTTCCCAGGCCCGCGGTCCGAGCCATCCGCCTTCGAGCGCGTCAACGTACAACAGATCGAGGACGTAGACGTGGTTCAAGGTCCGCTGCAGGCTGGGAAAGAAACCCGTCCGCTCGGCCGCAAAATCCTCCTGGCTGAGATTTTTGCAGGCCGTGAGCAGCCGATAATTGGCCCACGCGTTGTTGTAGGCGAAAGCGCGATAGGTCTGAACAAATCCGGTGGGCACGTTTGTTCCCTCACTTGATGGCATCGCTTGGCAGGACTCGTATGCGAGCGCGATTATACTGCGTTCTGCGTCCGCCCCCCAGCAGGTCAATTGGAAGCGACGTCCGTGCTCACGCCCGTCATTCCGGGATGGGTGCGCAGCACCCAGGCCCGGAATCCATCGGGCCACAGGCACAGGCGGAGAAATGGATTCCGGGTTCACGCTTCGCGCGCCCCGGAATGACAGAAATGCGGATGCGCCGCTTACCCCAGCAACACCGCGTCTGCGCCGTTGATGGCATCGGCGCTGTCGGTCACCGTCTTCTCGAGCGATGGTGCCTGGACCGTGACGTTCTCGGCGAAGAAGCGGGCCAGCGCGATATAGCGCTGCGGATCGCCGGCCTCGTCGCCGCTTTTCACGGCGAGCGCTTCGCCGGCCAGCATGCAGCCGCCGACCGTCGCGCCGAACAGGCGCAGGTAAGGCGTGGCGCCGGCAAGCGCATCGTTTGGCGCCGAGGCGAGGCGCTCGAGCAACCAGCGGCTGCTGCGTTCGAGGGCGCCGAGCGCATCGCGCAATTTGGCGGCGGTGGTGCCGAACGCGGGATCGTTGGAAGCTTCCACCTGCTTGACGATCGCGGAGAGCTCTTCGAGCAGCGCCCAGACCGAGGCGCCGCCATTGGCCGCGAGCTTGCGGGTGACGAGGTCGATCGACTGGATGCCGTTGGTGCCCTCATAGATCGCGGTGATGCGCGCGTCGCGATAATGCTGGGCCGCACCGGTCTCCTCGATGAAGCCCATGCCGCCATGCACCTGCACGCCGAGATAGGCGACCTCGTTGCCGACGTCGGTGGAGAAGGCTTTCGCGATCGGCGTCAGCAGCGCGCCGCGCGCGGCCGCATCGCTGCGCACCTTCGGATCCTTCGCGCGCGTGGAAATGTCGAGTGCGACCGCAGTCGCATAGCAGATCGCGCGGGCGGCGGCCGTCATGGCGCGCATCTGCATCAGCATGCGCTTGACATCGGGATGCGCGATGATCGGATCCGAGCTCTCGCTCTTGCTGCCGACGGCGCGGCCCTGGCGGCGTTCCTGGGCATAGGCGAGCGCCTGCTGGTAGGCACGGTCGGCAAGGCCGACGCCTTCGAGGCCGACCGCGAGCCGGGCCTGATTCATCATCGTGAACATGCATCGCATGCCCTGGTTCTCTTCGCCGATCAGATAGCCGATGGCGCCGCCATGGTCGCCCATGGTCATGGTGCAGGTCGGGGAGGCGTGCATGCCGAGCTTGTGCTCGACGCCGGAGGGATAGATGTCGTTGCGTGCGCCGAGCGAGCCGTCGGGATTGACCAGGAATTTCGGGATCAGGAACAGCGAGATGCCCTTGGTGCCCGCGGGCGCATCAGGCAGGCGGGCCAGCACGAAATGCACGATGTTGTCGGTCATGTCGTGATCGCCATAGGTAATGAAGATCTTGGTGCCCTTGATGCGGTAGGTGCCGTCACCGGCGCGCTCGGCGCGGGTGCGCAGGGCGCCGACATCGGAGCCGGCCTGCGGCTCGGTGAGCTGCATCGTGCCGGTCCACTCGCCGGAGACGAGCTTGGCAAGGTATATAGCCTTCAACTCTTCGCTGCCATGGGCGTCCAGCGCCTCGATCGCGGAGAGCGTGAGCAGCGGGCAAAGGCCGAACGCCGAATTTGACGCGCTCCAGATCTCGGTGCAGGCGGCATTGATCACGAGCGGCAAGCCTTGGCCGCCGAAGGCTTCCGGGCCCGACACCGCGTTCCAGCCCGCGGCCGCCCAGCGCTGATAGGCGTCGGGCCAGCCCGGCGCGGTCGTCACCTTGCCGTCCGCGAGCTTGACGCCGTTCTGGTCGCCAATGCGGTTGAGCGGCGCCAGCACGTCGCTTGCGAACCTGCCGGCTTCCTCCAGCACCGGCTGGGCGATGTCGCCGTCGAAATCGCCGTAATGGCCGGCGGCGAGGGCGGCCTTCAGTCCAGCACCATGGTTAAGGGCGAGCAGGATGTCGTCGATCGGCGCGCGGTAGGTCATGGCGTTACTCCCCGAGGGAACATTGGCGTCGTCTTCCCACGAAACCATGCTTCCCTCAACCGTCCGGATAACCGAATTGAGGGGGAGAAACAGTTGAAATGGTCCGACTCCCTCTGTAGACCGGCGTTGCCAGACCGAGGGGGCTGCGGCTATGTTCCGCGCCTTCCGGACCTGACATTGGGGCGTAGCCAAGCGGTAAGGCAGCGGATTTTGATTCCGCCATTCGGAGGTTCGATCCCTCCCGCCCCAGCCAATGCCAACGCGCTGATTTTGTTATGAAAACGGCCTCGCTCAAGACAGAATTTCCAGCGCATTTGGAAATTCCGTTTCCCTCGCATTTGGAAATTCTGTGCTGGCTTCGTTTTTGTGTCGAAGGCTGATGAAAGTCGTCGCGCGTTGAACGTCGCTAGACTTATCGAAATGCGAATTGAGCGGATGATGCTGTCTGCGCGTTGCAAGCTTCCGACCCCTGCCGTCGCGTGCGGGATCGACAGTTGCAGAACCCCGCAGCCTATTGCAGCGTTCAACGAAACGCGAAGTCTATCTTTGAGATCGGACGCTAGTCTTCGAAATTGGGGAGGTCTGCATTTCGTCTCGAGGTGATGCTGCTCCATCAGCGTTCTGCTGATCCAACTCCTTCTGCGCCAAGAGATGTGCATGCCGCTTACGGGTCGCAGCCAACGCTCGCATCATCGTTTCCTTGGCATAGCCGCGATAGGCCTGTGCGGTCTTGTGGCCCGAGAGCGCACGACCCTGGCCGTCCGTCAGCTCCGCTTCCTCGAGTTCGGTCATGCCGCCGTGTCGACAGGCATCAAGCGTGAACAGCTTTGACACGCCGTCGATCTTCTTGCGCATCTGCTGCACCACTTTTTCCATGCCGGGGTAGGACCACACTTTGGCATCGCCCTTGCGTTCACCCTTTTGGATCCGACGCATGATCATCGGGACGCCGAGCTTGGGCAGATGGCTCAAAACGTCTTCCGCTTCGGCGTAAAACTTGACGGTGTCTCCGTCGAGAGTCTCTTCGAGCGGATGCCAGACCAACGCCTTGTTCTTGTGGTGCTCAATGCGCACAGCGTGTGGCCAGTTTTTGCTGCGATAGTCGGGCCAAGTCAAAAACCCGGCCACCACGTTCTCCGGCCGTTGCAGCCATTCAAAACAGATCACCGCGACCGCCGCGGGTTCAGGCCGCCCTTCTTTGATGCAGCCCCATGCAAATTTATAGACCTCTTCTCGAGTGACCGCGTGCTTCTTGGTCTTGGTGCGGCTCTTGAGGGTGAAATCGTCCCAGGGGTTCGGGTGCTTCTTATCGAACAGCTCCGGGTGCAGCCGACGCATGATCCGCCATACTTTTCGGCAGAGCCCGACCACCTTTTCTCCCTGCCGCAGTCTGATGCCGTTCGGGCCGTTGATGATTTTGTCGTAGATCTTATCGGCGGCTCGTGGCGTAACTTCCATGATCTGCCGCTCGCCGATCCGCCGTCCGCTCTTACCGACGGTGTCGCAGATCATTTGCATGATCCGTTCGTAGTCGGGGCGCGACCGAGCTGAGACCTTCTCAGTATACGCCTTCTCCGTCTTGTATTGTCGGAACAGCCAATCGATCGTGCCATAGCGCGCGATCTTTCCCTGCTCGCCCGGCTGCCCTCTGCGCTGGTTGTTCCATTCATCGAACAAAGCATTGAGTGTGGCGGCGCGTCCGCCTTTTCCGTCGTCGCCGCATGCAGTTGCGTAGCTCGTCCCAAGTGGCTCATTCGCCATCTCGCAGCCGAGTTTCCTGTAATGTGTGGGGATGCGGAAGTAGAATGCGGTCGACCCGCGGGTAAGCCGCCGTACCTCCACGAAGCGTGGAAGTGGGCGCTCCAACGTCACAAATCCTCGGCGAGGTCGCCCGGCACGATGTCCGGCGCAATAGCTCGGTCCAAATCGTCTCTCAACCACAGCTGACGCCTCCCTTCTTTCACACGTGGTCGAGGATACTCCTTACCGACTCGTTTGAGAAAGGCTTCTACAGTTGTTTCGCCGCAATACCCGGCTGCGATTGCGGCTGGCATACGACGAGGCCAAGAGCCTGCAGGAATAATGGCAGAACGTGGCATTGCGATCGGTCTAAGCGCGAGCTGGTGGAGGCGGCTTCAGCCGTGTGGTGTGCCGGGGCATCATGCAGACCGCCCCAACGCTTGAAACCGCGACAGCAGCGAGATCGCGCGAGAACGTAGAAGATCGTACGAAAGGGATGCGTTGACCGCAGTCGCGGTCGCAGAGAGGCTGAGCGCTATTGGCCGAGGCATTCCGCCCTAGTTCCGGTTGTAAGCTAGTTCTCGATTTTGCGGACTCTTAATCAGCGGGTCCCAGGTCGAGCCCTGGTGCGCCCACCAAGTTCTTCAAGGACTTACCGTCGTAAACCGTTTGAGACCCCTCTCCATTTCGAAGTACGAAATGTCAGGACTGAAGTGGCGGAGGAAGAGGGATTCGAACTGGCGGTACATTCGGTCGACGCGTGGTGACTCAGCGGCCGTCCCGGTCAAAAAGAAGCCGCTTGTCGAACCGCCTTGTCCTGCCGATCACATTGTCGGGAGTGGACGTCCGGCAGGATCCAAAAAAATCGTTGGAAAAACCGTTTTAGTTCGGCCGTGAATCCAAGCGACATGACCGCAGCGCACCGTTCCAGACTGTTCGGCTCTCAAGTGACGGTCACCTCACGTTCGACCCGCCGAAGTGTTACAGTTCGAATAAATGACCGAGGCCCATTTGTGAAGGGACGGTGGATAGATCCTATCGAATGGAGCGGCCCGTGTGCTTGGCATGGATGGGACTGCAGTAGTTTCTCTCCACTGAGGCAGAAATGAGCACGAGTGGCTTCGGGTTGGTGCTCGCTCAACAGCTGATCACTTTGACCGGTGTTCGACCGACACTGGAAGTACCAAGGTCCGCGGTCAGATGCAAAGCGATCGAGCTCTGGATAGACCTAGTGTTGGCTTCTTACCCGATGCCGACCTTAGCTCTCCCGTCCGAGGCTAAGTGTTGCGTAACTGATCGATCAGTGCGCGTGCTCTCTTTAGATCATTGGTCGCGAAACCTTCACTGAATTTGTTGTAGACCGATGATAGAAGCTGTTCCGCCGCGGCAGGCTTGTCCCGACCACGCCACAACTCAGCTAAACTCATCGCCGTGCGCAATTGCCAAGACGGCGTTTGCTGCCGGCGCGCTGAATCGATTGACTGCAAGAAGTGCCCCTCAGCCTCTGTGGCAGCCGCAGGGTGGCGGGTCCGAAGAATGAGCTCGCCCTTGACGCGCAGAATTTCGGCAAAGCACCATCGCTCCTGATTCCGCTGGGATCGCGTGAGAGCCTCTTCGATTGCAGCAAGTCCTTGTGCGACTTGCCCGCTACGAGCTAAGCCTTCCGCGAAGGCCACGAGAAATGCAGTGAGGTACTGGGCAAAGCCCGCCTTGCGAAGGTCATCAACAGCGGCGCCGAGAAGCCGCAATCCAGCGTCTACATCGGCGCGCTGGATGAGCAGCTGGCCTCTAAAACACTTGCCGTAGATAAGCCAAACCTCCACTGCGTGCCGATCGGCGCGGTCGATGAGCATTGTCGTGTACCTTTCCGCAGCCGGCAAATCGCCGGCCAAAAAGGCGACCGGGCACGCGGATTGGGCGAGAGCGTTGCATAGGGAAAGCGTGTGATCGATGGACAATGCGTGTTCGATGCTATCCTTGACCGTACGCATCGCTTGATCGGCGAATCCCTGCAGCCAGAGAACTCGGGCCATCGTGATATTTGCCGTTGTGCTTTGCTCGAACTGAAAGCGGACCACATCTGAGTGGTGATCACGGGTGATGTAGTGAGAGAGCATGGGCTCGATGTGCTGCCGCGCACCTATCTGGTCCCCCAGGAAATGTAACGATGCGCCTACCATTCGATCGCCGACAGGCAGGTCAGCGCGATCGGCCTCCGTCGCGGCAAGGTTACGAAACTTGGTTGCAAGCTCGAGCGCCGCGGGGAAATCGCCGCTGTTTAAGCGTCCGGCCCACAGACCCCAGAGCGAGCGCAGTGAGTAGTCGGTATCACCGAACCTTTCGGCGAGTTCGAGGGCAATGGTCCACGCGAAGCCAGTATCCTGCACAGATGCTGTTAAAAAAAATCTCGACCAATCCAGCGCGGCGTATAGCTGCATCTTGCGGCGTTCGTCTTCGGTCGATCCAGGCTGGAAAGCGGCGAGCGCCTGTTCGACGCGTCCGCGACACTCGCTTATCAGCGACAATCGAAACCACATAGGCACTGCGGAGACGGTAAGAGCCACGCCGACCGCCGCGTCGCCTTTCGGCGAAAAAGCCCAGTCCAGGGCCGCACGTAGATCGTCGATGTGACGAGCATGCGTGGCCAGCCACTCGTCAGTCCGCTGCGATGTCCATTCTGCCCCCGCTTGCTCGAATAAATCCCTCTGATGCTCGGCATGACGGCGTACATATTGCTCGAGCTCGCCACTTTCGGCGAGCTTCTGCGCCGCGTATACGCGCAGCGTGTCCGACAATCGATATTGCACAACAGCGCCACCAACGTCTGCCGCCACGAGCGACTTCGCGACCAAATTGGCCAGATCATTCGACACGTCGGAATTTGCAACCGAAGCCACTGCGCTTGCAGACTCCAACGTGAAGGCGCCGCGAAAGACCGACAGGCGGCGCAACAGTGCACGTTCGACTTCGGGCAGAAACTCGTAACTCCAGTCAAGCGCAGAAGTTAGCGTTCGATGTCGTGGCCGCGCGGAACGCTTACCGTAGTTCAGGAGGTTAAGTTGACTGCTTAGCAGCAACGACAATTGTCGAACACCAAAGGCCTCAACACGACTCGCAGCCAGCTCGATAGCGAGCGGCAGCCCTCCGAGCTTTCGACAGATTTCGGCAACGGCAGGCGCCTCAGCCTCTTCCAGCTCGAAACCTTCAAGCATCGCTGCCGCTCGCTCGACGAACAATTGGATCGAAGGAAATGAAAGAGCGTCCGAAGCTGTTATCCTCGATGGATTGGGCGGAACCCAGAGAGGCGGTAAGCGGTGCAATTGCTCGCCTTGCGCACGCAGCGGTTCCCGGCTGGTCGCCAAGATATGCACCTGCGGCGCGGCAGCCAAGATCTGCTCCGCCAATGCAGCTACTGCTCCGACCACGTGATCACATGTATCGAGCACGATCAGCATCCGTCTAATCCGCAGGTGCGCGACAAGCTCTGGGATCGGGTTCTCTGAATGCGTCTCAAGCCCCAGTGCGGAAGCGAGTGCACCTGCAACAAAATGCTCATCGTTAAGCGGTGCGAGATCAACAAACCAAATTCCGTGTTCATACGTCCCGATGACTGCCTCTGCGACGGCGAGGGCAACCGTTGTTTTGCCAACGCCGCCTTCCCCTACAATGGTGATTAACCGTTGTCGCGGAAACCGATCCAGCAGCGCACTGATGGTATCGCCTCGGCCCAGCGCTCGCGTATGTAGACTTGGCAGATTGTGCTTGCGATCAACCGCGGCGCTCGGTGGTGTTATCGGCTTTACTGCAGAGGAAAATTCGACTGGTGCTACGAAGGTATAGCCGCGCCCCTGAACAGTGGCCAAATAGCGCCGTCCTGGCTGTCCGTCACCAAGCGCTCTTCTGAGGGAGCAGATATGAAACTTAAGGCTATTTTCGTCGACCGTCGTGTCAGGCCAGACCCGGTCCATCAATTCATTCTTGCTAACCAGTTCACCGGAGCGCTCGGTAAGCGCGATCAATATTTCCAAGGCCCGGCTGCCGAGACGAACCGGGGTTTCATCCTCCATTAACAGCATCTGCCCCGGAAAGAGGCGAAATGGACCAAATGATGCTATGCGATCAGCGGAGGTCACTAGCTACCTTCCATTTTCGTAGTCGCGCCTGACCCGCGTTTAGCTGCGATTATTTCTCCTTCGCCTACAGAATCTGCAACTCGATCTCCGTTCCGCACGATCCCAGATTCGAGCTTGTTACGCCGGACCGCGCAGCGAAACAAACGTGTATAGATTGGCGCTCTGCGGGCGGTGAGCGCCCCGATTCAATCAAATTTTCCGGTGCGTGTCAGCGGGCTAGGTATTCGGAAGTCCCCAATTGTCAGTGGGGGGAACTCGCGCATCCCACCCTACTTCGCACGCAAGGAATCGGAATTAAATACAAAAGCCACTGGCGGTCAGCGCCTAGCCGAGTTTCCACGACAGCACAGCGAGATCAAACCCTGTTCGAAAACCTATTCATCGCGCTCATCTGGATTCGCGGATCCACATCTCGCAGATAAATTGTCTTTCGTAAGAACTCGATCTCAGCTGTTTGACTGGCCTCGTCCACGTCAATATGCCAAGACCGCGGCCTTCCGTCGGAGCCGTCGCGCCAGCGATAGCCCCGCTTCTTGAGCGTGTCCTTCAGCTCAAACGGAGATTGTTCTGCTCAAATACGAATAGTCTTGCGGCGAGCTCGCTCAAGCAGGAGTGCGAAGGCGGATCGATTCAGTTTCGGGACGTCCGACGATAGGATCTCTATCAATGCTCTACAGTCGTCGATGGCTCGATGCGCCTGATGGAAGAGACCAACGCTGGCCAATAGATAACCTAGGTGAGACCCGTGGAATCCGTGCTTTCGCCACTCGACTTCCGTCGCTGAACAAGCCCAGGGCTTCCTCTCGAACTGAGGCCAATATCGCTCCGCAAACTTTCGGTCGAAGTTCGCATTGTGGGCTATGACGCAGAACTGCGTCGGATGCGAAGGACGCAACGACATCGGGATCGATACGATGGCCCGATACCATCTCATCCGTAATGCCCGTGAGCTCGGTAATCTCTTCCGGTATCGGAATTGACGGCTCGTTGAAGGCAGAAAAGACCTCCGTAATGGCCGCTATTCTATCGTCCGGCAGATAGGTGAACTTGACCATGGCAAGTTCGATGATTTCGTCCTGCGCCGTGTTCAGTCCAGTAGTCTCGAGGTCGAGCAGAATGCCAGTTCTCGTAGCTTGCCCATTGCATATTGCAAACTCATCTCTTGGGATAAGCCTGCGAGGAACGCGATAATCGGAAGATTTGGCTAGTATCTCGGCCAGTTTGCGAGATTGATATTCTCTAAATACATAGGATCAACCGTTGAAGCACGGGCTCCGACCGCTCTAGTTACCGCGTATTATTCTAGCCCGATCGCGGACGTTTTCGATCAGCCCTCCGAAGCGATCCTGGGACATCTCGCCAAGCGAAACCCGTTTGCATTGGACGCGCTGCAGCGCAATGCGTGGCTAGGCCAGATCGATATCGTTCGACGCCAACTCCGGGGCCTCAACGGTTGGATCGCCTTTGAATTTGCCATCCCTCGTATGGGCAAGCGGGCTGACGTGGTGTTGGTCACTGCGGGGTTCGTCTTTGTTATCGAGTTCAAGGTGGGTTCGCATCAATTCGATGCGGCGGCATTCGATCAGGTGATGGATTACGCCCTCGACCTCAAGAACTTTCATGCCGGTAGCCACGATCGCCGAATAGTTCCGATCGTTGTTGCGACGATGGCTGATGAATCTCCGTTCGAGTTGACGTGGGGATCAGACGGGGTGGCCAGCCCAATCGGCTCAAATGGCAGCAATCTCGGTAGGATTGTCGACGAGATGGTCAAACAGACGCCGGGACAAGCTTTCCTTGACGGTGGAAAGTGGTCGCGGACTGGGTACAAGCCGACCCCAACGATCATTGAGGCGGCGCAGGCGCTATACCAAGGACACCGCGTCGAAGACATCACGAGGTCCGACGCCGGCGCAAAGAACCTCAGCGAGACGGCGGCACGTCTTGCGGACATCATCGAAGACGCCAAGGCGCATCAACGCAAGGCAATCTGCTTCGTAACTGGAGTGCCCGGTGCCGGAAAGACATTGGCGGGACTCAATTTGGTGACGCTGCGCACCCAGGCGCACAAAGAAGAGCATGCGGTATTCCTTTCTGGAAACGGCCCTTTGGTGGAGGTTCTACGCGAGGCCCTCGCGCGGGACGAGTACGGTCGACTGAAGGAGCAGGGTCAAAAGACCAAGAAATCGGACGCTGCTCGGAAGGTGAACAGCTTTGTTCAAAACATCATGCACTTTCGCGACAGTAATGTCGTGACTTCCGAGCCGCCGATCGAGCGTGTTGCTGTGTTCGACGAGGCGCAGCGCGCTTGGGACATGAACCACTTAGCGAAGTTTATGGGCCAGAAGAGAGGTCAGCCGAATTTTCAGATGTCGGAGCCCGAATTCCTTATCAGCGTGATGGATCGGCATGACGGCTGGTGCGTCATCATTTGCCTGGTTGGCGGAGGGCAGGAGATCAACGCCGGTGAGCTGGCTTGAGCGAGTGGTTTTCGGCGCTCAAGCGGAGTTTCCGTGGCTGGAAAGTCTACACGTCTACGAAGTTGGCGCACCGCGACTACCATTGGCCGAGCTCGAGGGGCTCGACAGGCAATCCTTGTCGGCGCTCCACCTTGCTGTCTCGGTTCGGTCGTTTCGTGCCGAAAAGCTGTCGGAGTTTGTTGGTGCACTGGTCGCGGGTGAAGCTGATGAGGCCAAGAAAATCTATCAGGCGGTCAAGGCGTCATATCCGATCGCGATAACGCGAAGTCTAGCGCAGGCAAAGCAGTGGCTTCGCGATCGCGCGCGAGGTTCTGAACGAGTTGGCCTGGTGGCGTCATCAGGCGCATCCCGCCTAAAGCCGGAGGGGATCAACGTCCACGAAAAGATTGATGCTCCAACCTGGTTCCTGAACGGAAGAGACGACGTTCGCTCGTCCTACTATATGGAAGACCCTGCGACCGAGTTCGATATACAGGGCCTTGAGCTCGACTGGGTGGGAGTCTGCTGGGACGCCGATCTTCGCTCGATCGATGGCAAATGGCAGTGCTATCGGTTTTCGGGGACGCGCTGGCTGAACGTCAATGATGAGAACCGCAAGATCTACCTGGTCAATGCCTACCGTGTGCTGCTGACGCGCGCCCGCCAGGGCATGGTCATCTACGTCCCGGCTGGCGATGTCATCGACGCCACTCGTCCGCCTTCGTACTACGACGGAACAGCAGCTTTCCTCTCAAAATGCGGTCTGCCGCTTATTTCATAGGTGCGCGACTGCGGCTAGCAAATGGGCCATCGACCGACTTTTTCCATAACATCGGATTTGCGAACGGCTATTTTTGCGCAAAGCCGACGCAGCCGATAGGTGGCCTCATGCACTGAGATAGCAGCGGATTCACGGCCGCAGGCTCCTCTGCTCTGCTGCTCGCCCGTCACGCGCCAGATCGCCGCCGACCCATCACCTTGCTGGCAGGCTCGATGAGATTGCCTTGGCCTTGGCGCTAGAGGGCTTTATCCCTAAGATCCTGCCGCCGGCCCTGGGTGGTTTTGGATGGGCTCAGTCACTACGGAGTACAGGCTATGCTTACACCGGAACGCTTCCCCATCGACAAGATTTATGTTCCTGTGAAGAGAAAGAAAGCTCTTAAGCCTGAGCTCGTTCAAGAAATCGCGGAAAGTATTCTGGAAATCGGGCAACAAGCGCCCATTGTCGTTCGACCCGATGAAGACCGCTTCGTCCTCGTTGAGGGACTGCACAGGTTGGAGGCCTGCAAGGCTCTTGGCGAAAAAACCATCATCGGGCTCTTGGGCTCGGCCGAGATTGCTCACCAAAAGACGCTTTTACCCCATAGCGCTGAGGCAGAAGCGGAGCGCGACAAGATGGCGCGCTTAAAAAAGTTGCGCCTCGAAAAGGAGGCTGCCGAGCAACTAGCTCTTGCTCCAAAGGCTGTCATCGAGGCGGGCTCAGCGGAGCTTCTGCGAAAAGGCCCGGCGAAAGGCATCCGGAACAATCTCCAAGCAACGCCGAGCCAATTAAATCGCAGGACTCCAGCATCAACACCAAAGACCTTATCGGAATGGCTCACGCAACAGAAGCGCGATGGTGGTCGTTACTGATTGTCGACTCGGCTACGGCGACTTTGAAAATGACCACGTTGACAGCTTCATTCCGAAATTAGTCCACTCGGCTGAAGAGCAGCTCTCGCCTGCGCGCGGCCTCCCGACGGGTTTGTCGAGCGAACTTAGGGTTCGAAAACCTAGTGATAGAGCGATGGGGTATTCCGTAGGCTTAAGGAGTGCCGATGAGGACGAACAGCCACTATGCCCCCGGCCCACTTCTTCCATAATTGTCAATACGCGAACGCTGCGGAGTTAGCGGGTTTACGATCGTATGTGCTAGCACCTGGGCCCGTCAGCTCGTTATGTGCCGTTTCTTTGGGGGAGAGCGGCCGGAGGCAGAGTAGACCGCCGACATCGGCTTGTGACCCTAAGCGGTCCAAGCCACCCTTTGTGTGGATCAGGGGGAGTAATACTGACCCTTCCAGACACACCGCTCCGCGCTGGACGTTTGTGAGGGATGGCGGGTTCTCGCTCGCCGCCGCGACTTCGGGCAGCGCAGGAAACCAGCCTTGTATTCTCGAAGAAAGTGACTACCTTACTGATTGTTCGATTAGCCGTCGCGCCATGTTGAGTGGTCCAAGCGGCCCTTTTCCAGAGACATCGTCGGATTGGATTTTGGAATCGCGTGAGTCCACGCGAGAGGATGCGCGTTGCGCTTTGGAGAAGTGGTGTGGCTGCAGGTACATTGAAGTGGTTTAAGGGGCAGAAGGGCTTGGGGTTTATTCAACCCAACGATGGCGACAAGGACGTGTTCGTTCATATCAGCGCGGTCGAGCGTGCGGACCTCTGTGGCCTCGCCGAGGGCCAACGGGTGAACTACGAGGTCAGGACCGACCGGAAGAGCGGTAAAGACAGCGCAGAGAACCCTCCCTCGCATAAAAGTTTTCGTCATTTCACGGATGTACTGGAATGACGGTGCGGTCCGCTCGATCTCAGGATTGAGCGGGCTCTTGCACGTGAAGGGCAATCTGTTCCTTCAATCTGGGATCATTGGCCGGGTCGGTCGCCACGCTTAGGTTGCCACGACTATAACCGATCTGGCGCCGCAACTCGGAGGGAGCAGCAACTTTGCAGGTAATTGTTCGCGACAACAACGTCGACCAGGCGCTTCGAGTTCTCAAGACGAAAATACAGCGCGAGCGCGTGTTCAGGGAATGAAACGCCGTCGCTGCTACGAAAAGCGGCAAAAAGACCAGAGAGAAATCAGACGCTATCCGCCGCGCCCGTAAGCTTGCTCGGAAACAGGCCATCCGCGAGGGGCTCATCGCCGCGCCACAAAAAAGGGAACGAGTCGTGAGCAAGCGTATGCTAACGCTGCCCGTCACCACTAGCGGCATACGCTAAATCTAATGGGCGTGTGAGACGGATCGGCCAGTCGCCCGCCGACTTGGTATTTGCAACTGCTCCGTAACGCAGCCATCCACAACGAGCTCTGAGCTACGACGACGGAGCAATAGACGAAGGGCTCAGGGGCTGAAGATCAGGAACAGGTCATGAAGTTGAATGAAGCCCAGATAACGAAAACGCTGTCACAGTTTCAGGCACAAGTGCTTGCCGAGGATCATCCGGCAGCCGCACAATTCCGCGAGCTGTTTGGGCAGCATACGTTCTTTCTCGATCCCAAGGGGCTGCACGTGCTGGAACTGCTCGAAGTTTTTGGGATGGAGGCTGAGGAAGGAGAGGTAATAAGTCTGGCGGATTGGGCCGACGCTGACTTTACGAAGTTGACGACACATCAGCCCGAGCCTACGGGCCTTGTCGTCCGCCTGAAAGAAGTTCAGCACTAACGCGATCTCGTCAGATAACTTTCCTTATGCGCGTTTGGCTTACTCACTTGCCGAAGTGCGGTCTTTTCGGAAGTCGATGCTGCGCAGAATAATGCTGGGCGGCGTGCCTTCGAACTCACTCGCCTGATATTTGCCGGCGGCGCAGGTCTCGATGCGCTCGCGCAACCGCATGAATTGCGCCTCGCGCTGGCCCGCTCTCGCGCGCACCACACCCTCCAACTCATCCATGGCTGAAGTTGAAATGGCGCAGGGGACCTCCCTCTGGCCGTCGAGCATCGAGAACAGGACGACCATCCTGTCGTATTCATAGCCGATGAAGCGGCCTGGCATGAGCGTCATATGACCCACTCCTTGACAGCGGCGCAGCCACTGATGCCTCAGCCCCGCTCGCTAAGCCGAGCAAAGTCCACGAGGATGGCCGCGACGAGATCGCGATGCCTTGTGTCTTCCGGCGGTAGGCCCGCGGCGTACAGCTTGAGCACATAGCGCGCCTTGGCGGCCGCCTCCGGCCACGACGCGGCGGGAATCGACAACAGATGGTCTTCCACCTCGGCCCGGCGCTCGCGCAGTTCCCGTGCACGGGTCTCGACCTCCGCGAGCGCACGGCGGATGTCGGTTGCCTTTTGCGCCGCCATGCCGCGGTGACGGTCGAGATCGAGCGGTTCGTCAGGCATCGGATGCGCTCGCGTCAATGCGTTGCGCGTCGGCCAGATCGACAGAGCCGATCGAGACCACCTCCATCGCCAACCCGCGAGAGCCTTCCACCGGCACCTTGATCATGGTGGCGACGCGGCGGAACGCCTCGAACGATAGCCCTTCGATCGTCTCCTCGTCGGTGACGACCTCATAGGCGCCGGCGGGCAACAGGCGATCGATACCCCTGATTCGGAACGGGTGCTTGAAGGTGACGACTTCTCGTCGGGAACGGATGGTCATGCGCGCCTGCCTTTCGCAAAACGCCGGCGTCTGCGCTGGCCCCGAGAGCAGCATGCGCTCCTTGTGCTGCAATAGCCATCGCTTTCTTGGCCCGCGCGGCCAATAGAGGTATTCCATCGCTTCGCGCGTGCTCTTGTCGCAGCTGACGCAAATTGCTTTAGCGCTCGCTATTCCCAAAACATAGGCGTAGGGTCGGCTATCACCGCATTTACCGTGGCATCCATCGGTGACTGAGGGCCGCGCACGCTCCCGCCGCAAAGCGCAGGCGTGTACCCCTGCGGCAATTTCGTCTGACCGAGTGGATCGTACCGCCGGCCATCGTCCAGCGGTTGCTCGGGATCATTGTGATCGCGGTGGCCGTCTTCCATGCCTAAACTGAAATACCTGGTCAGCGGCCACCATGAAGGTATCAGCGAACATCTCGGCGCGTCACGGTGGCGGCCGCGCTGAGGAAGGCGAGGCAGCTCGTGCAAGAAGGCTGCATCGACGTGAGGATCTGTACCCCGCGCGGGCAGGTCCTGTTGTCAGACGCTTCAACCATCTCGAAAAGCAGGAGTAGACCGCCATGGCCAAAGGCCAGCAACGAGGCAACCGCGAAGCCAAGAAGCCCAAGAAAGAAAAGATCAAGGTCATCGCCGCAGCGCCTAGCCAGAAAGCTGCGACCTGGCAGCAGCCGAGCTTGACGCCAGGGAGGAAGAAATAGCCGCTGATCGGTCGTAGCGATTATGTCATTCAGCTTTTGGCATCTCGCAAGTCCTGTGATCCGCCTGCCCTCGCTGGGCTAACAAGGGCAGGAATGACCGATGCACTTCGTGATCGTCACAGGCGATCGTAAGTTTCGGTGTATCAAGTGCGTTTACATCGGTCCAATGCAGGTCCCGGATTTTCAAGCATAGACCAAGAGCAAATTACGCCCGCCGAAAACGACATGAAGGCCGCCTGAGGAAATATCAAAGGTATAGAGTACACAATAGGTCAAACCGCCAATCCGTTCGGCTGAGAATGGTCGTTTGAGAAGGACGCCCCCGAAAGCAAATCGCTGGTTTTTATGCCGGCCATCCGCGCGGAATTTGTGGTCCAGCTTACCGGGCTAGAGCAGTCGTGGCAGACGAAGCGATGAAGGCGCTTCGGCCCTTCCTCGATATGTCTGGCGTCCGATAACTCCCCATCTCGATCTTTCTCGGATCGCAAAATCGCGGGCTTGCCTCATCGCCGATGGCCGCTGTTGGCCCGAATGCGAAGTCCGGGACGGGATCGGAAATCGTCTGCTTATCGGGGTAGATCGGAAGTGACTGGTCGACCTTCCAATCGGCGCTTTTGACCCCTTCCGGACCTTCGGCTCGGTTTTTGGCGGGGGCCGGCCCAGCGCCGCTTTCCAGCCGGGGCAGTGGGGCGTATACTATTGACGTAAGTTAAAGGTCCTGCGTTGAACCTAGGCTCCCGACGAGCCGCTTTTGATCGACCGCTTTGTCGACGTCGCTCCTGAACCGATCGGTTACATCAACCAAGGGAGGAGCCCATGAACAGAAGCACCATCCACAAATGCGTCGCTGAGGCGATCGGCACCTTCTGGCTACTCCCCTTCGCGGGTTGCTGAATGTGGAGTTGTTCTTCCATTCCTTGAAGGGGCATCGTCAGGTTAAAGCGGGCTTACTAACGGCAGTTCAGAAACCAGCGGTAATGCCGGTCACCACGGCCCTGACCTGAAAGGCGTGAGTTCGGGCCTTACCTGATACTGATGGAGGATGGATCATGATGGTCAACGAGATTTCCGGCGTAAAGATTCCCGACAGCCAATTGGCGCGCGAAGCAACGCAGTTCATTCGCGACACCGAGAGCGACCTTCTGTTTCAGCACTCCACGCGCGTCTATTTCTGGGGTGCCCTGGCCGGGAAGCGGAAGGGGCTGACCTTCGATCCGGAGCTGTTGTACACGGCGACCATGTTCCATGATGTCGGCCTGACCTCCGGCTTCCGGGAAAGTCGGCTGCGCTTCGAGGTGGACGGCGCGAATGCGGCGCGCGACTTCCTGCGAAGCCACGGCATCTCGGAAAGTGATATCGAGAAGGTCTGGCTTGCGATCGCGCTGCACACCACGCCGGGAATCTCCGCGCACCTGCATCCCGTCGCCGCACTTACTGCGGAGGGCGTGATGATGGATCTGGTAAGCCTTGGCTATGACGAATTCACCGACGCGCAGCGGGAGGCGGTGGCGACGGCCTATCCCCGTCCGCCGCAATTCGCGGAGGACCTTCTCCAGGTGTTTTACGACGGCCTCAAGCACCGGCCGGAAATGACCCAAGACACCGGCCTCGCCGATATCATGGCCGACAAGGACCCCCATTTTCACCGCCGCAACTTTTGCAGCCTGATGCGGAGCTCGCGTTGGGCCGCTAGCACTACCGTGGCAGGTTGAGGAACAGGGTGAGCCCTGACGATTAGCGGGGATCAGTTGGGAGCGGTGGAGTGGATATGGCACGTTTTGCATCGACCGGGATTTGTGCAGGTTGGGCCGTCCGCGAGGCTGTTCGTGCTTTATCCGCTCGTACCCTGGATCGGCGTGATGGCGGCCGGTTATGCGCTCTGGCCCCTGTTCGAGCTTGAACAGGACGCGCGGCGACGCTGGTTTGCGACGCTCGGCATAGTGACGCTTGCGGGCTTCATCGCGTTGCGGGCCTCCAATCTACATGGCGATCCGCGGCCATGGTTGATGCAGAGCTCGTGGCTCCCGACCTTGCTGTCGTTCCTGGATTGCGAAAAATATCCGCCGTCGCTACTTTATCGCGCGATGACGCTAGGCCCCGCTTTCCTGGTCCCCGCGCTGTTCGAACGCGCACGCGGCACAGTCGCGGGCTTCATCATCACTTATGGACGCGTGCCTTTCATCTATTACGTCGTCCATATTTTCCTGATCCATGCAGCCGCGGTCGTCCTCGCGTGGGTTCAATGCGGCACAGCCTCCTTCCTTATCCAGCATGGCCCAGGGTGCGCGGCCCTCGACTTATGGCCTAAGCCTTGCGGGCGTCTACGTCATCTGGCTCTTGGTGGTCGCAGCTCTTTATCCACTCTGCCGCTGGTTCGCCGATCTCAAACAACGCCGTTCCGACTGGTGGCTGAGCTATCTTTGAGCAGATCTTTGAAAGGGAAGAGATTCGGCTGCGGCGATCAACCAGCGACCAGGGAGGACGCCGCGAGTGAACTGCGTTGCGTCAGTCGGCGTCTTGAACCTGCAAATCGAAGACGTGAAAGGATGGGCTTCTAGCGTCGGCGGGCTGCCTCGAAGGCACTTCCGCTTATGGCCCAAGAGCGAAGTTCGGCTTGGCTTCGAAATGGTCCGCTTTATCGGGGTAAAGCGGAAGTGACCGACCGATCAGCTAATCGGGGCTGTTGACCCCTTGCGGACATTTGATTTGACGCGAGTGGATGCAGCCCCCGATGCTGCCTCACTGGGGAGCGGCGTTCGATACAACTGGATCGGGAGACCGCAAATGGCGGCTTACATGATTTTTGACGTCGATATTCGTGACCCAAAGCAATACCAGGAATTCATGTCGGGTGTGAAGCCTGCGCTGGAGATGGCCGGAGGCAAATATCTGGCTCGAGGCGGAGCTCACAAGGTCTACGAAGGAGATTGGGAACCTCGCAGGATTGTCTTGCTGGAATTCCCGTCAATCGCGGCATTTGAGGCCTTTTACAATGGCGCAACGTACCAAGGACTCAAAAGCATAAGAGACTCTTGCAGCTCAGCGCGTTTGGTCGGCGTGGAGGGCCTCGGCTGATGGCCCGCTGGGCCGCACGTTGGTGTCCGCTGTTGGCGCGAAGCCGCTGATAAAGCACGGGCAGAGCATGTCCGCTCTGCCCCGGTAGTTCAGACGTCAACCTGTTCTGCTATGGCGAGCGCGTCGTCGCCCTCAATGCCCAGATATCGGACGGTGCTCTCGATTTTCGTGTGGCCCAACAAAAGCTACACGGCTCGCAAGTTGCACGTCCGCCGGTAGATCAGAGTCGCCTTTGTTCGCCGAAGTGAAAGTGTTCCGAACAGGTGTGGATCAAGCCCGACGCTGGGTAAGCCAATCAGACAGAAGCCGCGCGTACTGCCGAGTGGTTAGACAACTAGGTCGCCGCCGGCCGGTGAATAGGTATTCTCCCGGCTTCTTGCCCGTCGCTCTCAGATAGTCGTCGACGGCTTGGCGCGTCGACTCGGTGAGTTCAAATTTGACCGGTCGTCCCGTCTTCTTCTGCCGGATGATTGCACGATCAGCCGCGTTGCCGCTTGGCGCGATGTCATCCACCTTCAGCGCCACGACATCGCAGCCACGAAGTTTACTGTCGATGGCCACGTTGAACAGCACCAGATCGCGGAGCCGGCCCTCGACCTGGAGCTTTGTCCGGATGGACCAGAGGTGCTTCGGACGGAGTGGTGGCTTCGCACCGACGATCTTACCCTTGTTCCACGGGACGTGCTTTGCGACCTTCTCGATGGTGCTTAAGACTTCGATCATGGTGACCTCCTCAATTAATGAGGTCGACCATTCTCAAGCCGGTGACCTCTGAAATGACGTCGGCTTTCAGACGATTGAAGACGTACTTGGGTCCAATTCGACCGATCGGGCGACGGATTTTGACCGTAGCGGTCATCGCGCGGTGCAAGTGCGGAGGTAGTCCGACTCTGGTCCGAACGATGATGTTTGAATGCGAGGGCGGCGAGCGTACCTGGGAGGAGTAAAGACCATGCGCCGTGACAGCCTCTATCTGCGGCGCTCTCGTTCGCGCGATGAGAACAATCGGTCGGCTGCTCTGTCGAGGCGCAGCGTTTCCGACGCGCCCGCGCGATACAGATGGCCAATCAATTCACCGGATTCTCGGTAAATTTTGGTGCCTTTGAGCTCATAGAGCAACTTGCCGGTAAGGTCGAAAATGGCGGGACCGATGACCAGGTCGACGTAGTCTCCCCTTACTGTTGTATAGGTCGTATTTCACGAGGGAGCTTCCTTTTGTCGAGAGCCTCGCCGGCAGGCGCTCATTCGCCCGGCAACAGCTTTATCGGGGCGGCTTCAGTTCGCCGTCGAACCAGCCCAGTGCTTCGGAGTTGATCGGATCCGCAGCGGCCTGAGCTTCATGGATAAGCCCGCATTTCTTGCATCTTAAGGTCCAGTACTCAAAACCGGGTCTCCCCGGCGCCACATGCAGGACTTCCATGTGGGCTTGGCACATGGGACACCTGGGCCGCACGAGTTGGCGTGACGGCAGCTTGTTAGTGAGTTGCGCGTCGGGCATGCGGCACTCCCTTTGTGGCGGGAGCGCAACACTCTCAGTCACCGATGGATGCCCAGGAAGAGCGGTGATGGCTAGCAGCGTATACCCAAAGAGCGCATGCGCAAGGTCTAAAAGTATACCCAGGGGGGCCCGCTATCAGACCAATATGGGTCCGGGCCGGTCGGCCGCGTCACCACGTCTCGCCCGAGAGCGGAACAAAGTCCGGCAGCCGGGAGTCGGATAACCATGCAGCACCCCAACAAGCCCCGGTTGGAAGCGAGAAACCTGTCCGATTACGGCTATCGCCGAAGGAGGAGGAATGACCGCTTATAATTACGAACGCAGGCCCCCCACTGCCGCCCAACGTGAGGCGCGAAGGGCCTTCAAGGAAGCCGATGCCAAAGTAGCGATGTCCGAGTATGAACGCACGCAGGCGGCGTTTCATGCAAACCGCGAGCGGTTAAGGGCTGAACGACTGGCTCGCGAGGCCGAAGCGGCGGCCCGGAAGCGCAAAACCTGATCCACGGCAAGAGTTTCCCCTCTCCGGTGCACCGGAATGGCGATTCCGGCGCGAGGGCCTGACCCCCGATTTTTGCTCAGACGCGATGACACGGTCGCCTGTCTGAACCGGATGATAATTTCTGACTACGAATTTGGCCAATTCTGGATTTCAATTTGCGTCATCCTCAAACCCAAGGAGATCGACATGGCCAAAGGTCAACAAAGAAGCAATCGGGAAGCTAAGAAACCCAAAAAGAAGAAGATCAAAGTCATCGCCGCAGCACCAAGCCAAAAGGGTGCGGGATGGCAGCCGACCTTCGCTGAGGGCAAAAAGAAGTAGAAATGGCTAGCGGCATCCAACGCGTTGTCCATAGATCCGCGTCCGTCCAGCGGTTGCACGTGCTCAGTGCTGCACGAGAGCGAGATTGGCCGCTCCACGTCATAGGACACATAGCCGCGGATCTCGTCCGGCCTTCAAAGCTCCAATGGCAAGTCGCGTAAACGATCGGGCGGTTTCAAGCGTCGGGCGGTTGATTTCGACCTGATGGAAAGGAGTAGGTCCAATGGCGCTCACGCGTGGTCGATTTCTCGGCTACGAGTTCGACAGGATGGTCATGCTGTTTTCGATGGTTGACGGCCAAAGGGAGATACCGTGCGCCATCTCGACTTCCGCGATGGATGATCTGGAAGGTGTAGCGCGGTCCGGGTCCAACCAGCGCGAGGCGCAAATCATGAAACTCCGCGATCGGTTTGAAGAGCGTGCCGCTCGCAAAGTCCTAGCTATGGAGTTCGAAGGCACTTCTCCAGGCATTATCTTGCGCAGTATCGACTTCAAAACATAATCACGGGAGAAGTCAGCAAGCATCATGCCCAGCGCGATACCTGCAATTCCATCGAAAACGCCTGTGCTTTGGGCTGCATTAATACGACTTGGCGTGCTCGGGCTCGCGAATGCTGGTAGTCGGTTCGCAGCACCGAACTCGATTTACTTTCTCGCGACGCCGGAACGTCATGTCGCTATTGGCCCATCTGCGAAGTGGTGGGACCTCTAGTTGAGGTCCATTTAGCAGGCATTAGCGGACCAGATTTGCTCGCGCTGAGTTTTTCGCATTTTGACCCAGAGCAGTCGTTGGCTCCAGCAAAATCAGCTGCCGTTGGACATGGGTCTGTCGGATCTCCAGCTAGGCGTTCGTTGGTTGGAAGTTGCTACCTATCATCATCGACTTCCAGACCGTGCGATTGGTCTCAATTCATAATCCGAGGCTTTGGAACGCCACATCGCAAAGCCTGTTGTCTTTTCAGAAATGACCGTTGTGGTCGGACCCCATTTCCTTGGAGCGCCAGATGAGCAAGCGCAAGTTGGGAACAGCGTCAACGCGCGTCCGCAATCCCAAAAAGGTAGCCGCGCGAGCCCAACGGAACAAGCAGGCAATTGTTAGAAGCCCGAAAGACGATTTTCTGCGCTCTGTTGCGACGGTCTCGATGGAACCACCTTTAAAACTGCATGACGATCCAAAACACGATGCTCCCACCATTGAGACCCGGGTGGATGCGTTACCAGGTGACCTCAGTCAGAGGATGAGGGATAGCGATCCAGCGAAAGGCTCCGCTTTAGCGACGGCAAACATGCAGGCTTATCAAGCGAAGCTTCTTGAGATAGCTCAGGCCAACGGGCAATTTGCTTTTGAATTCGGCCTGAGGCTTACGGCGATCAGGTCGCCAATTGATTTTTTCGCCGTCATTATGGAATTCACAAGCAGACGGATCGAGATGTTCGGGCAGCATGCGAAAGAAATGGCTGCATATCCGTTCTGGCGCATCGATGCGTCTCGGAAGCTCACGGTTCTGCCTGAACAATGATGGGCAAGTGCCCCCGCTGCGTAAATGGATGGACGCAACGCTGAGTACGGTTTGCTTGCTTCGCTGGGCGAGTGCAGGCTCACTGAGGGGCGGATCAACGTCTGCCATTGGCCCAAGCCGGACCTATCGATAGGCGGCTCTGGTGGTCTCGTTCGGGCAAATTCGGACAAAGCGAGCCTGAGTGCGCGCGAAGGCCTTTCCCGAACATTGGTCTCGTTGACCTGCCACTGCGTTTTCATCCAGCGGCGGTTAGAGTCTCGGAGTTTTGTACGCCAAGTGGCGCGGGTGGAGCAACGGACGATCGGCGGAGCTGGTCGGGATTGCGTAGCCGATCGTCCGTTGCGGTGAGGTTGGCGGCATAGGCCGCGGCGGTTAGGTATTTCAACGATGAGTGAGGTCGCCGGAGATTGTAGTCAGCGATCCAGTTGGCGATCTTGCCTGTCATTCGGCCTGCAATATTGACCCCCCGTATTGCCTCATCTGAGGATGTTACTTTCGCTTGACGGACGTAGCGCCGACTGTCGGCCGGTCTGAGGTTGCGTCATTGCTCGCAGGATCGGAGGGACTGGGGACGTCGCGGAGTGCCCATCACACGCAGCGCCGGCCCCAGTCCCGGGATCACCAATGGTGGCAGGTGCCGTACCCCCGGCCGTGCGCGGGATGATCACCTCGGTTGCGTTGCGTCTGAGTAATCGCAACAGGCGCTGCACGATGGTGTGCTGCGGCGGCCCGAACTTTTCGGGGGCGTGTTCGGCGAGACGATCGAGGATGGCCAGCGCGGTCAGACGAGGTTCGGCCGCGAACCAGCGCTCGATGTCGGCGAGGTGCGGATCGAGCATCGATGGCATTCTCATGCGCTTTTTGTATGGCTTGCGCATGCGCCGATGGATGATGCGCTGCTCCCCCAGATGCACCTCATTGCCGAGCCTCTTCGCGAACGCTGCCGCGTTCGTTGCCGATGCCGGCGGACTGGTTGCTGCCGTGAGCTTGCCCGCGCGGGCGCCGACGCGCGTGCCGAGCTCCGTCTGGGCGTCCCTCATCTCGGCCAGCAGGGCCACGGGATCGAGCGTGCGATAAAGCTCTCGAAGACGCCGTTTGACGCCTTTGCTCAACTTCGGATGCGCCAGTGCTCGTTCATAGGGCGTGGCTGGAACATGATAGCGCTTGATCACCTTCGCGCCCTCGCGTCGCTTGTCCTTCAGCTTGAAGGACGGCTGGAAGAAGTTGGTGTGCAGCCGGGATGCAGCATACAAACGTTCCAGCACGCGCGTCGTCTCGACACCATCGAAGCGACCGTATCCCACGAGTCGCCGGACGACCGCGCCGTTCTTCTGCTC